>CAZWAE010000005.1:19737-54526 GCA_964631805.1 uncultured Desulfobacteraceae bacterium | reverse complement strand
TAATATCGTCACGAAGCTTTCAGCAAGTGGCGTGGGCCTCAGTTTACGAAAGCCCACGCCATCTGCATTTGAAACAACATTCATGACGTACAGCGGCTTGCGTTTCTCTGTTCATTCTCTACTTCATATCAGGCATATCGCTTCATATGGAGAGACGCACGAGGTTGTACACAGAATCAATTGTCAACAAGGAGAATTTGAAATGCCGAAAATAAAAACCAACCGGGCCGCAGCCAAACGATTCAAAAAAACGGGTACCGGGAAATTTGTTTTCTTTAAATCCCATGCCAGTCATATTCTGACAAAAAAGACGACGAAACGGAAACGGTCACTCCGTCAGAGCAATATTATCGATAAAACCAATGTCAAAGAAGTTAGGCTGCTGCTTCCCAACGGTTAATATCTCAATTGGATAATGACCGGGCGGGAATCGATATCCCGCACCTGCAGCATAAGGAGATAAAAAAATGCGTATTAAAAGAGGTTTCAAGGCAAGACAACGCCGAAAGAAAGTACTAAAACTGGCCAAAGGGTATCGTGGCGGTCGCAGCAAATTGTATCGAACCGCCGCGGATTCCGTAGACAAGGCATTGATGTACGCCTACCGGGATCGGAAAGCCCGGAAACGTGATTTTCGTCAATTATGGATAACGAGGATAAATGCCGCCGCGCGCCTTAACGATCTGTCTTACAGCAAATTCATACATGGCCTGAAAGGCGCAGGAGTTGAACTTGACCGTAAAGTTCTAGCCGAAATGGCCGTATCCGATCCTGCCGGGTTTACAAAAATCGCCGATCTGGCATCCCAGCACATATAGGCAAATAATAGATTCGGAATTCCGGAGCAATGGAAAAGGGCATGTTCATTGCTCCGAAATTCCGGGTGCCATCCCGCAAATCGTTTTCAGAGCAGGATCTGTCTCTCTGAAAACCCCCATTTTAAGAAATGAACGTGGAAAATAGCATCGATCAGATACGCAAAGAGGCGTTGGCTGAACTCAATACCGCTTCCGACAGCGAGGACATCAATCGCCTTTCCGTACAATACCTGGGGCGGAAAGGCCGGGTGACCCTTTATTTAAGGAATATTTCGGCCCTTCCAACCGAGGAGCGGTCCGAAGCCGGCAAAAAGGGGAATGAGGTTAAGAAGGCATTAACAAAGGCTTTCAAGGCAAAGCTCGCGCAACTGGAAACCCTGGAGGACAGCCCGGAAGAGGGCATCGATGTTTCCCTCCCCGGGAGAACGGCACAGGTGGGATCGCTCCACCCCATCACCCTGATCAGTGAAGAGATCTGCGATATCTTCGGGAACTTGGGATTTGACGTGGCCGAAGGCCCTGAAGTCGAATCGGACTATTACAATTTTGAGGCCCTGAATATACCGAAAAATCATCCGGCCAGGGATATGCAGGATACGTTTTACGTATCGGATAACGTTGTCCTGAGAACCCATACCTCTCCGGTCCAGATCCGGGTTATGGAAAAACAGCCACCGCCAGTTCGCATTGTCGCTCCCGGAAAAGTCTATCGATGTGATTCCGATCTGACCCACACGCCCATGTTCCACCAGGTGGAGGGCCTGTTGGTGGATGAAAAGATTTCATTCGGCGACCTCAAGGGGATCCTCACCGCATTCGTCCATCAGATGTTCGACGACCGGACTTCGTTGCGGTTTCGCCCCAGTTTTTTTCCGTTTACCGAACCCAGTGCAGAAGTGGATATCCTATGCGTCATGTGCCGGGGAAAAGGATGCCGGGTCTGCTCCCGCACCGGTTGGCTGGAGGTGTTGGGGTCCGGTATGGTGCATCCCGCATTGTTTGAAAACGTGGGATATGAAACGGATAGATACACTGGATTCGCTTTTGGCATGGGGGTGGAACGGATTGCCATGCTGAAATACGGCATCGATGACATCCGAAAATATTTTGACAATGATCTTAGATTTTTAAGGCAGTTTTAACATGAAAGTCAGTTTGAGTTGGCTAAGCCAATATGTTTCCATCGACATGCCCGTAGAAGAGCTGGTGGCGGCGCTCACCATGGTGGGCCTGGAAATCGAATCCGTCACGGATCGATATCAATACCTGGACACCGTTCTGGTTGGGTCCGTCACTGAAGTCAAGGCCCATCCCCATGCGGACCGACTGAAGATCTGCAAGGTGAACATCGGAGAGAAAACACTGTCCGTCGTATGCGGCGCACCCAACGTGAACCCCGGCCAGCACGTGCCCCTGGCCTTGCCGGGAACGTTCTTTCCCGACGGTTCAAGCCTGGCGAAAAACACCATCCGGAATGTCGATTCAGAGGGCATGATCTGTAGCGAGACGGAACTCGGACTGGGAACGGATCCTTCGGGTATCATGGTCCTCGATGATACCACGGAAATCGGCACACCGCTTGCAATAGCACTTGAATTACGGGATACCGTTCTGGAAATCGACCTGACACCCAACCGGCCGGACTGCCTCAGCATCATCGGGGTGGCCCGGGAGGTCGCTGCCATTCAGAAAACGGAAATGATATACCCTGATTTTGATCTGACCGATTCCGAAGACCGGATTTCAGAACTCACCTCGGTCACTGTGGAGGCACCGGATCTTTGTCCTCGTTATTCCGCGAGGATGATAACGGGGATCACGGTGGCGCCCTCACCCTTCTGGCTACAGGATCGATTGCTGTCGGTGGGGCTGCGGCCCATCAACAACATCGTGGATATCACCAATTTTATGCTCATGGAAACCGGCCAGCCCATGCATGCCTTCGATTTCGATCAACTGGCGGAAAACCGGATCATCGTCAAAACCGCCGGTGATGGAGAGGTGTTCACCACTCTGGATGAAAAAGAGCGCTGCATGACTTCCGAAAACCTGATGATCTGCGACGGTGAGAAAGCGGTGGGCATCGGTGGCGTGATGGGGGGGTTGAACTCTGAAATCGAGAACACCACCACCTCCGTACTCCTTGAAAGCGCCTATTTCAACCCGGTCAACATCCGCAGGACCTCCAAAAAACTGGGGCTTCACACCGAAGCGGCCCACCGGTTCGAAAGAGGTATGGATCCGGAAGGCACGGTCAAAGCGTTGAACCGGGCGGCAAAACTGATGGCACAGCTCGCCGGAGGAAAGGTCGTTCAAGGTTTGATCGATGAGTATCCCACACCCGTTCCCCGGCGGAACATCCACTTGAATGTTGCCGATACCAACCGGCTCCTGGGTACGGACCTGGATCAACAACAAATTCGGGAGTTGATGGAATCCATAGAATTTTTCGTCACACCAGGGGAAACCGATGTGCTGGAGGTGACACCGCCTTCTTTTCGCGTGGATGTGGAAAGGCCCCAGGACCTGATGGAGGAGGTGGCCCGCCTCTCCGGGTACAACCATATCCCGACAACATTTCCGGTGATGCCGTCAGAGACCCGGAAGCCGTCAAAGCTACTGACCTGCAGACACCACCTCAGGCGGCTGATGACCGGATTTGGTTTTACGGAAACCATTAATTACAGCTTTATAAACCGTCATTCCTGCGACCAGCTGCAGCTCCGGTCCGACGATCCCAGAAGAAAAACCATCGGGATATTAAATCCGTTGTCTGAAGAACAAGCCGTAATGCGAACCTCGTTGTTACCGGGCCTGCTGGCCACCATGGGCCGCAACTTATCCAAACAGATAAAAACCCAGCGGATATTTGAAGTGGGTAAAATCTATAGGCAAGGCGGACAAAACAGCCCTGCTCATGAAAGGGAAATGATCGCCGCTCTTTGGACCGGCCTGCGGAGCGACCCATCCTGGCATACTAAAGATACGGATTGCGATTTTTTTGACATCAAGGGCGTTACCGAAGGCTTGATCGGGGGATTGAATCTGAAGGATCTTGTTTTCACATCCCTTTCCGCCGATTCCTGTCGATATACCCGGCCGGGGCACACCGCCAATATTTTTTCCGGAGATACCGGCATCGGGCTCGTGGGCGAAATCCATCCACAAGTTTTGGAAAATTTCGGCCTGAAGCAGTCCGCTTTTATTTTCGAGCTTGACCTCAACCGGATGGTCAGCCTCACACCCGATGCCAGGCAAGCCCGGCCCCTGCCAAAATTTCCATCGGTGGCGAGAGACGTAACCCTTATTATTGACAGGGATATTGAAAGTGTCAGCGTGTTAAAACACGTAACTTCCCAGAAAGAAGGTCTGGTGGAAGCCCTTCACCTGTTTGATGTTTATCAGGGCAAGCCGATACCTGGAAATAAAAAAAGTATCTCTTTTCGAATCGCTTACCGGTCAGATGAAAAGACCCTCGAGGATGAAGAGATCCATCCGCTGCACGAAAAAATAACCGAACGCCTCATCCATGCGTTTGATGCCGGGTTGCCCGCCTGATCCCTGTAACACCGACTCACACGCAGGGTTTGACTGAAGATGAAAGAACGCACCATCCAACAACAGGCGCTGCCTGACAAATTTTACTTTAAGGTGGGAGAGGTCGGCAAGATCGTCGGCGTTCCGGCTTATGTTCTCAGATTTTGGGAAACGGAGTTTAAAAACATTCGCCCCAAACGCACCCCATCGGGACAGCGTCTCTACCGCAAAAGGGATGTGGAGCGGATTCTTAGGATCAAACAGCTTTTGTATGAAAAAAGATTCACCATTGAGGGCGCCAAACAGTATCTGAAAGAACAAGCCGCCACGAAAAAGCAACATCAGAGAACAATCCCTCTGGCGGAGATACGCAAAGAGCTTAAGAGTATCAGAAAACTGCTGGGTTGAGACCGGGATTTATTTTCGGAAAATGATTGACAAACCTTTTTCATTAACATATTTAGCTCTTTTGTATGGGCGGGCATAGCTCAGTTGGTAGAGTACAAGCTTCCCAAGCTTGGTGTCGCGAGTTCGAATCTCGTTGCCCGCTCCATTCAGCGCGATTTTTTTTGCGAGGGTACAAAGGGCACGGCAATGTGTAGGTTGAGGTTAATCTTTTTCAGATGGTTGGTCTAATGAACCGGTAACGTTTCTGGCTACACGAAAGGCATCCACGCAAGAAAACGGGCTTCAGCCCGTTTTTTTATTTTTTTAGGTAATCGGTTTCGGCACATGAACGCGAAAAAAAGACAAAGCAGGAAAACCCGATCCGGTTCCGCTGGACAGCCCCTAACCGGGGAGATGCTGAAAAAAATTGCAGCAAAGGTTCGGGAGATCGCCGAACCGTTATGTGAAGCCGAGGGGGTAGAACTGGTACATGTGGAATACCAGCGGGAAAGTGCTGGCAGAATGCTTCGCGTTTATATCGACCGACCAGGCGGCATCAGGTTAGACGACTGTGTGGCCATCAGTCGACAAATGAGTGATCTGCTGGATGTTTATCTGGAACACGATGCCGCTTATCATCTGGAGGTTTCTTCTCCCGGCCCCGATCGCCCGCTGTCCGTACAGGAAGATTTTGTCCGTTTCAAAGGCCATCGGGCAAAAATCGGGACGGTCAAACCGATTGACGGTCAAAAGAATTTTTCGGGTACGCTAATGGGCTTGACGGCAGACCGGATCAATATGGAAATTGAGGGGAAGAGCATAGAGATCCCTTTGGATCTGGTTAAAAAGGCCCGGCTTGTGAACTATCATGGAGAAAACTGATGTTTATCGCAGATATCAAACGTGTCGTTGACCAAGTGAGCCGCGACAAGGGAATCGATCGCACCGTCCTGATCAAAGCCCTTGAAGAGGCACTGAAATCCGCCGCCAGGAAGAGATTTGGAAATAAAATCGACATCGAGGTGAATTACGATGAAGAGGTCGGTGAGATTGAAGTATTCCAGTTTAAAGAGGTAGTTGAGGAGATTACCGAACCGGATCTCCAAATCACCTTGGAGGAGGGATACAAACTTGATCCGGAATGCGAAATCGGAGACAGTCTTGGAACGAAAATGGACACCTCCACCTTCGGCAGAATCGCCGCGCAATCCGCCAAACAAGTCATTATCCAAAAGATGAAGGATGCGGAAAGAGACGCGGTGTACGCCAGTTTTATCGACCGGAAGGGAGAACTGATCAACGGCATCGTTCAACGGTTTGACCGGGGAGACATCATCGTCAATCTGGGACATACCGAAGGCAGCCTCCACGTCAGAGAACAGGTGCCCAGGGAATCTTACAGACGCGGCGACCGGATCCGGGCGTATATACTCGACATCTTGTATGAGACGCGTGGGCCTCAGATCCTTTTGTCGAGAACTCATCCGAATTTCCTGATCAATCTTTTTAAAACCGAGGTTCCCGAAATTACGGAAGGCATCGTCAATATCATGGGCGCAGCCCGTGAACCCGGCGTCCGGGCCAAAATTGCCGTTGCTTCCAATGATTCGGACATAGACCCTGTGGGTGCCTGTGTCGGCATGAAAGGTAGCCGAGTGCAAAATGTGGTGCAGGAACTCAGGGGTGAGAAAATTGATATTATCCCATGGCATGTGGACCCGGCACGCTTTGTTTGCAACGCACTGGCCCCTGCGGAGATCTCACGCGTGATCATTGATGAGGATAACCGTTCCATGGAAGTCATCGTACCCGATGAATTCCTATCCATTGCCATCGGCAAGAAAGGTCAAAATGTAAGGCTCGCCTCAAAACTGTCCCAATGGCATCTGGATGTCATCAGCGAAGAACTGTACAGCGCGGCCATGAAAAGCGGATATGAATCACTGGTGTCCCTGCCCGGTGTCAGTATCAGCAGGGCTGATACCTTATATGAAATGGGCCTATATTCTGCAGAGGAACTCAGCCGTGCGTCCGCTGAGGATCTGATGCAGATTCGCGATATCAGCGAAGAGGAAGCAGAGCAGATCGTTACGGCTGCCGAACAATACATGGTCGAGCAGGAGGAATTGAAAAAAGCAGCCGAAAATGAGGATCCGGCTGATCCGGAAACCGATTCCGGGGCAGAAACCGTCGAAACAGATGATGCCGATGGCGATGAGACTGAATCGGCACTCCCCGCAGATGGCGGTGAAGAAGAGGACGAAAAGCCGGATAATGGTGAGGATACCGAGTCAGAAACAGTCGATGCAGACGGTGCCGACACTGCCACGGATGCATCGGATCTCCCAGGAAATGACGCCAAAGAAGGGGATGAAAAGCCAGAAACTGGGAAATCGGATCGGGATGAAACGGCTGAAGATGATGAAGATTCGGAGAGATCCGAAACAACATGATAATATGTCAAAATAATTGCAGCTTCAAATTGCTGAAGTGGAAAGCGCCAACACTCAACAAACCGGTTTTGAGGGGGATTGATGGCAAAAGTCAGAATATTTGAGCTCGCCAGGGATCTGAACATGCAGAGCAAGCAGCTTATGGAAAAGCTGGATGAGATGGGCATTCCGGCAAAGTCCCACATGAGTTCTATTTCAGATGAGGCTGTTGTCGCCGTAAAAGCGAACCTGACGGGCAAAAAAGTCGATGTGGTGGAGGAAACCCGCGTCAAATCGACGGTGATCAGGCGGCGCAAAAAGATCGTTCGAAAAAAAACCGTCCCCCCGGAGGCCATCGAGGAGCCTGAAGCTCCGACTGAAGCTGAAACAGACGACACCGAAGTAAAAGAACCATCGAGAATTGAGGATAAAGCCGAAAAAACGCCTGCGGAAAGAAAACCGGTCTTAAAAATTGTCAAAAAGAAAGCGGCTGAGAAACCGGTAATACCGGAACCCGTCGAAGAAAAACCCGTTGAGCCGGAGGAACCCGTGGCCGGGCCCCCTGAAACGGAAGAGGTCGAAGCGCCTGAACCGGCTCCCGAAACCGTGGCGGAAGATAAAGCGACGGACACGCCCTCCGTAGCGGTTGAACCCGACGTTGCAGAAAAAGTCAAAACGGCGAAACCGAAAAAACGTAAAAAAAAGGACGCCCCGGCAAAAATTATCAAACTCGGGGAACCACCGCCGAAACCGGATAAAATCAAGCCGGAAGTCGTAGAGAAAGCGCCGAGTCAGGGTAAGCCCGGGGAACGGATTGCTTCGGGTTCAAAAGAAAAAAAGGGGAAAAAGGGAAAAAGAGTGGCCGAAGAGCCCTCAAAAGACAGAAAATTTTTCAAAAAGAAAATCTCATTCCGGAAAAAGGCCGTTGTTGAGGGTTCCGATCTTTACGGCAGAGGACCCCGCTCCCGCAAGGGACGCAAAGGATTAAGGGGAAAAAAGGCAGCACCGGGAAAGAAAACCCAGGTCACCACCGCAAAAGCCATCAAACGGCGGATCAAAATGGATGATACGATCGTTTTGTCAGAACTGGCCAAACGAATGGGAATCAAATCCGGTGAAATGATCATCAAGCTGATGGATCTCGGGGTAATGGCAACGGTAAACCAAACCATCGATTTTGAAACGGCCGTGCTGGTCGCCGGGGAGTTCAGTTACGAAATTGAGCGCGCCTCTTTTGAAGAGGAAACCGTGATAAAAGTACAAGCGGATGATCCGGAAAACTTGGTGGAAAGACCACCTGTCGTCACTATTATGGGACACGTGGATCATGGCAAAACCTCCTTGCTGGATGCGATCCGCAAAACACGGGTAACGGATGGCGAAGCAGGTGGCATCACGCAGCATATCGGCGCTTACCATGTAGCAACAGAAAAGGGAAACATCGTATTTCTTGACACCCCGGGTCATGAGGCTTTCACTGCCATGCGGTCGAGGGGCGCGTCCGTAACCGATATCGTCATTCTCGTCGTGGCTGCCGATGACGGTGTAATGCCGCAAACCGTGGAAGCGATCAATCATGCCAAAGCCGCCGAGGTGCCCATCATCGTAGCGGTCAACAAAATTGACAAGCCCAATGCCGACCCGGAACGCGTACAGCGTGAGCTTGCCGAATCCGGCCTGACGTCTGAAGAGTGGGGAGGCGATACTATTTTTGTTCAGGTATCCGCAAAGCAGTATGAAGGCATCGGAGACCTGCTCGAAATGATCCTTCTACAGGCAGAGGTTCTTGAATTGAAGGCCAATCCCGACAAACCGGCTTTTGGTCACGTGGTGGAGGCCAAGCTGGATTCCGGCAGGGGCGCCGTGGCAACGATCCTGATCCGGGAGGGCACCTTGAAAACCCATGACCCTGTGGTTTGCGGCATTCATTACGGGAAGCTTCGAGCGCTGATCGATGACAGGGGAGAAAGTGTCGCCTCGGCGGGGCCCTCCATGCCTATCGAAATTATCGGCCTTTCCGGTGTCCCCAACGCCGGGGATGAATTGGTGGCGCTTGCCGATGAAAAAGATGCCAGACAGGTCAGTGAGCATCGCGTTCAAAAACAGCGTTCCGTGGAATTGGCAAAGACAACGCGGGTCAGCCTGGAAAGCCTTTTTGAGCAGTTGCAGGAGGGCGAAGCCAAAGAGCTGAACCTTATCGTCAAAGCAGACGTGCATGGCTCCATTGAAGCGCTGAAGGATTCTCTGGTTAAGCTCTCAAACGAGGAAGTGAAAATTAATGTCGTCCATGACGCCACCGGGACCATTACGGAATCGGATGTGTCCCTGGCTTCGGTCTCCAACGCCATCATCGTCGGTTTCAACGTACGACCCAATGCCAAGGTACAAGCCCTTGCCGCCGACGAGAACGTAGACATTCGCTTTTACAATGTCATCTACAATGTCATCAAAGACATTCAGGATGCCATCCTGGGTATGATGGAGTCCACTTTTGAAGAGAGAGTGCTGGGAATTGCAGAGGTCCGCCAGGTGTTTCATGTCCCAAAAATCGGTACCATTGCCGGGAGTTATGTCACGGACGGCAAGATCCGTCGCGGTCAGTTGGCACGTCTTTTGAGAGATGGTGTTGTCCAGTATGAGGGTAAGATTGCATCTCTTCGGCGGTTCAAAGACGATGCCAAAGAAGTGCAAAGCGGATACGAGTGCGGTATCGGCATTGAAAATTACAATGATATTAAGGTCGGCGATACCCTGGAATGCTACTACCTCGAGGAGATCAAGCCGACGATTGAGACATGATGCAGCAACTATGAGAAACAAACCATTATGCCAACAGCACTCCCCCCTATTGTTCGACGTTCAGGGGTGATGCATCATGGAAATTTAAATATGGTCGTCGGAGCCGGCATTATGGTTTTCAGGCTGCATGACTGCCACAGCCTCAAAGCCAAGAGAAAGGTCATTAAATCCACCATCTCCCGCATTCGGAATCATTTCAATGTTTCAGTCGCCGAAGTCGGATCCCAGGACGTCTACCAAAGGGCGGAGATTGGTTTTGCCCTTGTCGGAAACGACGGACGCGTCATCAATGCCAAGATGGATAAAATCCTTAACTTGGCGGAAGATATCGGTCTATCGGAAATGATCGACTCGGAGATGGAGATTATTCACATATGAAACCCTTTTCACGAGGAGACAGGGTCGGGGGACAGATTCGTAAACTCATCTGCGATCTTCTGCAAAAGGATATTAAGGACCCAAGACTGGAAAGTGCCGTTATTACAGGAGTAACGATGGCACGGGATTTGAAGTCGGCCAGGGTATATTACACCGTCAGTGGAGATCAAAAAAGCCGGGATCTTGCTGAAGTAGGATTTAATAATGCCCGGGGATACGTCAAACGGGTACTCGCGAGCCGCTTGGGTTTGCGCTACATGCCTGACCTTAAATTTTTTTATGACGATTCATTTGACTATGGCTCGCATATTGACGACATCTTAAGATCCCTGGATATCAGTGATGGACAAGATCATAAAACAACTGAAAGCCAGTAAATCGGTCCTGGTTGCAACACACGTCAACCCGGATGGAGATGCCATCGGGTCGCTCCTTGCCATGGGACTAGCGCTTGAGTCTCTCAACAAGCAGACCACCCTCTACAACGAAAGTCCGATCCCGGCGGTATATCGGTATTTGCCGTACGTTCGGCAAATTACCGATCATCTGGAAAATCCCGATAGCTTTGATACCGCCATAACCCTGGATTGCGGCACCTTGGCTCGAATCGGAGAGGCGGCTCACGTCATGGATATGATTCCGGTGGTTATCAATCTGGACCATCATCCCACCAATTCCCGTTTTGGGGACTATCATCTGGTGGATCCATCGGCTTGTTCAACGTCGGAAATCGTGTATCGTGTGATCAAGAAACTGGGGGTGACCATCACGAAGACCATGGCCATTGCCATCTATACTGGAATATTAACAGACACCGGATCCTTTCGGTTTTCAAATACAAATCAGGCTGCCTTCGACATCTGCCGGGAGATGGTGAAAACGGGGGTTGAGCCTTACGATGTGGCTCAGCAAGTATACGGCACCTATTCGCTGGGCCGTATCAAATTGTTGAATCGTGCCTTGGATTCCATCGAGATTTCGAAAAACGGCAAACTCTCCATCATGACGCTGACCCGGCGAATGATGGCCGAAACCGGAACTCACTCCGAAGATATCGATGGGATGATCCATTATGCCCGGCGGATCGAAGATGTCAGGGTTGCAGCCCTGATACAAGAACTGAAAAACGACGGCCGGCATAATGGAGATGCAAAAAAATATCATGTCAGCCTCAGATCGGATGGTGGGATAGACGTTGCGGCCATCGCATCCTCATTCGGGGGTGGCGGCCATACAACGGCAGCCGGCTTCAATATTGAATCGACCCTGCCGGTTCTAAAATCGAAAATCCGCGGATTTGCCGACCGTTGCGACATAAGAGAGGCCAAATCACGCGGGAGATCAAAACAGGGCGATAGAACATCGGCAATTTGAAGGGCTCTGCAAGTCGGACTTCGGTTACGGCTGGAAAGATCCAGGGATATTATTAAACGGGCACTGAAGCCGATGGATCCCAAGAAATGGCGCTGGAGTAGTGAGTTTGAGTCTTGAAAAGGATACGGCATGCGCTTTCTCCTCTCAGGATAAAGGGGACAGCGGGGTGTTGGTAGTGGACAAACCTGCCGACATATCATCCGCAGGCGTGGTTCGTATTCTGAAAAGAATGTTCAATGCAAAAAAAGTGGGCCATGCCGGCACATTGGATCCTTTTGCAACGGGAGTCTTGGTGTGTTGCATCAACAAGGCCACCCGACTGGCGGATTTTTTTTTAAAAAGCGGAAAAACCTACTATGCAGAAATGGTGTTAGGTGAAGCCACCGACACTCAGGATGCCACGGGCCGGGTTATCTCAAAGTGTGAAAACATTTCGGTTTCCAAAGGGGATATCCACCGGGTTTTCAACCGATTCAAAGGGGATATTCTGCAGCAGCCTCCGGTATATTCCGCTTTAAAACACAACGGTGTGCCGCTTTACAAACTGGCCCGAAAGGGCAAACCGGTTCAAAAGCCACCAAGAACGGTAAACATCCAGCGGCTCGCAATTATGGATGTCAATCTGCCTGAGGTCCGGTTCGAGGTCTCCTGTTCAGCAGGGACATATATCCGGACCCTGTGTGCAGATGTCGGGGCCATGCTGGGATGCGGCGGACACCTGAAAACCCTTCGGCGAATTAAAAGCGGGGGCTTTACCGTTGATGAAGCCGTTTCCCTTTCGGGGTTGAAGGCCTTGGCCCAAAAAGGCGGCCTGAGAGAACGTTTGATCAGTATGGCGGATGCCCTGCAGGAGATGCCGGGGATGGCTGCCGATGATGTGCTAAAAGAGAAAATAATCAATGGCAAGTCCTTGCATGAAGTGGACCTTGCCTCGGGATCACAGGAGATGCCAGATGGGTATTTCAAGGTCGTTGATCAACACCACCGTCTGGTCGCTGTACTAAATCGGAAAAAGGGTCTTGGGACATACGAATATCGTTGTGTTTTCCCGGAATAAAGGCATAGAATAGTCATTTTTACGAACAGGAGGCAAAAAAAGTGAGGTTCTCATCTGAGGAAAAAGGAAAACTGATCGACCAATTCAAGCTTCACGAAGGCGATACCGGCTCTCCGGAGGTACAGGTCGGTCTATTGACACATCGCATCACCTATCTTACCGAGCATCTCAAGGTGCATAAAAAAGACCACCACTCAAGAAGGGGCTTGCTGATGCTTGTGGGTAGGCGCAGACGGCTTCTGAATTATGTTAAAAACAAGGATGTGAAGCGATACCGCCAGATCATCGAAACGCTAGGCCTTAGAAGATAGGCCAAGAGTCTTTGTGTCAGATCACGGCTGAAATACTATCCGAATCCTGGAAAAACCGATGGTATTCACCGGTTCGGGTAAGCAGTTTGAGTTGAGCCCTGATAGGCGGGGATGACAGTACAGGAAGCAGGTTGCTGCCGTTGGCTTCAGAGACGATTAAGGAGATAATATGGAGAAAAAAGTAAGCACCGACATCGGTGGGAAGCCTTTGAGCATAAAAACCGGCAAACTGGCCAAACAGGCTTCGGGATCCGTCGTGGTTCAGCATGGAGACACGGTGGTATTGGTAACCGTGGTGTCGGCAAGAGATGAACGACCTACCAATTTCCTTCCGCTCACCGTCGAATACCAGGAAAAAATCTATGCGGCCGGACGAATTCCCGGCAACTATTTCAGACGGGAAATCGGGCGCCCTAGTGAAAAAGAAACCCTCACCGCCCGTTTGATCGACCGACCCATCCGGCCCCTTTTCCCCAAAGGGTACCGGTTTGAGACCCAGGTCATCGCCACCGTGTTGTCCATGGATAAAGAAAACGACCCGGATACGCTGGCCATGGTCGGCACCTCCGCAGCTTTGGAATTATCCGATATCCCGTTTGCAGGACCCATCGCCGCCGTTCGCGTCGGACGGATCGAAGGTGAATTCAAAACCAATCCCACCTTAGAGGAATATGAAGCCTGCGATATCAACATCATCGTCGCAGGATCCAGAACCGGTGTGGTCATGGTAGAGGGCGGCAGTAATATCGTCGGCGAAAAAGATATGCTGGACGCCATTTTCTTTGGGCATCAGGCGCTTCAACCGCTTATCGATCTGCAAGAGGAACTCAAAGCTTCCAACGGTGTTGAGAAAAGGGTTTTTGAGTTACCGGAAAAAGATAAGGATCTCGTGGCTAAAATCGAAACGGCGGCCCTGGCGTCTATGCGGGAAGCCATCGTCATTCCGCCCAAACTGGAACGTGCGGCGGCGCTTCGCGGCGTCAAGGCAACCGTTTTTGAATCTTTGGGAGAAGAATACGCCGATCGGAAAGGGGAAGCCTACGAAATTCTGGATGATCTTCAGAAAAAGATCGCAAGGGATCTGGTCCTCAAAGAAAATCGCCGTATTGACAACCGGAAGTTCGATGAAATCCGCCCCATCACATGTGACGTCGGATTGCTCCCCCGGCCCCACGGCAGTGCCCTTTTTACCCGTGGTGAAACACAGGTTCTAGGCGTCTTGACACTGGGTTCCGGGCAGGATGAACAGCGTGTGGAAACGTTGAGCGGTGAAGAGTTCAGGCCGTTTATGCTGCACTATAATTTCCCCCCCTATTCGGTCAACGAGGTAAAGCGCATCGGGGGGCCAAGCCGCCGGGATATCGGCCACGGGGGCTTGTCCACCCGGGCTATCGAAAAAGTGCTCCCGGACAGGGAGGACTTTGATTATACCATCCGGTTGGTGTCCGAGGTGCTGGAATCCAACGGGTCCTCTTCCATGGGAACGGTGTGCTCCGGGATTCTGGCCTTGATGGAGGGCGGCGTTCCCATCAAGGCACCTGTGGCCGGAATTGCCATGGGGCTTGTCTCGGAAGGGGATCAGGTGGTCATTTTGTCCGATATCCTCGGCGATGAAGATCATACGGGTGATATGGACTTCAAAGTCGCCGGCACGTCAGAGGGCATCACCGCTCTCCAGATGGACATCAAGATCCATGAATTGTCGAAAAGCATCATGGAAAACGCCCTTGAGCAGGCCCGGGTGGGTCGCCTTCACATCCTCGGGAAGATGCTCGAAGCCATTGAAGAGCCTAGAGAGGCCCTCTCTCCCTACGCACCGACCATCGTCACCATCAACATCAACCCTGACAAGATCCGCGATGTGATCGGCCCGGGGGGCAAGGTGATCCGTTCCATCCAGGCGGACACCAACACCAAACTTGATATCGATGACACCGGTCTGGTAAAAATTGCCGCTGTTAGCAAAGAAGATGGTGATGCGGCGCTGAAAATCGTTCGCGAGCTGACCCAGGAACCGGAAGTGGGGGCAATTTACGAGGGTACCGTCGTCAAAATCATGGATTTCGGCGCCTTTGTTCAGATTCTTCCCGGTACGGACGGATTGGTCCACATCTCCCAGCTTGCCAACCGGCGGGTCACCAAGGTGTCCGATGTGGTCAAAGAGGGGCAGTTGTTGAAGGTGAAAGTCCTAGAAATCTCGAGAGACGGTAAGATCCGGTTAAGCCATAAAGCCCTGCTGGAAGATAAAAATGAATCCGGGCGTAAATAATACCACCCTGGACAACGGTGTCCGGATTATCACCAAAAAGATGCCCTATGTTCGTTCTGTCTCCATGGGCGTCTGGTTAAACGCAGGATCCCGGGATGAGGCCGATGAAGAAAACGGCCTCTCCCATCTCATAGAGCATATGATTTTCAAGGGGACCCGCCGAAGAAGTGCATATCAGATCGCAAAGGAATTTGATGCCATCGGCGGGCATACCAACGCGTTCACCTCCCTCGAAAACACCTGTTACCATGCCAAAGTCATGGATACCCATTTGCCGCAGATGGTCGACATCCTGTCGGATATCCTCATGAATTCCGAGTTTGACAGCCTTGAATTGGAGCGTGAACGTCCGGTTATTCTCCAGGAGATCGGGATGGTGGAGGACAACCCGGACGAGTATGTGCATGTGCTTTCCGGACAGAATTTCTGGGGCGACCATCCGCTGGGACGGTCGATACTCGGCACCCGGGAAAATATCCGAAACTTCGATGCCGATACTGTTAAACGCTTCTTCTCCCACTTTTATCAACCGGACCGAATCGTGATATCGGCAGCGGGGAACCTCGAACATGACCGTTTTATCCGCCTGGCAGCAAAAGAGTTTGAAAATATCGTTCCCGGAAACGGCTTTCCCGACAGGGTCATGCCTCAAGAGTGTTCCACGATTGACGTTCATCCCCGAGACATCGAACAGGTTCACATCTGCTTGATGACCCGTGGCCTCCCCATCACCCATCCCCGGCGGTATGCATTCTCATTAATGAACACTATCTTGGGCGGTAACATGAGCTCAAGACTGTTCCAGGAGATCCGGGAACGGAGGGGGCTGGCTTATGCCGTCTACTCATTTGTCACATCCTATGTGGACACCGGCATGTTCGGCGTTTACGCCGGGGTTTCTCCGGACAAGGTCAACGATACCATCGACCCTATCCTCGAGGAGCTGCGCAGGATAAAAAGCACCCCCATCTCAAGGGAGGAGTTACAGGAAGCAAAGGAATACACCAAGGGAAGTCTTTTGCTGAC
Source organism: uncultured Desulfobacteraceae bacterium (assembly GCA_964631805.1). Lineage (GTDB taxonomy): Bacteria > Desulfobacterota > Desulfobacteria > Desulfobacterales > CAZWAE01 > CAZWAE01. The sequence continues at coordinate 38,138 of CAZWAE010000005.1, read as the reverse complement.
GTCCGAAAGTAATGAGAACCAGATGGTAAGGCTGGCGCAAAACGAGATCCATTACGGACGTTACAAACCCATGGCTGAAATCTTAGACAATATTGACCAGGTAACCCCGGACGATATTCTGGATCTGGCATCGGATCTGTTCCAGTCGGGAAATCTTGGCATGACGGTTCTGGGACCCGTGGATGACGCCGTGCATTTAAAAGACAGCATGCGGTTTTGACGATGATATAACAGAAGTTGAAAAACCGGAAATAAATCTTGAACCCACCACCGATCCTTCAGTTTTTGCGCCTGCACCCCAACAGAGACGATGATATCCCCCTGCCGTGTTATATGACACCCCAGGCAGCCGGTATGGATGTCTGTGCCGCCGTTAAGGAGGATTTTCAACTGGTCCGGGGAGCCATCACCCTGATCCCCACTGGCTTTGCCATCGCCCTGCCCGAGGGATTCGAAGCTCAGATCCGCCCAAGAAGCGGCCTCGCCGTCAAACACGGCATCGGAGTCATCAATTCACCGGGAACCATCGACGCCGATTACCGTGGCGAGGTTAAAATTGCGCTGATCAACCTGGGATCCGCTGATTATGTCATCCGCCGCGGGGAGAGGATTGCGCAAATGGTCATCCAACAGGTCAGCCGCGTGAGGCTGGACGTTGTGGAAAGATTGGGTGACACACGCCGCAGCGACGGAGGTTTTGGCAGCACGGGAAAATAGTTCCGGGAGCAGGAGATGGATCGCCTTTCACTAAAACCGTCCGTTCCTAAATTCTGGCTCATCGCCCTGGCCGGGCTGGTCTGGATGGCCGCCGGCGCTTTGCTCTGCCGGCTATCGTTCCTATGGATAGTTTCTTTTGATGGAACACGGGGGGTTGTGCTTGGATTCGTCGGTTTGGTTCTGGCATTGGCCGCCTATCTGGCGCTCTTTTCCGGTATCGTCCGGAAAAATATCACCCGGATCTCAAGCTATACCGATAAGGGGTGTGTTTTTGCCTTTCAGGCGTGGAGGAGTTACCTGATCATTGTCGTTATGGTTTTGCTGGGAAATGTGATGAAACAGTCGACTGTCTCACGGGAGGTTCTTGCAGTGGTCTACGCTACCATGGGCGGTGCACTGGTGATGTCGGGGATCCGATACGTCATCCACTTGTTCAGACCCAAGGGAAAAACCGATCGTAAAACATGTGAAAACGGAGATTCCGCATGAAAAAACGGAAATACAAAAGAAAACAATTTATCGTAGACCCCGAATTTCAATACGGCATCATTCGAAAAACTTGCTTTTTATCCGTACTTTTTATCGTCATGTCCCTGATATTTCTGACGGCCGTGTATTATCTGTACGGTGACCTGCAGTTCGAGCTGATGCAGCCCGATCCCTTCAGCGAATCGGGCGCCGTGGATACCTTGGCCGCCCAGCGCACGATTTTGGATCTTTTATGGCCGGTCATGGCCGTTTGTGTCCTCGCCACTCTGATCATTACTTTTTTTTCCGGATTGATTTTCAGTCACCGCATGGCGGGCCCGATCTTCAGGATAAAACGCACATTGCTGGAAATCGCCGAAGGAAACCTTCACGAATACATACGATTGAGAAAAAAAGATGACTTCAAGTCGATGGCGGAGGTGATCAACTCTCTCAAGGATTCCCTCGCCTCGGTATTCAGACAACTTTCCGACCATTGCGACAAGCTTGAAACAGGTGATGAACAGGAAAAATCGGATGCCGCAAAGTCGATTCGACACCTTTTGTACAGGTATAAGACAGAGTAGCATGTCATGACAGCATATGCGCTATGGTTAGGATTGCGGCGATGCCGCCACAAGGAGGCTTTCTAATGATGATCAAAAAAAAATGGCTGATCATGCAATCCATCCTGATGATCATTCTCATATTCGGAACGGGCCTATCATTTTCTGCTTTGAAGGCCGGCTATAAAAAGGCTATCGAAATTGCATTCATGAATGGATATGTCAACGCGCTGAAACAGGATATCGGGGAGATCAAAAAACTGCAGGAAAACCGGGAACTGCTGAAGGCAAGGGTCAAGCATGCCTCCAAACAATATGTCGATATGGTAAACCGGTTGAATGCCGCAAAGGAGGAAGGTAAATCCCCTGCCGAAGCCCGGTCATGATATAGAGATCTATTTTAGCGCATCCGGAATCCGGCAAACCGGTATCGATTCCATCTTATGGCGGTTGTGGTCATGAAAACGCCGGTAGATGGCAAGCACCTCTTTTTGCCGGGGGGATAATTCGGTTTCGCTATCGTCCAGCGGCACAAATCCCATGGCCCACTCCAATTCATCATACGTGGCGCCGATCTGGCTCTCATCAGTTCGGCCGTCTTGCCAGAGGCCGTCGGTGGGCGGCGCCTTCACAATATCCTCCAGTATCCCGAGTTTTGCAGCCACCACATATACCTCCGATTTCATCAGATCGGCGATGGGCGAAAGGTCGATACCGCCGTCGCCATATTTGGTGTAAAAGCCGACACCGAAATCCTCCACTTTGTTGCCGGTTCCCGCCACCAGCATGCGGTAATGGGTGGAAAAGGCGTATAGGGCAGTCATCCGAATCCGCGACCGGGTGTTGGCCATGGCCAAACCGCCGGTGATATCCACCGGCAGGGCTTCTTTCAGGGCTTCGAAGGCGTGTGTCAGTTCAACGTCGACGCCTTTGACATTTGCGAAATGGTTTTTTAGCCACTCGAGTTGCATGCTTGCCAACGATCGCTGTTGGGAATCCTGGTGGATGGGCATGTTCAGTGCAATGACCTTTTTCCCCGTCCTGGCGCACAGGGTGCTGGTGACGGCGGAATCAATTCCGCCCGAAACCCCGACTACGAAACCGGCCATTCCGGCATCGCCACAATAGGATTCCAGCCAGTGTACAATATGGTCAATAACGGCGTCTGTCTTCATGAGCGACTATTTCCAATGCCTACAAGGCCCCCACCTGTCCTGCAAAATGACATGCGGCTTCATGGCCCGATTGGATGGTTTTGAGCCGTGGCTCCTCTTTCCTGCAAATATCCTGAGTATAAAGGCAGCGCGTATGGAACCGGCATCCCGGGGGCGGATTGATGGGGCTGGGCACATCTCCCTTCAGAATGATGCGGTTGCGTTTGAGCTGGGGATCAGGTTTGGGTGATGCGGAAAGCAGCGCCTGGGTGTACGGATGCAGCGGGTTGCCGTAGAGGGATGTGCTGTCTGAAAATTCCACAATTTTACCGACATACATCACAGCCACCTTATCGCTGACATGCTCTACAACACTCAGGTCATGGGAGATAAACAGATAGGTCAGATTGAATTCATCCTGGAGATCTTTGAGCAGGTTGATGACCTGCGCCTGGATGGAGACATCCAAAGCGGAGACGGCCTCGTCACAGACGATAAACTTGGGGTTCAATGCCAGGGCGCGTGCCACACCGATTCGCTGGCGCTGTCCCCCTGAAAACATATGGGGATAACGCCTCATATGTTCCTTGCGCAACCCAACCACGCGGAGCAGGTCGAGAACCCTTTCGTCCCTTTTCGCCCGGCTTTTCATGCCGTGTACCAGCAAGGGTTCACCGATAATGTGGGCAACGGTTTTTCGTGGGTTGAGGGAAGAAAATGGGTCCTGGAAGATGATCTGCATCTCCTCCCGGATGGCGCGCATCTGCTGAGCATTATAGGCGAGAATGTTTTCCCCGTTGAACCGAACCCGCCCGGCCGTCGGCTCCTCGAGCCTTAATATGGCCCTTCCGAATGTGGTTTTGCCGCAACCGGACTCCCCCACCAGCCCCACGGTCTCTCCCCGTTCAATTTTCATGCTAACGCCGTCGACCGCTTTTACGTTAGCCACCTCCTTCAAAAATATTCCCCCCCGAATGGGGTAATACTTGACCAGATTTTCCGCTTCAACCAGCGGTTGTCTATTTCCTGCTTCAGACATATTTCAAACACCGTGCAATATGGCTATCACCCACCGTTACCATATTCGGGTCGATCCGACGGCAATCATCGAACACGTCCGGACACCGATCACTGAACGGGCACCCCTCCGGCAACGAAAACAGCGAGGGCACCGTACCGGATATGGTTTTCAACCGCCCCTCCTGGCTTTGTCTACCCAATATGGGAATAGACTGCATCAAACCGATGGTATAGGGATGTTTGGGGGTGGCAAACAGGGTTTTTACATCCGCATATTCCACCATTTTCCCGGCGTACATCACGATGACATGCTGTGCCATCTCCGCAATGACGCCCAGGTCATGAGTGATGAACAAAATGGAGGCTCCGGTTTCATCCTTGAGCTTGTCCATCAGGTCGAGGATCTGCGCCTGGATGGTGACATCCAGCGCCGTGGTCGGCTCATCCGCGATCATCAACCTGGGGTTGCAGGCAAGGGCCATAGCAATCATCACCCGCTGCCGCATCCCGCCGCTCATCTGGTGCGGGTAATCGGAAAGCCGGGTTTCCGGGGCTGGTATCCCCACCCTCTGAAACATCTCGATCACCCGTTCCCGGGTCTCCTTTGCCGACCGTTTCTGATGGAGCCGAATCACCTCACCGACCTGGTCCCCGACGGTGAACACCGGGTTTAACGAGGTCATGGGTTCCTGAAAGATCATAGAGATCCGGTTTCCTCTGATCTTCCGCATTTGGGCTTCGGAAAGGGATAGCAGGTCCTTCCCTTCAAAACGGATCTCGCCGCTGACAATCTCTCCAGGCGGCTGTGGAATCAATCGGATGATGGAGTGGGCCGTCACACTTTTCCCGCAGCCGGACTCCCCCACCAACCCAAGTGTCTGGCCGGAACGGATGGTCAGACTCACGTCATCAACGGCTTTGGCAACATAGCCGCGGACATAAAAATAGGTCTTGAGGTTTTGAATCTCCAGAAGATCGTTTTGTCCCATCGCCTAATCCCTCAATCTCGGATCCAGGGCATCCCTAAGCCCGTCCCCCAACAGATTAAAGCCGAGCACTGCAAAAAGGATGGCGATGCCGGGAATCGTCATTACCCAGGAAGCCCTTAAAATCAACGACCGGCTGCTGGCGATCATGGCACCCCATTCAGGTGTCGGCGGTTGGGCGCCGAGCCCCAGAAAACTCAATGCGGCGGCATCCAGGATAGCGGATGCAAAACTCAGGGTGGTCTGCACGATCAGCGGTCCCAGACAGTTGGGGATGATGGCGATAAAAATGATCCTGAAATCCCGGGCACCGATGGCTCTGGCAGCCGTCACGTAGTCCTTTTCACACTCTTCCAGAACACTACCCCGGACAATGCGTGCAAACCGCGGTATATAGGTGATGCCGATGGCGATCATGGCGTTTCTCAAACTGGGGCCCAGGTAGGCCACAACCACAATGGCCAGAAGGATGTAGGGAAACGCCAGAATGATATCCATGATCCGCATGATCAGGTTGTCCACTTTTCCCTTGTAGTAGCCGGAGACCGCTCCGAGCAAGGTTCCGAAAACAAATGCAAGGCTCACACTCACCACGGCCACGATCAGTGACACCCTCGCCCCCCAGATAATCCGGGACAAGATATCCCGGCCCAGGTCGTCCGTCCCAAGGATGTTTTTCCACGTGCCGTCGTCATACCAGACCGGGGGTCTGAGCTGATCATACAATGAAGTTTCCAAAGGGTCGTGGGGACTGATCAGCGGGGCAATGATGGCCGTCAATACGAAAATGGTGATGATGATCAACCCGGCGATGGCCGTCTTGTTGCGCCACATCTGACTGAGCTGTTCAACAAACGGATGACGGTCATGGGGATCTTTATGGGCTTTTTTCGTTTTCATACGCTGTAATGGTATCACGTCATTGAACGCTGATCCGGGGGTTGATGACGGCATAGAGCACATCCACGCACAGGTTGATCACAATGAAGATGGCGGCGATAAAAAGGGTGCCGCCCTGGATCACCATATAATCCCGCTGCATGACGGCATCGTACATCCACTTGCCCACACCGGGCCAGGCAAAGATGGTCTCGGTAAGAATGGCGCCGCCCAGAAGAACCCCGAACTGCAGACCGATGGTGGTGACCACCGGAATCAGGGCATTTCTCAACGCATGCTTGAAGATGACCATGAACTGTGAAAGCCCCTTGGCTTTGGCCGTTTTGATATAATCCTGACGCAGCACTTCCAGCATGGCGGACCGGGTCATTCTGGCCACGATGGCCATTGGAATGGTACTTAGAGTGACCGCAGGCATGATGATGTGCCAGAGGGCATCTTTCAACGCTGGCCAGTTCCGGGTCAATAGAGCGTCAACGATATAAAAGTTGGTAATGGTCTCGATATCATATTCAATGCCCAAACGCCCGGATATGGGCAACCATCCAAGATTAATCGAAAAAATCAGCATGAACACCAAGCCCAGCCAGAAAATCGGCATACTGACCCCTGCCAGTGCGCCCACCATGCTGATGTAGTCGAAGATGGAGTACTGCTTGGTAGCGGATATGATCCCGAAAACGATCCCGAAGAAACAACTGATGAACAACGCTACGAGCGCCAACTCAATGGTGGCGGGGAAACGCTGCTTGACCTCGGTCCACACCTTCTGCCGGGTCCATATGGTTTCCCCGAGATCCCCCTTTGCCAACCGTTTGAGAAACATCCCGTACTGTACATGGATCGGTTCGTTAAGACCGAGATGTTCCCGGATCTGCGCAAGGGCCTCATCCGTGGCACGCTCACCCATCAACAATTCCGCGGGATCTCCCGGGGTAAAATGCAGCATGAGGAAAACGATCAAAGACATTCCCAGGAGAGTGGGAATCAGGATGAAAATCCTTCTGATGACATAGGCCAGCATATTCAAAAAAATCCGGGAAACAAAAATGATATTTCGCCGGAGGAGGTGATTTGGCACCTTCCACCGGCGAAATAGGATGTGATACAGGCGTGGTTACTTCAACCAGACGTTTTTCATCCGGACCGATCCGGTGGGATGAAGTTTGAAGTTCGTCACCTTGTTAACTGCGGGCCAGATAACCGTGGAATGTGCAATGGGAATGGCGCCCACATCGTCGAAAATCACCTGAAGCGCTTTTTCATAAATCATCGTACGCTTCTTCTGATCCACTGTTTGCTTTCCCTCCAGCATCAGCTTGTGATATTCTTCGTTTTTCCACTGAGTCCGGATGGAGGAGGAGGCGAGTCCGTCAAAAAGAACGGCCAGAAAATTGTCCGGATCACCGTTGTCGCCGGTCCAACCGAGCTGGAACAGATCCATATCCGCAGGCTGCTCGCGCTGACGTTTCAAATAAGTACCCCAATCGTAACTGACGATCCGGGCCTTGATCCCAATTTTTGCCAGGTCGGAAATCATGGCGACACCGACTTTTAACCCCTCGGGGTTATAGGGCCTGGCCACCGGCATGGACCAAAGGGTAATTTCCGGCAATCCCTTGCCTTCGGGGAAACCGGCCTTTTTCAACTCAGCCTTTGCCATATCCACACTATACTTGAACCCCGGAATGCTCTTGTTATATCCCCACATGGTGGGGGGAATCGGATTTTTGGCGACCTGTCCCATACCCTGATAGATGTTGTCCACAATCGCTTTTCGGTTGAGGGCGTGGGCGATAGCACGACGAAGGTGCAGGTTGCTTTTCCAGGGTTCCTTGGTGTGGTTGAAAGAGAGGTAACCGACATTCATCCCCGGCTGCACCGTCAACTTCAGGTTCGGGTCTTTTTTGGCCAGTGCAATGTCGGCCGGATTGGGGAACTGACAGATATGGATATTTCCGGTCTTGAGTTCCAGAAACCGTACCGAGTTCTCCGGGATGGATCGGAAGATGAGCTTGTCCACATAAGGTCCACCGGTTTTATCCCAGTACATCTTGTTCTTTGCAAGGATGATCCGGTCGTCCTTTACCCATTTGACAAACTTGAAAGGGCCTGTTCCCACCGGCGCCCGCAGGAACTCCTTGGGGTTTTTCAGAAAGGCCGTGGGGCTGATGATGTCGGCAAAATCCATCCCCATATTGGCCAGAAAGGGGGCTTCCACCCGTTTGAGTTTGAATACCACCGTGTATTCATCCACGGCCTCGATGGCACCGATAGTATCATCCATCTCCATGGATACCCAGTACTCGGGCGGACGTTCCTGTGCCGGAATCTTTAGCCCCTTATCCAGGAACTTGACATTTCGCTCTTTCATCATACGACCGATGGAAAAGACCACGGCATCGGCGTTGAACGGAGTGCCGTCATGAAACTTCACCCCTTTTCTCAGATGAAAGGTATAAGTTTTCCCGTCGGGAGAAATATCCCAGGATTTGGCCAGCCCCGGTTCCAGGCTGGTGGACTCATCGGCATAAAAAACCAGTGCCTCAAAAATATTGTCGCAGATCATGAACGAGTTCCCGTCCGTTTCATAGGCTGGATCCAGACCGACGCTGTCTCCACCCCGGCCGAATACAAGTGTACCACCAGCCTTGGGAGTGTCCGCCAGGGCATGGCCGGTCACGACCAGCATCATAACGGCCAACAATACGAATAGCTTTTTCATCATTCCTCTACCTCCTTTATGGTCAATGGTTTACATATTCGTTCATACCATATCCTGTTACCACTAACACCAACCGTTTTCTTATCAGGTAAACCATTTAGTGTCAAAAGATTACCATCCTCATCCCCCTTTAAATTCAAGATATTGAGAGCGCCTTTTCCAGAAAAGCGTCAAGCCGGCCATAGAGCTCAAAAACGCTTTGAACCGCCACGTGCTCATCGGCAGAATGCTGGCTGAGATTACCGTCTGCACCCCAGACAATGGAGGGTATTTTTCTTTCGGAAAGATGCCGCGCATCGGACGCGCCATGCTCGAAACCGAAGGAAACCGATGGAACGATCTGTTTCAGCAGGTCCAGATAGGGCGAAGATCCGCCGTCAAAGACAGGGGCCCTGAACAAAACGGTCAACTCTCCGGCAATATCCCGGGAGAGGTCCTCCACCAGCAAATCCGGATCATCTTTTTCCGTGTAACGGATGTCAAAAATGGCTTCGGCACGGTCCGGCACCTGGTTTTCGGATTGTCCCGCACCGACGCGGCTGAAGTTCAAAGTCGGATGCCAATGGTCCGGTGCGGTTTCGGAAAACCGGGACCTGATACTTGCATAATCGGCGATCAGATTGTCGATGGCGTTATCCCCCATCCACGGCCTTGCACTGTGGGCCGAACACCCCGGAGTGACTAGCTTCAGACGGAGAATCCCCTTTTCTTTCACCACTACCTGATCAAGCCCACCGCCGTCGAGAACGATACCAAAATCGGATTTGATTCCGGAAAGCGCATGTTCAACGCCGTCATGCCCGCCGATCTCCTCATCTCCTGTGATCAGCACACCGAAAGACAGGTCGGGAAGTCCGCTCCCCTGCTGCCTTGCCGATGCCAGTTTGTTCTTCAGAAGTACCAGGGAGACTGCAACGGCATATTTGTCATCGATACTTCCCCGGCCAAAAATACTGCCATCCCTTTCCACCGGCTGAAACAGGGCATCCGGCCCCTCCACCACATCGATGTGGGAGACGAGTAGCACCCTGGCATAACCGGGCTTGGGCAGCACCACAATCGACGGGATACCGTTGCGGTCGATCCGGGAATAGGGGATCTCCTCCGATTTTAAATAATTTCCGATAAAATCCGCACAGCGGCAGATCTCATCCGGCCTGTCGTGGGTGGACTTAAAACGGATCAACGTTTTGATGAGCTCGGGAATGGTTTCCATGATAAGGTTCGTCAGTGCCCGAATTTATTTTCAAGGGCAGGGCGTTTTTCAAGGAAAATTTACAAGATGCAAAAAAAGCCGTGAGGAATAAAACCGGAACGATAACCCCAAAAAAGGTCGCCGAAAATAGCGCATGGTCATCCTTCTACTTTCTTTTAGGTTATCGTTTCGATAAAAAAACCCGGACATTGAACCGGGTTTGTGACGCTCAATTTTTGGGACAGGGATCAGGCATCAATGCTATCCATATATTGAGATATGAGTTTGTCGTTGTCCTTCCGTGTCATGACGCCGGTAAACCGCTCCATTGCGATGGCCATGGCCGCATCCACCAGTTCGGCCCTGAAATTTTCTTTTGCCTGGAGAATCCTGCCGCCGATTTTGCCTTTGGCGTCTTCCATCATCGACCGGCAATCCCGTTTCGCCTCATCGATGATCTCCCCTTTCCGCTTTTCACCTCTGGCAATAATCCGTGCGGAGATCTTTTGAAACCGCTCATTGCTCTCTTCGATCAATTTTTCGGTTTCCCGGACTTTTTCAAGCGCCGTTTCCTTCTCCTTTTCCAGATCCTTAATCTCTTCTTCGAATTGGTCCTGCTGGTCGCGCAGGAAATTCATGAGGGGCGCTTTGCCGAATTTTACCAGTAAAAACGCAAGAATAAGAAAATTCACCCACCGCATGACAAGATCATAGGTCGGCCGCCAGGCAGCCGGCGTATCGCCAGCGAATGCGTCAACACAAAAAAGAGGAAGAAAGAGGGTAGCAGCTACAAACAGGCATCCGAACCAGACTGTTTTATCACAATTTTTCATGATGTGAGCCTCCGGTCCAAAATTTTTTCCATGATGGTCACGGCCAGCTCCTCCGATTCCGCTTGAATCGTGAGCCTGGCTGATTCAACCTGGCTTGTCACCTCGATCTCCGCCTCATTTTTCAATTGAAGAATCTCAGCACGGGTGGATTCAAAAATCTTTTTGGCTTCATTACTGCCTTCGTTCTCATGTTCAAGGCTGATTTTATTCGCCTCCACCTTAACGGCGGCTTCCTGCTTCTTGATTTCAAGCAACGCGTCTTCATAACTTTTATCCGCATGTTCTATATCCGATTTCATCTCTTCGATATAGAACTCCCTCTCAGCCATGGTGCCTCGCAGGGGACGAAACATGATACGGTTGATGACAAATAGAAAGATCAAAAAAGAGATCAACTGAACCACGAGGGTTTCGTTGATACTGATCAGCGCCACATTGGTGACAATCTGCATCGATTGTGCTCCTTATCGCCGGCAGGGACCTTATTTTATACCACGAACAACAGCAGCAGGGCGATCACCAGGGAGTAGATCCCCGTAGACTCCGAAACCGCCTGACCCACCAGCATGGTACGCGTCAACAGCCCCGCCTCATTGGGGTTTTTACCGATGGCCTCACAGGCTTTTGCCGCCACCATGCCTTCACCCACACCCGGGCCAATGGCCCCGAGTCCCATGGAAAGTCCGGCACCGAGAAACGCTGCCGCTTTTACTATATCCACACCTTCAATAGCCATTTTTCTCTTCCTCCTTGCCCATTATATAAAATTGGTAAAATCCGTATTATGGCATCCATTAAACGACAAATATCAACACCAGGCTGATGACCATGGCGTAAATCGCCGTGGACTGGGAGACCGCCTGGCCCACAAGCATGATCCGCATCAGCTCTCCTGCACGGGAAACATTCCTGGCCACCCACCTGACGGCACCCTCTGCGGCCATGCCGTTTCCGATACCCGGGCCGATACCGCCAAACCCCATGCAGAGACCCGCTCCCAATAGCGCCATGGAGGCGCTCAGGGTGGTGGATTCGGGAAACGATTTAAACATCAAAATGAAACTCACCAGCAAACCGAAAATGGAGGGCGTCTGGGCAACGGCCTGGCCCACCAGCATCGTGGTCGTGACATTGGTAACCGATTCAGGCTGCCTGGCAATCCCTTCGCAACTGGCGCCTGCGGCAACCCCGCCGCCGTATCCGGATCCGATGGCGGCAAGTCCCGTGCTGAAACCCGCACCCAGCAGAGCCGCCCAGGTGGGATAAAGCGGCTGACCGCTGAAATCCATGAACATGAGCATGAGGGCGACCACCATGGAAAATATGGCCGGGGTCTGGCAAACGGCGGAACCGATAAGCATATTGGTGGTCAGCTTTGAAGATATTGCAGGCTGTCTTGAAATACCACAGCAGGCCTGCCCGCCGGAGAAACCGGACCCGACACCCGACCCGATGGCACCGAAACCGATGCAGACCCCGGCACCCATAAGGGCTGCTGCTTTTAACGGTTCGGCGGTTCCCACATCCAAAAACAACAGCAGAATGGCAATCACGAGGGCAAAAATGGACGCCGACTCCGCAACCGCCTGTCCCACCAGCATGTTTTTGAAAATATCACCGGAAATTTCACTGTTTCTGGATACGGCCAGATTGGCCTGGGCCGCCGTATACCCTTCACCGATGGCCGCGCCCACAGCACCAAGCCCCATGGCTACACCCCCCCCGATGTAGGCGGCGATGCTCAATAGTGTCTGCGTTTCAATTTCCATAGATTATTTAACCTGTACAGAGATATAGACCACCGTCAGCATGGTGAACACAAATGCTTGAATGGTGCCCACAAAGAGTCCGAAAAAAGCATTGAGAAACGGCGGCAGGATGACACTGTATGTAAGATAGGAGACCACCAGTATGATGATGGAACCTCCCATGATATTGCCAAATAGCCTGAAGGAGATGGACACGATCTTGGCCAGCTCACCGATCACATTCAGGGGCATCATGAAAAACATCGGTTCGCAGTATTCTCTGGCATACGCCTTGAATCCTTTGGATTTGATTCCGGCATAATGGGCAATGACAAACCCCATGAGTCCGAGGCTAAGCGGTGTGTTCAGATCCTTGGTGGGTTCCTCTAAATGGGGCAGAATACCCAGCCAGTTGGACAGGACCAGAAACATGAAAAGCGCGCAGATCATGGGCGCATATTTTTTGGCCATCTCTTTGTCCAGCGCATCTTCGGTCAAGGCGTAAAGCTGATTGACGAACAGCTCGCCCAGAACCTGGATCGGCCCCGGTGTGATGCTCCGCTTCCTGGAGGTCAAAAAACCAAACAACAGCAGCAGGAAAATGACGATCCATGTCATCAGGACCACTTCAAGGTTGATGGTGATATCGTGCCCGAAAAATGGAATGATCAACTGATGAATTCTACCCAGCTCACCCATGCTAAACCTTTCCGTTGATACGCTCTGTTTGTCCAAAGGGTATGACCGACCTGAATTGATCGGCCACAATCATTCCTTGAACCATAAAAAGTCCCGGAATCACGGCAAAAACATTAAATTGTGCATATTTGATAGCGGCAATCAGCGGAATTGCCATGAGAAGATACCGGAAGAAGATGGATGCCAGAGAGATCATAAATACACTCCGGCCCGATCTGCCCATCCGCATGGGCAGTGTCTCGCCAATCAAGATGAAATTGACAATGCTGAAAACGGACCCCAGTATCAGTCCCTTGGCAATGGGTTTCATACCTAGCAGGATTAAACAGAGTCCAATAACAATGGCTGTCGCCAGGGCTCTTGAACAATACCTTTTTTGTGTTTCCCGAATCGACACCATTGTTTTAGCCAACGGGTCCTTTAGGTTTTTCCTCAATGATCTCGAGTATCTGCCTGTAAACGACATTGCCACCGCCGATCACTCCGAGGATCGTAAAAACGGTGGCAAATATTCCCCGGGTTCCTGCCCATCTGTCGATCATCAACCCGATAAAGAAACAGAAGCAGATACATCCGGCCATGGTCAGCCCGATCTGCATGACAATGGTCAGGTTTTCGGCCCATGCCCGGTTTTTCCCGTATTCGAAAAATAGCTTTCTGCGTTTCGCCATACGGATCACACGGCAGGTCTTCGGTTTTCCGACAGGACCCTCGATGCTATGGTTCAAGCAACATTGGCAATTCAGGATCGACGGTTTAACGAAAAACCGTCAGACCGCCGCCCGCGTATCGGCACGGGCTCGAATCCGTCTCGCCTTCCCCTTGCAGGTTTTCCCTCAAAGAGCGGGCTATCAAGCTACATTGTAGCTATGGCTGCACCGGAGCAAGGAGGTCTGATATCAAATAATATGTCGCACTGTCAAGCAAATGATAAGATCCGTGCCAACGGGTGGGCGATTTTATTTTACGTTTTGGAACACCAAATCACAAACCAGCTTGGAAGCGGATTTCAAATCGACTTTCCCCATATTCAGAACCAGGTGATAGAGGGAGGGGTTGTCGTAATCACGCTTGCCCAGGCGACTGTATAGGCTTGCCCGCCGTTTATCTTCATTGGTTACAACCTGCGAGGCACGCCGCTTTGAGAGGTCGTAATGCTCCATTAGAAATTTCACACGGTTTTCGAACCGATCGATGAGAAGGATGTGGAAGGATTCCGGATGGTCATCGAGAATATATTGACTGCCTCTCCCGAGGATTACGACATCACCTTCATCTGCAACCTGGGCAATAATCAGGACGAGATAATCAAGATATATTTTCTCGTCCAGGTAACCCCGCTCCTCTTTGAGGATACGATCCAGCAGGCGTTGCGAAACCATTTTATCGATCAACCGGGAAACTTTGCTGCCGGCTTCTTTTTCAAATGACTCTACCCATTTGGTAGATACATTGGCTTCCTTTGCAATTCGCTGAATAATCTCCTGGTCTGCAAATGTATAACCCAGTTCATTGGCGATCATTCTGCCCAGCGTGTTGCCTCCTGCGCCAAATTGTCTGGAAATGGTAATAACCGCCATTCATACCTCCTGTTTCATTCGGGATCGGGGGGAATCAGCAGCGTCGGGAATACGGATTTTTCTGCCAACAGCTGCGGTGTACTGCCGCCCCACCTCTGCCGCCATTGTGCTTTCTCAGATGTCCCGGCAATGATCATGGTTGCCTGGCATTCCCGTGCAGCCTTCTCAATCTCAGAAACCGGATCTCCGATGTAAACATGCGGATCCGCTTTGATACCGCTTTCCTCTATGGCATCACAAACCTCGTCCAGCCGCGCCCGGTTTTCCTTTCTTGTTTTCTGAACCGCCATGGCGGAATCCCCGTTGAGACTCTTTTCATCCGCCACATGGATAACGTGGGTTTCCTGAACGACATCCTTTAATTTTTTTATGTACCCGACCGCTTTTTCTCCGGCCGGGGACCAATCCATCGCAATCAACGGTCGGTCGAAGGGTTTGTCTACGATTTTAACATCCTGGGAAAGATACTTATACATCAATACAGGCGTTTCGGTTCGACGGATGATCTCGGTAATATCCGATCCGGAGTACAACTTTTCCAGCTTCCCCTTTTTTTGAGGCCCGATGACGATCAGGTCCACTTTTTCCTTTTCCACCGCCGAGATCACTTGCTGAACGAATCCGCCGACGGTGATGTAGACACCAACCTCCATGCCCTTCTCAAACAGGTTTTCAGCCCAGTCGATAAACCGGATGTTGGCTTTTTCCCTCAGCTTGATCTCCTCCTCTTTCCGATAGCCCTTGCCCCTTTTCATTGCGACTTTTTCACGTTGAATAACATTGAGAAACACCACGTGGCTCAAAGAGGCCTCTCTCAGATTGAGCAATGATCGCACGGCATCAAACTGCAACTCCTCGAAATTTGTCACAAACAACAGTTTCCGGATATCCATGTTCTCGGGTCCTCACTAAACTGTAAGCAATGCTATTCCTCTGCGATAAGGCTCTGAACCGGCTAAGAAAACCTATTCAAGTGCATTGTTGATGGTGTCTGCAAGTTCATCCGGTTCCACCGGTTTTTCAAGATAGATCTCGGGCTCCGGCACCTCCCTGCCGCCAAATTCGGTCAACGCCTTCTGGGAACGCAAAAACGTTCTTTTGGCGATACCGGACAGCATAATCACCGGAATGTCCTTTAAGGCCTTGTCCGTTTTCAGCTCGCGATACAGGCGGATACCGCTTTGTTTCGGCATCAGAACGTCGAGAATGACCAGATCGGGTTTCTCCTTCTTTAGAAGGGTCAGCCCCTCCTCCCCGTTGGCCGCCTCTATCGGTGTGTGGCCGCATTCCTCAACGACGGTTGAGTTGAACAGTCTCACATCCGGATCATCGTCAACCACTAGAATTTTTTTGCCCATACCGAGCCCTCCTTGGGTAGTATATTGGTTTTCCTATATTATAATCATTTTTTTATCATTATGCCAAGCGTTTCACGGGCAGGCGGATGGTGAAAGTGGTGCCGAGGCCCTCTTCCGATGCCACATCGATGCGCCCCTGGTGTTCCTCTATCAGCTTTCCCGTAACCAGAAGCCCCAAGCCGGTTCCCTTAGCACCTTTTGTGCTGAAAAAGGAGGAAAACAGCTTGTTCCTAACCTCCTCGCTCATACCGGACCCATTATCGGCAACGTCGAACCGGATGTACCCCTTTTCATCGAGAGCCGTCGCCACACGGACATGATGATTCTTGTCAATCACATCGTCAAAAATACAGGCATCAATGCCATTTGAAACAAGGTTCATCAAACATCGGTGGGTTGTCCGGGAATCCAGTTCACATGTCCCGATGGATGGTGAAAAGTCTTTCAGAATTTCGACATCGTGGTCGGTGGCTACCTCTTTGAGCAACTCACAAACATCTTCGGCGATTTCGTTGGGATCACACGCTTCGTATTCGGGTTCTCTCTCCTTGGAGTAGGACAAAAGATCCAGAACCAGGTCAGAAGTTCGTGTAATGTTCCGCTGAATCATTTGCCAGCCGTTTTTTAGCTTATCCGTGTTATTCTTGTCAATGCCGATGTTGACAAGATAACTGCCCCCCTTAAACCCGTGAAGGATATTTTTAATGCAATGGGCCATCCCGGCAACGGTCTGGCCGATGGCTGCCAGCCTTTCCGACTGGACAAGCTCCCTTTCCAGACGTTTGATCTCCCTTAAGTCCTGGAAAAAGGCCACACTCCCCAGCAACGTGTCTTTCCCCCAAAGCGTGGTGCCTGAGAACCTCACGGGAATCTGCTCTCCGGATTTGGAGGTGATGGTGTCCTCTATCCATGGCAATTCCTCTTTTTTAGGATCATGGTGCGCCGTATCCCGCTCAAAATTTTTACGGATCGCTGTAGAAAAAAGTTCTCTGGCATCTTTCTTCCGGATCACTTCCGTTCTGGAATACCCGAAAATTCTCTGGGCACCCGGGTTGAAAATGACAACCTTCCATTCATCATCAGTGGCGATGATCCCGTCATTGGAGCTTCTGATCAGTTTGGCCTGAAAATTGGATTTCCGCTCAAACTCTTCGGTGGCGATTTTTACCATATTTTCCAGGTCAAATGTGTGTTCCTTGAGTTGACGGCGGATCTCGAGTTTTTCCTCCGCTCTTTTCAGTGCAATGGAAAGCGCCTCGTCCTTAACCGGCTTGTTGATGAAGTCGGAAGCTCCGTGCTGCAGCGCATCAATGGCGGCATCGATATCGCCGTGGCCGGTGATAATAATCACTTCAGCCTCTGGCTGCAGGGCTTTAATCCGTCTCAACACTTCCAGTCCGTCCATGCCGGGCATCTTGATATCGGTCAACACGATCCTAGGGGATTCTATTTTGAAAACCTCAAGTCCCTTTTCTCCACAATCGGCAGTGACGACCTCATACCCGTCACTTCTCAATGACATGGACAGAACCCGTAAAATCGCCTCCTCATCATCAATTAGCAGAATTTTTTGCATAAATAATTATTGCACCGGAAATGTCAGCTTGAACGTGGTGCCCTTTCCAACTTTGCTTTCAATGTCGATCTCTCCATCAAAGTCCTTGACAATACCGTAGCTGATGCTCACACCGAGACCGGTTCCCTTGCCCACCTCTTTGGTCGTAAAAAAAGGGTCGAAAATCTTATCGAGAATCTGCTGGTTCATGCCGGTACCGGTGTCGGAAACAACCACCATGACGATCCCGTTTTCATGGGATGATTTGATGGTCAGGTGCCTTACCCAATCCGGGGCATCGGTTTTTTTGGATTGTTCATCCATGGCGTCAACGGCATTGGATACAAGATTGATAAACACCTGTTCCAACCGGTTGTGCTCCGCAAGGATCGAAGGCATCCCTTCTCCGAGGTCAAGGGTCACCTTGACCTTGTGCACCTTCAGTTGGTGCCCCATCACCTTGAAAACATCCCGGATGGGATCATTGATGTTCACACTGTTTCTCACCACCTCGGATTGCCGTGAAAAATCCCGCATGTGTCGGATGATGCCGGCGGCACGCTGCACATTGTCGCTGATATCGTTGGCCAGCGTCAACAAATCCTCGTCACCGATGACCTCTCCCTTCTTCATCATTTTCAAAAAAAAGTCCGAACAGACCTGAATCACGTTCAGCGGTTGATTGATCTCATGAGCGATCCCGGCGGCCATCTGCCCCAACGTGGTCATCTTGCTGGCCTGGATCAGTTGCGTTTCCTTTTCGACGGATTCCGTGACATCGGTAGTGGCGGCAATGAGGACGTCTTTTTCCCGGTAGGTGGCATATGACACATTGATATTGACATAAAACGGAATACCGCCTTTCTTGTAATGTCTCTTTTTTGAAAAAAACACCGA
>CAZWAE010000005.1:17860-19637 GCA_964631805.1 uncultured Desulfobacteraceae bacterium | reverse complement strand
TCCGCTCTTTGGTGCTGATGGGGATATAGGCAACCGATTTGATGCCCTCGCGCTTCAAGCTCAGGATCTCCTCAAAATCCCGTTCCGGCAAGGTGTTATAGATGGCCAGCTTTCCGGATTGCGCCACCCGGTAAACGAGACTCTCCTCTTTTACCGTGGCTCCTTTTGCGCAGAGTTCTTCAGAAACCCCAAAATGATATCGTAGTTCAAGATGGCCAGCCCGCTCTCTTAAAAAAACACAGATCCCTTCTATGGACATGAAATTTTTGATTTCGCTGATGCCGGCTTCGATCCGGCGGTCCAAATCGAGAGAGGTGCTGAGCGCCGTATAAAAGGAGCAAAGACCTGTGATTTCATTAAAGTAGCGCTCTTTTTCCTCTTCCGCCAATTTGCTTTCCGTCCGGTCCCATAGCGTTTCAATGGCACCGATTATGGTTCCGTCCGGTGCTTTGATGGGGGCGGCGGTAAAAAAACACCATTTCCCGTTTTCTCCGAGACGGGGAAAATATTCTTCCGCTTCGTAAGCATCTTCTATGAGATTCGATTTGCGCCAGACCGAACTGTAAAGCTTCTGTATCTCCGCTTCCGGCAACCGCGACAAAACGACATCGGCCATGGTCGGCCTTTCATCATCCCAGAAAGGCGCCCACTGCATGGTGGTGCCAATCATCTGGTCACCCGGCCAGTCTGTCAACTTCTCCATGGCTTTGTTCCAATGGGTGATGACATGCTTCTGATCGATGACAAACGTCGGCACGGTGCTGCCCCTGATGATCTGGGCAAGTGCCCGTTCACTGGCAAGCAGGGCTTCCGCTTTTTCGGCCAGTTCGGCGTTGTGCCGCTCCCTTTCCTCTTCGGCCCTTTTCTCGGGAGTCCGGTCCCAGATGGTCTCAATGGCACCGACGATAGTTCCGTCTGGTCCTTTGATGGGAGCGGCGGTGAAATACAGCCATTTGCCACCCTCCCCAAGATGTGGAAAATGTTCCTCGGCTTCGTAAGCCCCGTCAATCAGGGCCGATTCCCGCCATTGTGTGCCGTAATATCGCCACACTTCATCTTCGGTGACACCGTCCAGAATCAGGTCCGCCATGATCGGCCGTTTTTCGATTCGAAATGGTTCCCAGTGCCGGTTGGTGCCGACAATCTCGCTGGCCGGGTAGCCGGTCAGCCTCTCACACGCCCGGTTCCAGTTGGTAACAATGTGATGCTGGTTGATCACAAAGGTCGGGATGGTACTGCCCTGCACAATCTGGGAAAGGGCTTTCTCACTTTCCTCCAGGGTCTGCTCGATTTTTGTATACCGTTCTGATCTGGCTTTGACGACATCCCCCAGATGCTCCGCATATTCCTTAAAAAGCTGCTTGGTTTCACCGGGGTGGTTTTTGATCTGCTCAAATCGCCGAAGCGTTCTGTTTTTTTCATCCTCTATCTTAAGGAGACTCCATACCGTCCGAGCCGCCTTGTGATCTAAAAGCCTTACACCCGTTGGTTTCGAATCACGAATGACCTCCGCAAGTGTGTTGCTGTGAGTCAGCTCCAAAAGAATTTCGAGATTTTCCAGGTGATAAAGATCCTTATAGTCCGAAGTGGTAAAGATGCCCAACTGCCGGGCATAAACCATTCCCGCGGCATCCGGGTTTACATCTGCAACACCGATGACACCGGGATGATTGCCGTCAAAATCGCCGTTCAACAAAAATTCGATAAACACCCGACAAAATTCGCCGCCGCCGACGATGGCCAATTTTGATTTTAGTAGGTGATCGATCACCCGTCA
>CAZWAE010000005.1:9682-17760 GCA_964631805.1 uncultured Desulfobacteraceae bacterium | reverse complement strand
CGCCGCCGCCGACGATGGCCAATTTTGATTTTAGTAGGTGATCGATCACCCGTCACTCTCCTGAACGTTTGTTATCGTTACCCTGTTTCGGAGATCCGGTTCTAAAAGAAAACGAGGGTCACGATGATAAAGGTCGGAAGTAGGAAAACGAAGGAATATTTAAGGATATACCCGAAAAAGCTCGGCATCGGGGTACCGGCTTCTTCGGCAATGGAGCGCACCATGAAGTTCGGCGCATTTCCGATATAGCTGAAGGCGCCGAAGAACACCGCGCCGGCGGATATCGCCTTGAGATAGACGGCATTCTCGGTCATGAGAAGCGGTACGGCCTGCGCCTCCGTCATGCCGGAATAAAAACTTCCCAGAGCGGTGTTGAAAAAGGTCAGATAGGTGGGCGCGTTGTCCAGAAAACCGGAGAGCGTACCGGTGACCCAGAAATAATGGAACGGCTCTTTGACCGCGTTGATCAAAAAGGCGAATTCTCCCTTTGGGCCGGCTTTTAAAATCAGAAGACAGGGAATCATGGTAATGAAAATACCGATAAAAAGATAGGCGACCTCGATAATCGGAAACCATGTAAATTCATTATCTTCCCGCAGTTGAATGGGGGTGACCACAAGGGAGAGAATCCCCATGAGGATCAACAAACCGTCCCGGGTCCAGTCCTGAATCGCCCGGTGGACCCCCAGGGTCGTGACATCTCCCCAGTCGACGATGCCGCTCATCAGCACCGCTCCCACAACCCCCCCCAGAAAAAGAAAATTATAGGTGCCGTCGAGTTTGAGGGGAATTTTTTCCTCATCTTCAGGAACGGTCACACCCTCTTTTCTGTAAAAGTAGGTGTCCATGAAAAAGTAGAGGACCAGCAGGATAACGGAAACCAGCAGCATGTGCGGCATGATCTTCATGGTCCAGAAAAAGCTCACACCGTGGAGAAAACCCAGAAACAGGGGGGGATCCCCCAACGGGGTGAGAGACCCACCTACATTGGCCACCAGAAAAATGAAAAAAACCACCATGAACGTTCTGTTTTTCCGATAGTTATTGGCGCGTAGAAACGGACGTATCAGCAGCATGGCGGCACCGGTGGTGCCCATCCATGATGCCAAAACGGTACCGATGATCAGGATGATCGTATTGAGAACCGGCGTTCCTCGCAGGGAGCCACGCAGCAGGATACCCCCTGAAACCGTATACAGCGACCACAGCAGGATGATAAACGGGACATAATCGGCAAGGATGATGTGGAAGATTTCATACAATGCCACCCCCTTGAAGGCCACAAGAAAGGGAAGCGCCAAGGACGCCGCCCAGAACGCCGACACCTTCCCGAAATGATGATGCCAGAAATTGGGCGCAAGGAGCGGAAAAAGCGCAATGGAAAGCAGCATGCAGGCAAATGGCACGCAACTCCAAAGAGGCAGGGTTTCACCCAGGTTGGCATGTCCGTGCCCCCCGGAATGGTCATCGTTCCCGTGTTCCGCATCGGCCGCATCCGATTGATGACCGTCCGACGGTCCGGGGGATATGTGGGTCACGTCGCTATCGGTTTGGGACACCCCCTTTTGATCCGAAGACCACGCGGGCAAGGTAAACAATACCAAACTCAACAGAAAAACGAACGCAACAATCTTTCCAAATCTCATTTATCTGTCTCTCCTTTCCGGTCAAAACAGAATGCATCCGGGGGCACCTTTTCGAGCCGGACCCCGGTTTCACAATCTATCATTTTGTTGAATACAGGCACCGTTGAAATGACGGTCCTGTTGAGGACCGCAACAGGTACTCTCGCAGGCGTGTTTTTGGGGAATCGGTTGATCGGCCACATGGATTTCAGGGGTTTTGCGTCTCCCGTCCGGATTAAGATGGACGTGTACTCGTTCCAAACCAGAAATAAGATCCGTTTCAACAGCGCCCGGAACAAACCCGTTGAGCGATCCGTCTATCCGCATACAGGGCAACTCAGGGATGGTGGCGTCGATAGAAACATGCATGCTATCAGTATTTGCTTTTATCCCGGTGGGATAGCACATGCATTAACTGCCTGTCAAGAGTACAAGACACTCTTGACATCATCCTATAGTTGGTTTAGATTACATTTTTCCGTTTAGGGAGGTGCATTATACAGGTCATCCACCAAATTGCCGAAATGCAGAAGCATGCCGGAGGATTGCGGCAAAAGGGGAAAACCATCGCCTTTGTGCCCACCATGGGATTTCTCCACGAGGGACATCTCTCATTAATGCGGGAGGGCCGGCGGCATGGCGACATCCTGGTCATCAGCATCTTTGTCAATCCGGCCCAGTTTGCGCCCAATGAGGATTTCGATGCATACCCTCGTGATTTTGAACGCGATCTTGACTTGGCCAGGGAAAACGGTGTGGATCTGGTTTTCGCTCCCGAACGGGAAGCGCTTTATCCCGATGGGTATCAAACCTATGTAAGACCGGAGGGACTTTCCAGCCATCTCTGCGGTATTTCACGGCCGATTTTCTTCACCGGTGTGGCAACGGTGGTCACCAAGCTGTTCCACATCGTGATGCCGACTGTCGCCGTTTTCGGGGAAAAGGACTATCAGCAACTGATCATCATCCGCCGCATCGTTCAGGATCTGAACATGGATGTTGACATCATCGGTTGTCCAACGGTAAGGGAAGCGGACGGTTTGGCCATGAGTTCCCGCAACGCCTATTTAAGACCCGATCAAAGAGCGGCGGCTTTGAGCCTTTCGAAAGCGTTGGCCCATTCCGCACAAAGAGTCCAAAGGGGAGAAACCGATGCGTCGACTCTCGTAGAAGACGCCTTTAAAAGGGTTACCGCTCATCCCGAGACGGATGTTGATTATATCGCCGTGGTGGATGCCGTTACCCTGATCGACATCCCGGTCATCGACAGACCCGCACGGATGGCCCTGGCCGTCAGGGTGGGAACGACACGCCTGATCGACAATATTGCCCTGAATCGGTAATACGGAAAAATTCACAATCAGAGGAAGCGGGGAAATCGCATTTCCCGCATCGAATCATCAAATTTATACGCACCCAAGGAGATAATTTATGAGCGGGGAAACATTTTTTTTTACATCCGAATCAGTTACCGAGGGGCATCCCGACAAAGTCGCCGATGCCATTTCCGATGCCATACTCGACGCGATTCTAGCTCAGGATAATAGGGGCCGGGTGGCCTGTGAAACCCTGGTAACAACCGGTGTTGCATTCATCGCCGGTGAAATCACCACCAATTGTTACGTGGACATGCCCCGGATCGTAAGGGATACCATCCAGGAGATCGGATATTGTTCCTCGCAGATGGGTTTCGACTATCAGACCTGTTCCGTTATTACCAGTATCGACCGGCAGTCTTCGGATATCGCCCAGGGCGTCAACGAGGGCGAAGGACTGTATAAAGACCAGGGCGCCGGGGATCAGGGGTTGATGTTCGGATTCGCCACCGATGAAACCCCGGAACTGATGCCCATGCCGATCATGTACGCCCACAAGCTGACCAGCCGGCTTACGCAGGTCCGGAAAAACGGCGCCCTTGATTTCCTGAGACCTGACGGAAAATCGCAGGTGACCATCGAATATGAAAACGGGACCCCCAAACGGGTGGACACCGTGGTAATCTCCGCCCAGCACAAACCGGATGTCAAATATGAGGACCTGAGAGAGGCGATCATCGAGGATGTGATCCGGAAGGTGATTCCCCAGGAGATGGTAGACGGCGATACCCGTTATTTTATCAACCCCACCGGTCGTTTCGTTGTCGGCGGCCCCATGGGCGACTGCGGATTGACCGGCCGGAAGATCATCGTGGACACCTACGGCGGGCAGGGCAGCCATGGGGGGGGATGTTTTTCGGGCAAGGATCCGTCCAAGGTGGATCGGAGTGCCTCTTACATGGCTCGGCACATTGCAAAAAATATTGTGGCCGCCAAGGTCGCTAAAAAATGTGAGGTCCAGATTGCATACGCCATCGGCGTAGCGGAACCGGTGTCCATCATGGTCGACCTCATGGGTACCGGCGCGATTCCCAAAGAAAAGGTCAAGGAAATTATCAGGGAGGTGTTCGACTTGAGGCCGTCCGCCATCATCGAGTACCTTGATCTGCTTCGGCCTATTTTCAAGAAAACCGCTGCCTATGGCCACTTCGGACGGGATGAGCCGGAATTCACATGGGAAAAAACCAATATGGCGGATATCATCCGGAAAAAAGCGGGCTTATAACCCCTATAGCCGCATAATTTTTTCTTTTTCTACAAGGTGATTACCAGGAAACCCGTTGCTGAGGCCAACTGATTCTGGTTTCTGGATGCTGGATGCTGGATATTTTCGATGCCACCATTTAAGCACTCTTGGTCATCCAGTATCCAGGATCAAGCATCCAGTATCTGTCCAATTACAGGAACCAGTCCAAGCAATACTGAATTCGTCGATAGAGCTTATTTATGCAACGCCGGGGTAACCCTTAAGATGTAAAATCCAAAGCCCCTTGGGACGGCAATCCGCCCAAAGGGGCTTTTTCTTTTGGGTTATCGTCCGGTTATTTTTTCTTCTCCAGCGTTTCATACTCCTTTGTTGCCCTTTTTATATACCCCTTTCCCAATTCAATCACCCGGTAAAATTTTTTAGCGGCCAGGTCCAGTTTCCCGGCTGCTTTATAGGCCATGCCCATGTAATAGTAGGGTGCGGGAAAATCATCCCCCACGACAACGGCCTGGTTGAAGCGTGTTTCCACCCGTTTCAGCCAGTCCGAGGAGAGCCTGTCTGCGGCAATCAGGTTCAGTCTCATGTATCCGACAAAAACGGCAACCTCCTGTTCTTTCCCCCGTGCATAGCGATCCGCACTCTCCAGATCCACCGCTGCCGATGCATAATCCCCATAATAACCGTGAACCAGACCCAAACCCACATAAGCCGGCGAGTATTTGGGATCCATCTCCACGGCCCTGCTGAATTCACGAAAAGCGGAATCGATTTTATAAAGATCCAGCATCTTGTCACCGATATCGACATGATAAAGGGGCGTGTCGATTTTCAGTATCACCGGGAGTTGACCAGACGTGCAGGACAGGAGAAAAACGACGGTGAAAATAACCAGGCCGTAAACGGCTTTTCTTTGCATCTCTGCTTCTCCTTTTCGGTTCACACCTGATTCCAAGGCCTTTTATTCCACCATGAAAAACACACGGCACTCTTTGAGAAAGGACAGGTGCCTTGAGTTGCCTCGGATCCTTGCCGCATCGGCATTGCTGATAACAATATCCGTATTGCCGGGCTGGGCGGTTCTCAACCCATTGACGATCAGCAGGTTACCGAAATCTTCTGGAAGCGCCTTGATGGGTTCGCTGATTTTTAAATACCGGCTGATACCGTGAAGAACGGCAAATTCCCGGCTGATGAATCTGGATCCGTAGATTTCGTTCCCGGCCTCATCGTATATTTTGGGATACATGGTCGGCTGAAGTTTAAGCCCCCGGACATCAACTGCGAGTCCGCTGTAGGTGTCCGATTCGGTGGCGATTTTCTCTTTTGGCGAATTGCTTTTGGGACCGGATGCCCCTTTTTCGTTTGAGGAGACTGTCTTTATCGACTGGATCTGCATGATCTCCTCGGGCAGTACCAGCTGGGACAACCCGCCGCGCAAACTCATTTCGAAGGTGACTTTAGTGGTGCCGTCCGAGAGATAGGCTTTTTTGATGAGTTTTGCTTGACTTACCATCTCTTCGATCCGTGCCATCACGACCTTATCGTGGGCAAACACCTTTCCGATCATAAAACTGGAATCCATCCGGACTTTTTTCAAAACACAGAGGAGTTTCTCCCTGGCAGCCTCTTCCGCCAGTGCCAGGGTTTCGGCCTGCTCAACACTTTTTGCGAGAGATTTGCCCATGGGTGCCTGGATGCCGGCAGCCCGAATGATTCCCCGGCTCCAGTTGATGGTCCCACAGTCCGTCTCTTCAATCAGATCAAGGTCATCGCTGCACAGACCGGTTCCCGGGATGCAAAGGAGGAGGAGAAATGTCATCAGTGAAAAATATAGATAAACGCGGCGCATTGTTTCCTTTCGGTAACTGAACTTGAAAGGGACGGTTGCCTGAAACCCGTCAAATCCGTTAGTGGTTTAATTTGTTGATCTTTTTGGAATATATAGTGTAAGACTTACCGCAAGTCAACAACCCTGTCTTTTGAAAACGGGAACACAGATGAAAAACCTCTGGATCGATAATGAAGCGAACGCCTATTCGGAAGATTCCTTGTCGTTGCGAATCTATACCTCCCGATTGATGGGTCTGGAATCCGAACTGGTATTACATGGCGGCGGCAACACCTCGGTAAAAGTCCGTCTGGAAAATATCTTTGGCGAATCCGAAGAAATCCTATTTATAAAGGGAAGCGGACAGGATTTGTCGGTCATCGACAGGGACGGTTTCACCCCGGTGAGGCTTTCCGTGCTGAAGCGCTTAATGCAGCTGGAAAGGATCGAAGACGCGGATCTGGTCCGAATTCAGCGGTCCGCCATGACCGATCCAGATGCCCCTGCTCCTTCCATTGAAGCGCTCGTTCACGCTTTCATTCCGTTCAAGTATGTAGACCATACCCACGCGGACGCCGTTGTCTCCATCACCAATTCCATGGATGGCGAAAACCGGATCCGCTCCCTCTATCAGGATCGGGTGGTGGTAATTCCTTATGTCCATCCCGGATTTGAACTGGCGAAAACGATACAGGAGAAAACCAATGGCATCGATTGGGATAAAACAGAGGGGCTGATTATTCTGAACCACGGTCTTTTCACCTTTGCAGACAGGGCAAAGGATAGCTATGATAGAATGATTTCCCTGGTAACCGAAGCGGAAGGGTATCTGTTATCCTGCGGTTGCCCGGTGGACCCGGAAAGGGCCGGGCATCGGGAGGATCTGCCGGCCCTGGCAGAAATCCGCCGGGCCGTTGCCGCCATCAGGGGCGGTGCCGTACTGGCGCGTCTGAACCAGAGCCCTGAAGCCTGCGGATTTGCCGGACTTCCCGATGTCAGATCGTTGGCCTTGAAAAGCCCGCTGACGGCGGATCATATCATCCGTACCAAACCAACTCCGGTTGTCCTCGAACGGCAGGCGCCGGAACAGGAAATCGACGCGTATACGGCTGCCTATGGCGACTACATCGACCGGTATGACGCCCGGTTGAAGGATCAGGTGGACCCTTCCCCCCGGTGGGCGGTCTGGCCCGGCCACGGCTGCATTGCTTTCGGTGAAACGATTCGGGAAACCGGAATGGTGACCGATATCACGGAACACCTCATCCGTGCCATTCAGGTCGGAGAGGCGTTGGGAGGATGGGAAGGGCTGTCGGAAAAACAGGTTTTCGACATGGAATTCTGGCCCCTCCAGCGAGCAAAATTGAAACGTTCTGCCCCTGTAAGACCGTTTTGTGGCAAGATCGCACTGGTGACCGGTGCCGCGAGCGGTATCGGCCGTGCTTGTGCCGAAATGCTCCATGCGTCGGGTGCCGCTGTTGCGGGACTGGATCTGAACCCGGAGATTTCCAGTCTGTTCGACCGTGAAGACCTGGTGGGAATGCAATGCGACATGACCGATGATGATGCGGTAAAGGCCGCCGTTGAGGAAACCGTCCGCCGGTTTGGCGGGCTCGACATCCTGGTTCCCAACGCCGGAATTTTCACAGCATCCCGGAAAATCGAAGAGGTGGATACGGAAACGTGGAACCGCAGCCTGGAAATCAACCTCTCCAGCAACCAGCGGCTGCTCCGCCGCTGCATCCCGTTTCTGAAAATGGGTGTGGACGCCGCCATCGTCTTTATCGCCTCCAAAAACGTACCGGCACCCGGACCGGGAGCCTCCGCCTACTCCGTTGCCAAGGCCGGCCTCACCCAACTGGCACGGGTGGCAGCCCTGGAACTGGGGCCGGAGGGAATCCGCGTCAACGTCGTTCATCCCAACGCCGTATATGATACGGCCCTATGGACCCCGGAAGTGCTGGAAAACAGGGCATGCCATTACGGATGCACGGTGGAGGAGTACAAAACCCGGAATTGTCTTAAAGCTGAAGTCAGTTCGA
>CAZWAE010000005.1:0-9582 GCA_964631805.1 uncultured Desulfobacteraceae bacterium | reverse complement strand
GCCATCGACCACGGTTATTTTCAAGGCCCGACCACCGGTCTTGAACGGGTGGATATCAACATCCTGCCCCTGGTTCCCCATGCCGACACCCTGATGCTCACCCGGGGCATATTGAGAAGTATTGTACCGCCCTCCACCACCCAACCCATCGTGCTCAGGGTGTCGGGAGGCACCAGTATTCTCAGCGAGCTTTCAAACGAGGAGATCGCCGTGAGTATCGAGGACTCGATCCGCCTCAACGTATGCGCCATGGCGGTCCAGGTCTTCATCGGCGGGGAATATGAAAAAGCGTCCATCATCAATATGACCAAAATGGTGGATGCGGGAACCCGATACGGTATCCCAACACTGGCCGTAACCGCCGTAGGTAAGGATATGGCCCGGGATGCCCGCTATTTCAGGCTGGCTACGCGTATCTGCGCAGAGCTCGGCGCCCATTACATCAAAACCTATTATGTGGAAAAGGATTTTGAAACGGTGTGTGCATCCTGTCCGGTACCCATCGTCATGGCGGGGGGCACCAAGATCCCCGAGATAGACGCCCTGACCATGGCATACAATGCGGTCCAGCAGGGGGCCAGCGGCGTGGATATGGGGCGCAACATTTTCCAGTCCGAATCCCCTGTCGCCATGCTCAAGGCGGTCAAGGCTGTTGTGCATGAAAACGAAAAACCGGATAAAGCCCTGGACCTATATCACACGCTGAAAAACGAAGCGGCATAGAAGATTCTGGATACTTGATGCTGGATTTTGGTTTTTGGATGCTGGAAACAGGTGGGTGTGCTGATGTATTTATTTGATTAGACCAAAATCCAGCTGCCAGGATCCGGCATCATTCGGATCGTGCAACCCCCGCAACACCCGTGTTGTATACGAGACGACAAACCTGGATTTGAGGTGTCGGGAACTCTATGCTCTTCCCCCGCTCCACCGCAGCTTGGCCTTCACCAGCTCAAAATAATCCTGCCCCGGCATGGAGATCAGGTGTACGGGGTTATCCGCTTTCTGGACGATAATCTCATCCGCTTCGTTGATCTCGAACCCTGCCTGCCCGTCAAAGGTCAGCATGATATCGGTGGCATCTTTTGCAAGGCGCAGTCTGATACAAGCCGATTCAGGGACGATCAAAGGCCGGTTGGTCAGGGTGAAGGGACAGATGGGGGTCATCATGATCCCGGGTACCTGGGGATGGATAATGGGCCCGCCGGCCGCCAGGGAGTATGCGGTGGATCCGGTGGGAGTGGCAATGATCAAACCATCGGCGACATAGGTTGTCAGATACTGATCGTCGATGAAGGTGTCGACGTAGGCCAATCGGGCAAGGGCTCCCCGGTTGATCACCACGTCGTTTAACACCGTCTCATCGGCCAACTGCTTTTCACCGCGCATCACCCTGACCCGGAGCCGCATGCGGGGGGTGGTGTCAAAACCTTCGTTTAAAAGGGTTTCCGCCACCGCAAAAAGATTGTCCTCCGAGATCTCGGCGAGAAACCCCACCTCTCCGAATTTGACGCCGAGGACGGGGATGGGGTGCTCCCCGATCCACCGAACGGCGCTGAGAAAGGTGCCGTCGCCACCCAATACGAAGACGCAGGTCAAATCATCCGGTGCCGATATCTGTTCCAGGGGATGGAACTCCCCTTTGGAAGGCAGATTGTCTTTCCTGAATACATGAACACCCCGGTCGGTGAACCAGCGCTCCAGTTCACCCGCCTTGCTGCGTGCCCGCTTGTCCGCTTTGACCACCAATGCTATTTTTTTCACAATCGTCGTGTTCTCCCGTTTTCCTGTACGGGTCTCCCTTGGGAACGTTTTTCGTATATTTAAAGGTGAGTGGCTGTTTCCGTCATCTACCGTTGCCATTCGGGAATGTACTGATAACAGTTGGTAAAACAGCCCTGAAAGACAGCCCATTCCATAGCTGCATCCGGTAGAAACGGCAAGTCCTTTTTGTACCACGGGGTAACCGGCAGATGATTTCAACAAAGACCCTGAAAATTCGACAGGAACCATACGGAACAACGCTTTTCGGCATGCGCGTCATGCTTAATTTCTGTCTTGACTCGAAATGGTTATACCATTATAAATAGACGCCTTATAGCAATGCGGGTTGAATAAACTTAACACGAAGGAGGATTGATCATGAAAAGATGTTTTGCCGTAACCGTTATCGGACTGTTTTTGGTGCTAACCCTGGCAGGAACCGGCTTTGCCGCTGACACCATAAAACTGGGCGTGGCAGGACCCCACAGCGGTGACCTTGCCTCCTATGGTATTCCCAGCGTTAAGGCCGCGGAACTCGTGGTAAAAGAGATCAACGCCAAGGGCGGCGTTCTGGGAAAACAGGTGGAACTGCTGGTGGAAGATGACGTCTGCAAACCGGAAGTGGCCACCAACACCGCCACCAAACTGGTCTCCCAGGGCGTCCACGCCGTTTTAGGCCACATCTGCTCGGGTGCCACCAAAGCGGCGCTTGGTATCTATAAGGACTCTAAAATCATCGTCATGTCCCCGTCGGCCACCAATCCGGCACTGACCCAAAGCGGAGATTACCCCAATTTTTACCGGACCATCGCGTCAGACGACGCCCAGGCCCGCCTCGAAGTGGACTTTGCACTGGACGTACTGAAGCTGAAAAAAATCGCCGTGCTTCACGACAAGGGTGACTACGGCAAGGGGCTGGCGGAATTCGCCAAAATGTTCCTGGAACAAGACAAGCGGGCGGAGGTCGTTCTGTATGAAGGGATCACCCCCGGCGCTGTTGATTATTCCGCCGTCGTGCAGAAGATCAAACGCTCCAAAGCCGAAGCGGTTATCTTTGGCGGCTACCATCCGGAAGCTTCCAAGATCGTCACCCAGATGAAAAAGAAAAAAATGAAAACCATCTTCATCTCCGATGACGGCGTCAAGGACATCACCTTCATCAAGGTCGCCGGCAAATACGCCGAGGGCGTCTATGCCACCGGTCCCAAAGATGTGACCAGCAACCCCATGACCATCGCCGCCAAGGCCGCTCATCAGAAAGCCTACGGCGCAGATCCGGGCGCATTCTTTGAGAATGCCTATGCGGCTGCCATCGCCCTTTTGAAAGGAATCGAAAATGCCGGTTCCACCGATTACGACGCCCTTGCCAAGACACTGAGAAGCAAGGAAGTGGACACCACTTTGGGCAGTATCAAGTTTGACAACCGTGGCGATGCCATCGGCGTCGGATTCTCCGTTTACCAGGTGAAAAACGGCGATTTCGTCGAAATCAAATAGTCCTCACGCTAGGATCGTTTAAACCGGGGGCCAGGCAAATTGCGCGCCTGGCCCCCGACTTTTTTCCCGACGCACGCTTACGTCTCCGACCGGATAAAGGAGCCATGATTTAGATGGATTGGGAATATCTCGCAGAGCTTTTCCTCAGCGGCCTGACAAGGGGCAGTATCTATGCCTTGATTGCCCTTGGGTACACCATGGTCTACGGTATCATTCAACTGATCAACTTCGCCCATGGTGAAATCTACATGATCGGCGCATTTACGGCCCTCATCGTTACCGGCGTCCTGACACTAATGGGTTGGAACAGCATCGCCATTCTGCTCATTGCCGCGGTGGTGGCGGTGATCTACTCCTCCTGTTACGGGTACACTATTGAGAAGGTGGCTTATAAACCGCTTCGGCATGCACCCCGTCTTTCCGCCCTGATCAGCGCCATCGGCATGTCGC
Organism: uncultured Desulfobacteraceae bacterium; assembly: GCA_964631805.1. GTDB lineage: Bacteria > Desulfobacterota > Desulfobacteria > Desulfobacterales > CAZWAE01 > CAZWAE01. The sequence continues at coordinate 5,871 of CAZWAE010000005.1, read as the reverse complement.
TCTTTCTCCAGAATTATGTCCTGCTCGCCCAAACCTCCGACTTCATGCCCTTCCCCGCACTCATACCGGACTTCGAATTCTGGGAACCCTATTCACACATCATCAGTTCCGCGGAGATCGTGATTCTGATCATCACCGCCCTTGTCATGGTATTTCTCACCTTCCTGATCAAGTTTACACGGATCGGCAAGGCAATGCGGGCCACGGCCCAGGATCGGAACATGGCGATGCTGGTGGGTGTGGATGTGAACAAGGTGATCTCCGTGACCTTTATCACAGGGTCGGCCACGGCCGCCATCGGGGGAGTCCTGATCGCCTCCCACATCGGCCAGATCAATTTTTACATCGGTTTTATCGCCGGGATCAAAGCGTTTGTCGCCGCTGTGCTCGGCGGTATCGGCAGCATCCCCGGTGCCGTGCTGGGCAGCCTGGTCCTCGGATGGACGGAGAGTTTTTTTACCGGGTATGTCTCCAGTGATTACGAGGATGTGTTTGCCTTCCTTTTTCTGGTCTTCATTCTGATTTTCCGGCCTTCGGGTATTCTGGGCCGATCGGACGTGGAAAAGGTGTAAAAACAGATGGCCGCTGTTGGCCGGTCCCAAAAAGAACCTATAGACGATTACAAGAAAAACAATGATGACGCTTGAAGAGATAAAACGGTCGCTCCTGGTTTCGATCTGGTTTATGTTCCTGACGTTCCCGATCATGGTGATCCGGGTCAACACCATAGAAAAAATCGTGGAATGGCGCTGGAAAAATATGCTGTTCATCGGTGTGGGTAGCTTTTTTCTCTCCTTTCTGTGGCGCTATATGATGGAGCGGAAAGAGACCGGCGGGCAGGATGAACCCCAAGATTCGGTGAACAGGATCCCTTTGTCCCAACGCATCATGGAGGACCGGCGCATTTTTATACCCGGCCTTATCGGCATCTCCATTTTTGCCGCCGTCTTTCCCTTTATCTTCTCCATGTACCAGACCAATATCATGATCACCGGCCTGATCTATGTCATGCTGGGACTGGGACTGAATATCGTGGTGGGGCTGGCGGGGCTTCTGGATCTGGGCTATGTCGCCTTCTATGCCGTGGGGGCGTACACGTATGCCCTTTTAAACCTCCATTGGGGTGTCGGCTTCTGGACCGTCCTGCCAATGATAGCCTGTCTCGGCTTCCTTTTCGGCATCATCCTCGGTTTTCCGGTGCTGCGGCTTAAGGGGGACTATCTTGCCATCGTCACGTTGGGATTCGGGGAGATAATCCGCCTGGTTCTTGAAAACTGGAATGAGTTCTCCTTCGGTCCCAGTGGCATCGCCAACATTCCCAGGCCCACTTTTTTCGGCATCGATTTCTCCCTGCACCAAGCCACCATCTATATCTATTTTGTGATGATCGCGCTGGTCCTTTTTACCATTTTCGTCGTGAACCGGCTTCAGGATTCGAGGATCGGGCGTGCCTGGATCGCCCTTAGGGAAGATGAGGTGGCCTGCCAGGCAATGGGGATCGACAAAACCAAAACCAAACTGACCGCCTTTGCCCTCGGTGCCACATGGGCCGCTATGGCCGGGGCGGTTTTTGCCGCCAAAACCACCTTTATCAATCCGGCCAGTTTTACCATCTGGGAGTCGGTTATGATTCTCTGCGTGGTGGTCTTAGGGGGCATGGGGTCGATTTTCGGGGTGATCCTCGGTGCGTTTGTATTGATCCTCCTGCCGGAGTATCTGCGGGCATTTTCCGAATACCGTATGCTGATTTTCGGCGCCATGCTGGTCATCATGATGGTGTTCAGACCCGGCGGTATCATCACAGCTGTGAGAAAAAGCTACCACTTCGAAGGCCTGGATAACAACAACGGCGCATAACCGGATAGGTTCTGCGCCGTTTCCATTTACCGGAACGGAAATATTGCTGCAAATTATGGAACCCATACTAAAAGTCACGGATCTCACCATGGATTTCGGGGGCTTGCGTGCCCTGGACAGCTTGAACCTGGATGTCAAGCAGGGGGAAATCGTCGCCCTCATCGGCCCCAACGGCGCCGGGAAAACCACTTTTTTCAACTGCATCACCGGCATCCATCCCCCCACCCAGGGAGAGATGGTGGTCACACCTCCCGACAAAAAGCCCAAGCGTCTCAATGGCCTGAAACCCAATCACGTCACGGAAAGGGGACTGGCCCGAACTTTCCAGAACATCCGCCTTTTCCAGAACATGACGGTGCTGGAGAATGTGATGATCGGGCGCCACTGCCGCCTCTCCTCGGGCATTGCGGGTGCGATCTTCCGGAACCGCTCCACCCGGAACGAGGAAAAACAGGTGGTGGCCGACAGCTACCGGGTGCTTGAAAAAATCGGCCTGCATCAGTATGTCAACGAACTGGCCATGAATCTCCCTTACGGTGCTCAGCGACGCCTCGAGATCGCAAGGGCCATGGCCACCGAACCGTTTATGCTGCTGTTGGATGAACCTGCCGCCGGCATGAATCCCCAGGAGACCCGGGAGCTGGACGACCTTATCGTACAGCTTCGGGACAGGGAAAAAGTCTCCATACTGCTCATCGAGCACGACATGAAACTGGTGATGAGCCTGTCCAACCGGATCTTCGTGGTGGACTACGGCAAGAAGATTGCCGAAGGGTCCCCGGAAGAGATCAAGAACAATCCCGCTGTGATCAAGGCCTACCTCGGAGAAGAAGTCGATGCTTAAGCTTGAAAAGATCAGAACCTTTTATGGAAATATCCAGGCGCTCAAAGATGTGAGCATGGAGATTTCCGAAGGCGAAATCATCACCCTCATCGGCGCCAACGGCGCCGGAAAAACCACCACCCTCATGTCCATCTGCGGCATCGTACCGCCGAGAAGCGGTGAGGTTCTGTTCATGGGCAAGCCGATCCAGGAAACGCCTCCCAATGAAATCGTGGATATGGGCATCAGCCAGGTCCCGGAGGGGCGCCGCATCTTCCCCTACCTGACGGTGATGGAAAACCTGGATATGGGTGCGTTTTTGAGAAACGACAAGGCCGGAATCAGCCGGGACATCGATTATGTCTTCTCGCTTTTCCCGCGGCTGGCGGAAAGGCGCAACCAGGCCGGCGGCACCCTTTCCGGCGGGGAGCAACAGATGCTGGCCATCAGCCGGGCAATTATGGCCCGGCCCCGGCTCCTGCTCATGGACGAGCCCTCCCTGGGGCTTGCCCCCATCGTGGTCAAGCAGATTTTCGACATCGTCAAAAAGATCAACGAGGAGAACAAGACCACCATTTTTCTCGTGGAGCAAAACGCCAACCTGGCCCTGAAAGTCGCCCACCGGGGCTACGTCATGGAAAACGGCCGCATCACCATGTCCGACTCGGCCGATAATCTTCTCTCCAACGAAGAGGTGAGAAAAGCCTACCTGGGAATATAGCGTCAGTCTATGTCCAGCATCCGCTTCACACGTTCCACCTTGCCCTCCACGTCGGCCTGACGGCCGATCATGATTCTCTGGGCTGTGGGCGGTCCGGCCCCATGCATCGATTCGACCAGGTATCCCACCGCTCCCGCACCGGCTGTCAGGTTTTCGATCAGCCTCAGGACTTTCATCCGGTCGACCACCCCATAATCCGGATTGGCGGCCAGGTATTTTTTGATATAGGGCCCGGCCACGGGATCGGAAAGGTCTGCTTCGGCGGGCATGGTCCCCAGCAATCCGCCGGCGATGTCGGTCGCCAGCCGGGCAAGTTCATATGGAAAACGGGTCACATTGAGCTTGCAGACATTGGCCAGAAGAAGATCGACCAGATAAACCCCGGAAGGCGTGGCTTGTCCTGCAGCAGAGCAGGCGATGCCGCAAGCGTATAGGGTTTCGTTGAGATGGATCATCTCGACAATCTTGTCCCTGATATGGCTGGCCCCGGCCACGCCGTTCATCCGGGATATTAAAGCGGTGGCACCGATGAGCGCATCGCCCACACCGACCTTGCAGCCGCCGTAGCTCTGACGATGATAGGAGGCGAACCGCTCCACCAGCATCCCCGAGAAATCGATCTCACCGTCCATGAATATCCGCTCCGATGGCACGAACACATCTTCAAAGACGGTCATCACCTCCTGGCCGCCGTAGTGGGGATTGCCCACATCCATACCGAAGGTTTCCAGCTTTCGGGTGTCGGAGGTCTGCCGGCCGTATATATATTTGACCCCTTTTGCATCGGTGGGAATGGCGCAGCACACGGCCCAGTTTTCTTCGCCCGTACGCATGCTCTGGGTGGGCATCACCAAAATTTCGTGGGAGTTGAGCATGCCGGTCTGGTGCAGCTTTGCACCGCTGATAACCACACCGTTTGAATGACGCTCCTTGATACGCAAAAACAGATCCGGGTCGATCTGATCCGAAGGCCGCTTACCCCGGTCGCCCTTGGGGTCGGTCATGGCCCCGTCCACCACTAAATCCTCTTTTTGGATCCATCTCCAGTAGTCCTTGAAGCGTTCATTGTATTTGGTGCCGTGCTTCCGGTCGCATTCGTAGGACGTGCTGTAAATGGCGTTTGCCGCATCCATGCCCACACAGCGCTGGAAGCAGCAGGCCGTGGCGATCCCGCAATAGCGCTGCATTTTAACTTTTTTGATCAGATCATCCGCGCTCCGATGCAGATGGGTAAACCGGTTCACCGGATCGCTGCACAGAGACTTTTCCACAACAAACAGTTCCTGCAGCTTTTTGTCATGGGCCGCCTCATAGGTAAAGGCCACCGCCTTTCGCGACGGCGATACCAGCCCATGATCGCCCAGTTGACCCGTCTTTTTCCCTAGCATGTGGGCTTCCAGTTTCAGTGAATCAACCGATTCCAGATACTCTTTCCCGGTTTTGAGCGACATCTGTCCAAATCCTTTGCTTCCGGGTTTTCAAGGCCCGGTCAATTATGGTGAAGCCGTTTAATACCGTCGGTCTAACGCACCGGCAGATCGATGATGAACTTTGTTCCCTCTCCCCTCTGGCTGGCGCAGGCGATACTACCCCGATGCGCTTCCACCACCGTGCGCACAACTGACAAACCAAGACCCGTCCCCTTTTTCCCCTTGGTGGTGAAAAACGGTTCGAACACCCGATCCACCGTATCCGGGTCCATCCCGACACCGGTATCCGCCACCGTCACCCGGAGCCGTTGGTCGATCACCTCTCCGGTGACGGCCAGGCTCCCGCCATCTGCCACGGCCTCCAGACCGTTCTTGATGAGATTGACGAAGACTTGGTACATGAGTCGCGCGTCAACGGGAATTTTAGGAATATCCGGCAGCCATTCGACGGTGAGGCGTATCCGTTTCCGGTCCGCCTCCGGCTGGCTCATGGCCGCCGCCTCCCTCGCGATGAAATCCAGAGCTGTCGGCACGGTGTTCAGTTCCGGTTTTTTGGCGAACTGCAGAAAATCCCCGATAAACCTGCGGACCCGATCCGATTCCCTTTCCAGGACAGCAATAGAGGTCTTTCCACGCTCACCCAGCGATTCCGATTGGAGGGCGGCAACGGCCATCCCCACATTGTTGAGCAAGTTGCCCACCTCGTGGGTAACCTTGCTGGAAGCGGTCCCGAGGGTGGCGAGATTCTTGGCCTGCGTAAGTTCTTTGGCGGTCTCCACCTCCCGGTGGATATGGTCCTTCAGGGCGCCGGCCATCTCGTTGAATCCCTCAGCCAGCTCCCCGAGTTCATCCTCAGTCTCCACCCGGACACGACGGTCCAGCTCCCCTTGGGCAACCCGCCCGACCTCCTTGTGGAGGATATGGATGGGCCGAACAAAACGCCGGACCTGAAACCAACCCAGCACGACGGCGGCAAGGCAGACGACGATGCTGATGGCAGCAGCCCAACCGAGGTTGTTGTATAGCTGGACATAGATCTC
>CAZWAE010000004.1:9660-59511 GCA_964631805.1 uncultured Desulfobacteraceae bacterium | reverse complement strand
GGTTCAGGTAAAGGAACCTGGTATAGGCTTTCATAGAGTCTGGTTTGAAGATGACGATATCAATTACCGGTCGAAACGCCCGAGGGACGGGTGAAAGGTTGAAATGGATGCTGGTTCACAAATTCATAATGAAACATCGGACAACCGGGGAAATCGCAGCGGCCATACGCCAACTATTGGCTGATAACGAACCGGAGATTTATAAATCAGGGTAATGCAATCAACCAAGATGATAAAGATGGAAAGAATCCCGGGCTTGCTGGCATCTGCTTACATAAAAGCCAGCAGACTGGGGATCGACGGTTATTATCGTCCGGTGGCCGGGGAGATCGTCTCGAATATGAACAAGGGACTGATTTTGGATCTGGGGACAGGTCCGGGACACCTACCTGTTCAAATTGCCAAAAGGGCGCCTGACGTTACCATCATTGGAATCGACCTGAGCCGAAAGCTGATCAAAGCGGCCCGGGCCAACGCCACCAAAGCAGGTGTTGGTCACCAACTGACGTTTTCGGTTGGAGATTGTGCAAGGCTGCGCTTTGAAGACCATAGCTTCGATATGGTGATCAGTACCGGAATGCTTCATTCCCTTAAAAAACCGGTAGTTGTTTTTAAAGAAACATATCGCGTATTGAAGAAAGGCAGACAAGCCTGGTTCTATGATCCGGCTACGATTGGCTCCGCCCATGGAATAAAAGAATGGAAAGCATCCCTCGCTTTTCATGAAAAAATCTTTTTTAAATTGTTCACATGGCTGAAGATCCATCAACCGGCAAAACCACTCCGCATTCAAAAGATACGATCAATAATCGAGGCCACTGATTTCAAGGATTACCGGATTGATGAGCGGAAAAAAGAAGTCAGGATAAAAATGGTAAAATAAGAAGGCGGGGTCATTCTTTAATAATCATCGATGTCTACCTCTATCGCATTATCGATTTCGCTTTTTCGCTCTTCGTAGATCCGCCCTAGTTCCACGTCCTCTGCGGTCTCCAAAAGTCGTTCATAAACTTCGGGGGATACAATATACGCTGTCGCTTTGTTGCGATTCAAAAGCGCTATGGATTCACCTTGGGCAGCATCAATTATCGCCTGCGGATTCTTTTTGAAGTCCGAAATACTAGTCGTTTTCCCTGCAAGAATTGTTTCAAGCATAGATCCCCCTATTCCAATAGAACCTTTTAATTGAGCTTTTTATAGTACAAATAACAGCACTTTGTCAATATCTCAAACTATGCATAAATGAAATTGGAAATTTAAGATATCATTGAAAACCATCTAATCCTGCGACTCGTGTTTTAAATGTGACTACTATTGCTTGTTTTGTTTATACGGAAGGAATGGGAGATATTAAATACTTATGTGTTTTCAGAGGGTTGGAGAATACCATTCGTCCGATATGGGGTTCAAGGGATCGTCCCGACCAATAATTTAATATAATTAAGGCGGGTTAGCTGACAAGCTTTCCCGTTTTTTCTTTTGAAAGTCATTTCTCAGTGCCAGATCGCTGATACGGGTGCGGCATACAGCCGGTCTCCAAACGGAATCATTTTGTCGTGATCGTATAACACAAGACCTATTGAAAACCTGTCTTTACAGGCCGCTGCGAGCTTGTTCAATCCTTTGAAGTCTGCTGTGGTGACGGTTGCCGATGCCTTTACCTCAATGCCGGCGGTGAATCCGCTTCGATTACGTATGATGATATCGACCTCATTTTTTTCCTTGTCGCGGTAATGTGAGAACTCCAGTCGGTCTCCACTCCAGCTTTCAAGTTTCAAGAGTTCCGTCAAAACGAAGGTTTCAAGCATCGGCCCGAATAATTGACGATCGGTTTGCAGCTTACCGATGGAAAGGCCCTGGAGTGCTGCCAGCAGTCCGGTATCTACAAAATGTAGCTTGGGGGTTTTGGTAAGGCGCTTTAATTGGTTGGAGTACCAGGGATTCAATTTGTGGATCAAAAAAAGCTGCGCAAGGATGCCAAGATATTTTCGCGTTATGGTGTGGCTCATATCCAAAGGGGCACCGATGCCGGAGTAGTTGACAAGCTGGCCGTTATAGTGGGAGACCATTTGCAGCAAGGCATGCAGCTGCTGAATTTTATCAATTTGTGCGATATCCTTGACATCACGATGGATCAGGGCGTCTATGTAGTTGAGATGCCAGTTCTGACGTCGTTTCCAGGTCTTCCGCTTGATCGCCTCGGGAAATCCTCCGGCCAGGACGATTTCCAACAACTTGTCGGCAATGATTGGGGTGCGCACCTCAGGTACTTCACCCTTCATCACATTATCCAGAAATGTTGGCTTCACGCCTTGAATTTCACCTTGGGCCAGAGGGAACAGATGGACCATCTCCATGCGCCCAGCCAGGGAGTCGGCAATCCGCGGCAGTGTCATCAAATTTGCCGACCCGGTTAAAATAAAACGACCGGGACGCTGGTCATTGTCCACACTCTCCTTGATCGCCAGCAGGAGCTCGGGGACCCGCTGGACTTCATCAATAATGGCCCGGTCCAGATTTCGGATAAACCCAACCGGATCTCTTTTTGCGGCATCAAGAGTGGTTGCATTATCCAGAGTGAAAAAGGGCATATTGTTCCCGGCGAGGCGCTGAACTAATGTCGTTTTTCCAGCTTGCCTCGGACCGGTGAGCAGGACGACCCGAGTATCGTCAAGGGCTTCTTTAATTTGCTGTTCAACAAATCGTGGGTACATGCAGGGAATACTCCGTCCTTTTTTTGACTGCTTGAAAGATGACTGCTGTTTAACTGAATTTTCCGATACGACTGATTGAAAACTATACGACGACCAATTGAAAGTCAAGTGTTGACCAATTGAAAAGAGACAAAGGCTCTGATGGTTGGATATTTGTAGCCGTTACGTAGCCTTTTGTGCTGACACCCTGCATAACTAATTAATGATACTACCATTGGATGATTTCTCGATATCAATTATTTTACCTTTAAGGTAATCTTTTGTTTCATATCTCGTGATATTCATGAGTTTCTGAGTAATTTTTTTTAACCGATCACTCTGTTCGGTAATTCTGGTAATTTTTTCTAATAGAGGGTCATCTTTTGATAGTTTCATAGACATTAAATCTGAATATCCAGCAATTGCCATAAGCGGTTGATTCAGCTCATGGCACACGGCACCAGCCATTTCAAGCACACCTTTCATGCGCTCACTTTCGCGTAACGCCACTTCACCATGCTTGCGTTTTGTGATGTTACGGACATATTCTACGACGCCTACGACCTGGGTAGAATCGTCAAGCATTGGAAACGCAAAAAGTTCCAGTGTGCCGGGAGTGCCATCCTGCTGAATAAGCGGAACCTCGTTCATTTCAATTTTTCCGGTTTGGGTCGAGCGAAGGACCGGACAAACATCGCATGCTTTTTCGCGTCCATGATACACTTCATAACATCGCTTTCCTTCCAAGGGAAGCGCGTAAGCATACCAGTCTCGCATAGCTTGATTCACGCGAACAACCTTCATTTCATTGTCGAGAACGCTGATACCGTCCTGAATCGAATCAAAAACCGCAGAAAGAAATCTCTCGCTTTCGTGCAACGCCTTATCAACCTGCTTGCGTTCATCAATTTCTTTTGTCAAATGTTTGGTTTGTTCTTTTACTTTCGTTTCAAGCTTTTCTTGCCACACCTTTTGTTCGGCTTGATGTTCCTGAATGGCTTTGGCCATAAACTCCATGTTGCGGGTTAATTCTCCAAGTTCATCCTGGGAATTGACATCAATGTTGGTGATTGTTTCCCCCTTGGCAATTTTTGAAGCTGCATTTTGGAGGATTCCTACCGGCCTGATAAGAAAATTGCGAATTACAAAGAAAATAAGCAGCCATGAAGTAGCTGCGCAAAAAACGGCTATCAGAATGGTTACATTTCGAATCGCCTGTTTAGCCGCAAGAATCCCATCGTCTGCCGTGGCATAAAAAATGACCCATTCCCAAGGTTCAAAATAGCGTGCGGCATAAACAGCGCCGGTGTTTAAAGCATGATGATGCCCTGTTAACTTGGCTGCAGTTCCATCTGCTATGCTGACCGAATGTTTTCCCCATACGGATTCTATCAATCGGGGGTCAATTTTTTTGTTGCCGAAAACGAATTTCCCATCTGCATTCAAGACAAAAATATGACCGGTTTTAGTCAATTCCAACTCTTCTGCCGATTTGGCAGCAAGTCTCTGATAATCCGTGATAAATGATTCTTCGTTATCCAGTAGATTTCTGACCAGCAAACGATGCGGATCTCTGATTTTGTCGTCCACATAAGAGTCTAAAAGGGTATTCATATGTTGAAAAGCAGACTTCTCAATTCCGTTAGTGGTAATACGAATAGACCACGATCCCAAAACGGTGATGGATAATAAAACTAAAGGAAGGAGGCCCAATCCGATTTTAGTCTGAATCTTCATCGTTTCCTAACTTATCTGTATACATTTTTGCCAGCAAGTTGAAGGAGATCAGGATGTATAACGATTTTTAGTTTTAGGGCCGTTGTTATATTAATCCCCAGGTCAAAGTTTGAGGGCGGGGTTACCGGAATCGTTCCAGGATTTTTCCCTCTGAGTATTGCACCCGCCAGCCGGGCGGCTTCTCGGCCACTTGCTTCCATGTTCGGTGTAACATGCATTAGAGCGCCCCTTTTCACACTTTCCAGCTTGGCCCCAAATGCAATTGGAATGGTCGAGTTTTTAAGTATCGTCTGCGTATATTCAAAGGATTCTCCCAAAGGACCTGAAGGTTCTACCCAAAAGTCGACTTTTCCTTCCAGCGCTTTAATTCCCTTTTTTGTGTCGTCGATCATAGCAGGCAAACCTTCCGGGACATTTCTGTATTCGATCTCATAGGATACAAAATGAACATCTCCGCGCCTTTTCGCAACCGATTTTAACTCTCTTATATCTCCGAGAGAAGAGGGGTAAGTTGAGTGAATGTAACCGAATCGAACCGGCCGATGGGCAGCTATCTGGTTCACAAGTTGAAAAAGCATCTCGATTTTAGCATCTCTGTTAACAGTGAACACCTTTCCGGTTATATTTGTTTCAGTCGGCGCATTAATCTGTTTCACCAAACCCGCACCAACTGGATCGGAGACCTGAAAAAACAGGATTGGGACATCTGTGTCTTTAAGCAGTTTTACAGCTGTTTGTGAAGCAAGGGTCGCAATCGTTACGACCAAATCCGGATTTCCCCCAGCCAATTCAGTCTTCAAAAGTTTTTCAGCCAGCTGTCTATCACCGTTAGCTTCTAAGATTGTCAATTTTAAATTTTTACTTCGTTCAAATCCCATCTGTTTCAGTTGAAATTGAAACCATCGAGAATGTGTTAAGACTGACGGAACCGGCATTGTTTCTATCAGAATGACTTTTTTGACATCACCGGCTGCCGCCAAGGATGTCAACCCAGTTATCATTATTATCAAAAACAGCTGAAGGGTCATTGTCTGTATCTTCTTGCACTTCATGAACTCCTCCCTTAAGTTTCAAAAAATGGATCGTTGTATTTCTGACCCTCTTCTGCATCAGGAAGTACCAAATCGACGATCGCTGCAAACGGTGAAAACTTTGGGTTTTGAAAAAGCTCCGAAGTAACCGCAAAGGAATCGGCGATCACCACTTCGTGCCCGAGATCTCTTTGAATACGCAATGCAATAGCTCGGGCAATAAAATTACTGTCCTCAACTACCAGAACGGTTTTGGAGCTCATAATGATAGGCCTTTTAATCACAACATGATAGTAACAAACTTACTTTATTATTGGCTATTCGGTGCCCAACTTTAGCTGGTTCTTGAATGTAACAGGCTGAAAATTGTTAGGCTGCATATTCCGGAGAATCCCGGACAAAACAAACAAGATTGAAAAACATGAGAGTCAGAAAAACATGAGGGTCACTACACATTGACATTAATTATAATGCCTGATTTGCTGTACGCTGTCCTTGGCATACTACCCCATACCCATGCTGTATGAAAATCCACCCCTTGGGCGACACACAGCAATTGGACGGTTCAAACCCCTTCCCCTGCTATTTATCGGTCAGCACTATTTGATATCGGCTCTTGAAGCAGGCCTGCAAGAAAACGGGCAAACGGCGAGATGTCCTGCCTGACGCTGGCGCTTTCTAGGGCATCCATATAATCATCGCGGTTTTCAACCGGTATGACCGTCCAGGGAAACCCGCCGGCGGCCATCATGACGTTCATGACAAATCGGCCCATGCGGCCGTTACCGTCCATGTTTGGATGGATATACCCATGTGAAGCAGCAGGGATTGCCCTAGCGAAAGGCAATAGTTCGTCCCGAAGCGCTGTCTCAAATAAACGGCGCAGAAATCCCAAAACGATGCGTACCAGACAGTGCTTTCCCCTGCGACCTCATCGGGTCGTGCAATCAGGTAGTCACCACAGTCATATGGCATCCGGATCATTTCGCAAAGAGTCGCATTCACGGGCGTTATAAGTAATGTGTAGCGCATACATTTTCCCGAAACGCGTCATATGGCTGTACGAATTTTCTTAACTTTTTACGACTGGATCAATTCCTGAGTCAGTTATCACCGATAATTAGGTATACCAATAGACATAGTCAAGTTCCGGTAAATCTCCGGTTCGCGAATGGCATTTTGAAAATCGACCATTGGGCATCTGTTGAAACGAGATGGGACTGTTCACCGAAAATCGCTGAAAAACACCTGGCAAGATTGTATTCTTTTCGGGAGTCGTTTATATTGCATAAGCCTACAGCATCGACCCGGCCCCATCTGCGTTCCGGTTGTTTTTCCAACCAACCCGGTAGAGCTGGATAAGACCCGTAGGTGTCAGAAACATCCACGTAATAAAGTGGATGTTTCTGATAACGGGTCTAAAAAAAGGAAGAAATGAGGGAAGGTTGTCGTCACCGGCCAATACCTGGGAGATCGAAGGAGAACACCCGTGATGGAATTCAGGAATAACCGGACCGCCGGTTGAGCCTCCTTATTTGAAAGGACCGTTTGTATGCCGTTTGACGCCCGATGGCGATTCCGGGAAATGAATCCCGGTGAAATCAACATCGACCCCATAGAAGAGGAGTTTTTCACGACCGAGGCCATCGGCAGTGTAACCGATGCCCTGGTACGGGAGGCGATCCAGAATTCCCTGGATGCGGGAAGCGGGGAGGGGCCTGTCACGGTCCGGTTCTCTTTTTCCGGGCCGGCGACGCCGGAAGCCGACACGGCCCGCAGGCAGTACCTCGATGGGCTTTTTCCCCATCTTCTCAGCAGTCATTCCGGTTTACAGGATATTCCGGTTGAGGATGAAGCCTTCAGCCACTTGCTCATCGAGGATTACCATACCCGGGGTCTCCAGGGCGACGTCCGGCAGTTCGACGACCTGGACGATGATGTGACCCGGAATGATTTTTTCTACTTCTGGCGCAACATCGGGCGTACGCGAAAAACCAGTACGGATCTTGGCCGGTGGGGACTCGGCAAAACGGTTTTTCAGGCGGTTTCCCGTATCAACGCGATCCTTGGGATTACCGTGAGGAGAGATGACGGGCGTATGATGCTCATGGGCCAATCCGCCCTTAAGATTCACAAACTCGACGGACGCAGATATGCCCCCTACGGCTTTTTCGGGGTGGCGGAAAACGGGTTGCCGCTCCCGGTTGAAGACACCGATTTCCTGGCACGATTTGCAGTGACCTTTGCCATGAATCGTGACCGGAAACCGGGCCTGAGTATTCTCATTCCCTTCCCGGACCGGGAGGTGACCTACAACGACTGCCTGGTCTCCGCCGTACGCCACTATTTTTATCCGATCCTGGCCGCCGGTCTCATTGTCGAATTCCGGTCGGCGGGTAAAACAACCCGCCTGGACGACCTGACTCTGGAGAAATTTTTCAAAAAATCGAAAAACCCGGCCTGGCGGCATATGGGGGGACTTCTCGATTTTGCCAGATGGTCCATCCGTCAGGAGAAAAAGCGGTTAACGCATTTACAGGCCCCCTCTGCCGGACGGGCGCCGAAACTGCGCGAAGCCCTGTTCGACCCGGAAGCCCTCGCCGAGCTGCGGGACCGTTTCAACAGCCGGGCGCGGGTCGGGTTTCATGTGCCGGTCAGTATCCAGAAGGCGGATTCCAGGGACTTTTTACCGACCGGATTTTTCGTATTCGTGGAGATCGATGACAAACTGGACCGGGCCGAGGACCACTTCATTCGGCAGGGAATTACCATCCCCGAGGTCTCCTCACTCCGGCACAAAGGGATGCGAGCCATCGTCTCGGTTACCGATCCGGTGTTGTCCGGGTTTCTCGGGGATGCGGAAAATCCTGCCCATACGGAGTGGGAGCGCAACTCGAAGAAGTTCAAACGAAAATACCGCCTGGGTCCGTCGACGCTGGACTTTATCAAATCCAGCCCCAGGGAGATCGTTAAAATTCTCACACGGCCCCGGAAGGGTCGCGATGTGAACCTCCTGCGCCATCTGTTTGCCCTGCCCACAACCGAACCAGGTGCCGGGACACGGGGAGACCAACCCGGTTCCGGCGAGGAAGAGGGGCCGCGGTCACCGGCCGTTCCGTATGCCGGCGGCGGCACCACGGCGACCATTCAGATACAGAAGATAAAAGGGGGCTTTGCCCTGACTCCCAGGGCGGACAATGGCCGTGTACCGCCCATTGTCACGATTCGGATGGCCTACGAGGTTCGCAGCGGCAACCCCTTTAAGCAATACACCCGGCTGGATTTCGATCTGTCGGCCCCTCCGCTGAAGGTGCAGACCCGGGGAGCCAGGCTGGTGATGGCGCAATTGAATCTCATCCAGTTATGGGTGCGGAACACCGATTTCAGGATCACGGTAACGGGATTCGACCCGCACCGGGACCTCCGGGTGCGGGTAACACCCTGAAAAGGGGAACGTCTATATGATCCGAAAACTGAACTATACCGGCCGTAAAAAAATAAGACGGTCCGGGGTTCGGGTGGATATCCTGGCGGACGGGAACAACCGGCGTTTTTTCAATATGCGCCTGGGATTTGATGGCCTCGGGCTTCCGGAAAACGCATCGGTTTTTGTCGAAGCCTACCATCGCTATTCCTACCAGCGGTATGCCTACGGCACTGTCTTCCGTCTGTCGGTGCCCGCCGACCGGTACCTGAATCGTTTTCCCGAAACCGTTATCCCCTTGTTCCGGGTAAAGGTGGTGGGAAAACATCCCCACCGCGGCAGAATCCTTGCCGCCCTGGATCGAATCCGACCGGCCAGCGTCGGCGATGTGGAGATCGGCGGCCAGTCGCTTCTGTACGTGGAGTACGAGGACCTGGGCCATCGTATCTGGCAGCTTGACCTGGACGGAGACTGGCCGGTTCTGCGCCTGAACACCCGGGCGGCGGAGATCGGCCTCATTGCCGGTACCGACAGCCGCTTCATGGCCCTGGTCTATCCGGAAGTGTTGCGGCAGATACTCAAACGCATTGTTTTGGAGAACCGGCACACCGATCCGGATTGCGATGACGACTGGCCGAGTCAGTGGCTGAAGCTGGTGTGCGCCTATCCGGAAATGCGTCCACCCTCGACGGCATCGAGGGCAGAACAGGTCGACTGGATCGAAACCGCGGTGGAAGTTTTCTGTGCCCAGTGCAACGCCCTTGAACTGTTCAACCAATCCGTGACCCAGGTTCTATGAATGCATCTTGCGACATACGAAGACTGACAGCGGCGGGTGTGGCCCGGTTCCGTTCCTATCTCGAAGCATTGCGTAGCGGCGCGGTCATGGAGCGCCCCGACGACCTGTTGACGGACCCGGAAACCTCCGAGCCCGCCGGCTTTCAAAAGTCGGTGGAACCGCTTACGTTTGCCTCGGCCCTGGATTTTGCAGCGGCGGCGGACGAGTTGTTCCGGGAGGCGGCCTTCGAAGGCCTCGAATCGGACGTGGGGCTCTGGAGCTGGATGTCCCTCTATTATTTCGACCAGGTCTGTCCCAAGGACGCCGAAGGCCACCGAAAGCCCGGCCGGGACTACCGGCACATCCTGGAACCCGGTTTCCGTTCCGGACATCGACATCTGTTGGGCGGCGCCTACCTGGTCTATTCCGTTTACGGGTTGGGCCCGGACCTTTCCGCCCTGTTTCTTTACACGCCGCTGTCGAAAGAGAGCCGGCTCCACCATGAACTTCTCGCAAGGCAGAGCCTCATCCAAAATCGATCGGTGGTCGAGGCAGCCCATCATCTCTACTTCAATCCCAAAACCCGCCGGCCCAAGCGGGGAACGCTTCTGAGAAAACAGAATCCCGGCACCTTCCACCGTTTCATTCACGTCATCCAGCAGTTGGACGTCACCTACGACCTGTTCAGCATGTCGGGCAAAGAGATCCTGAAACTACTCCCCCGGGAATTCGATTCCTGGAAGGGTCAGGAACCGCTTTTCCGCTGAGTGGTTAGACCCTTTGTCACGTCATCAGGATACTGAATAATTACGACCAATTTGTTTTGGTTGGGAAACTGGAGGTGCACGTCCCGTCGCTATGAATCAGGAAGTTTGTCTGTCAGCAATTCGTAGATCTTATCTCTACGTCTCACACTGACGATAAAAATGGTAATTTCATTTTCCTTGACAACATAGGTTAGTCGATACCCCAGGGATATGAGTTTTATTTTGTAAAGGTTTCTGTAGCCCCTGAGCCGTGATGTTTCCACGTGTGGATTTTCGAGCCGCCTCTCCAGTTGTTTTTTAAATTGATTCCTGACCATCCGAAAAAGTAACCAGATTTCAAGAGCGCGGCTTGGCGCGATTGGTGGGAGCGGCTGCGAGCGGGTCGTCCGGCCAGGGGTGTTTGGGGTAGCGGGCTTTTAAGTCTTTTTTGACGTCGCTGTAGCTGCCTTCCCAGAAACCGGCCAGATCGGAGGTGATCTGCATGGGCCGGCCAGCCGGGGAAAGGAGATGCAACAGCAAAGGTTGCCGGCCGCCGGCGATCTCAGGCGTCCGGGTTTCACCAAACATCTGCTGAATACGCACGGATACTGTCGGGGGATCGACCTGATAATCGATGGGCACCCGGGCTCCGCTGGGCAGGTCCAGGTGCGTCGGGGCCAGCCGGTCCAGCAGGCGTTGACGGCGCCAGCTCAAATGGCCTTGCAAAGCGCTCTTCAGATCGATGCCGCCGAGTTGTTTCAGCCGTGTGATGCCGTCAAGATAGGGCCCCAGCCATATCTCGAGGGTATCGATAAGGGCCTGGCCGGAGAGGTCCGGCCACCCCTCGCCGGCACCGAGAAGACGCCGTAGAAAAAGCACCCGCGCCTGCCAGGCTCGCAGCAGCCGGGTCCAGGGCAGGCATGAGAGTCCCTGCCGGCGGATGCCGTCCGCCATGGCCGCCTGTACCTGCAAGTCCTCCGACGATCCGTCAATCCGGACCTTCGTAAGGGTCAAGGCCCCCAGCTTTCGCAGCCTCACGGCGGTAACGGCCTTTGTCGATGCATCCCATTGAACCTGCTGCTCTTCCCGGATCTTGTCTCCATATTGCTCCAGCAGATCCGCCTCGTTGTAGCCCGCCGCCAGGAAAATTCGGGCTTCCCGGCGGTCCCCGTCCAGAGCCGCCACGACCAGATGGGTCTGTGCGCAGAGGGGCTGGTAATCAGTAAAACAAGCCCCCCTGCCATTTGTCATGAGGTAACGGCGCCGGCTACCGTTGCGCTGACGGGCGATGCGGTCGGGGTATGCCCATGCCAGAAGCATCCCCGCATCGACCCGGTCCGATGCAGTTGAATTTGTTTTCAACCTTTTTTGAAGAAGCCCGGCGGTTTTGAGAATTCGGCGGCAGACGCCGGCATCGATGTCAAGCTCCCCATGGTCAAACCTTGCGCCCGCAGCAACTGTCGCTAACACCTCCAGCCGCAAACCCAGATCGGCGTCCCGGCTGCCGGGCCTGAACCGGATAAAATCGCGCTCGCCCAGCAACGCCGCCAGCCGGCAGGCCGGGGCGCCGGCACCCGCTTCACGTGCCATCAGAAGCATGTGCGCCAAACGCGGGTGCACGGCCAGTTCCGCCATCTGCCGTCCATGTTCGGTCACTGTTTCCTGCCCGGTGTCAAGGGGAGCGAGCGCTCCCAGTTCCCCCAAAAGCTGCCGGGCCCTGCGGAAAGCCGCCTCGGGCGGCGGGTCAAGCCACCTGAGTTGTCCGGGATGGTTCACCCCCCACACAGCCAGCTCCAAGGCAAAAGGCGTGAGATCGGTCTCCAGAATTTCGGGCCGGTTGTGTGGGGACAGAAGCGGATGGCGGTTTTGATCCCACATCCTGAGGCAGACTCCCGGCCCCAGCCGCCCGGCACGGCCTCGACGCTGATCGGCCGAAGCCCGGGACACCGGAAGGGTCATCAGACGGGTCATGCCGCTGGAGACATCGAACAGGGGCGCCCGCCTATGGCCACCGTCAACCACCACCTCGATTCCTTCGATGGTCAGGCTGGTTTCTGCGATATCGGTGGCCAAAACGATTTTACGCTGGCCTGCAGGAGAAGGATTGATAGCCGCCTGCTGCTCCGCCCGGGTCAGGTTGCCGAAAAGCGGGGCCACCCGGCACTCGGCACCTAAATCCGATTTTTCAAGCATCCCCTGCACCTTTCGAATTTCCGGTGCACCCGGTAAAAAGACAAGAAGGCTGCCGGAATAACGCCTGAGAGCGCGGCAAATGGTGTCGGCCGTATTCCGGGCCAGGGTGGATGCCCGGCCGGGTCCGATGTAAACGGTTTCCACTTCAAACTGTTTCCCGGTGCATGAAACCACCGGTGCATGGTTCATTATCCGTGAAAGAGGCTGTGAATCCAGGGTGGCAGACATGACCAGCAAACGGAGGGACTCATTTAAAACCCCCTGGATATCCAGGCAAAGGGACAGAGACAGATCCGCTGCCAGACTGCGTTCGTGGAACTCGTCGAAAATCACCAGTCCGATCCCTTCAAGCCCCGGATCACGCTGCAGCAGGCGAGTGAGCACCCCTTCGGTCAACACCTCGATGCGGGTTTTTGGAGACACCCGGCTCTCCATTCGCATGCGATACCCCACGGTCTCGCCCACCCGCTGCCCCAGGCTGGCCGCCATCCGTGCCGCTGCAGCCCGGGTGGCCAGCCGGCGCGGCTCCAGCATCAGAATCCGCCGGCCGGACAGCCACGTCCGCTCCAATATAGCCAGCGGCACCCGGGTGGTTTTGCCCGCCCCGGGCGGTGCCTGCAGCACGGCGCAGGGAGTTTTTTGCAGGGTGTCGCTTAACTTTTCTAATATTGTTTCAACCGGAAGGTCTGTCATTTCAAATCCGTTTTATTCCAACAAACCAAAGCCCTGCCCCCCGGGCCGGATTTTATATAGCCAAGAGGACCTTAGGTCATAACCCGGCGCCCCCCGCCTTTTGCCCTCACACTTTCGACTATCGCGGGCAACACCTTCCCGGCCTCTTTCCGGATGAGAACGTCGCAGATCTCGTCGCAAGGGGTCTCGGAAAGGTTGACGACCACAAGCCGGGCATCATTTTTCTTGGCGTAAAAGGGCATATGGGCCGCCGGCTGTACCAGCAGTGTCGACCCCACCACCATGAAGAAATCACTGGTACTCGATAGTTTTGCGGCCCTCTCCACTTCTGCCACAGGCATGGATTGGCCGAAAGAGATGGTGTCCGGTTTCAGGTAGCCGCCGCATGAGCATTCCGGTGCTTTGTCACCCTCGGCCATACGCTCCCAGACTTCCTCTGTGGAGGTTAACTTTTGGCAGTGCATGCAACGAATTCGCCGGGTGTTGCCGTGCAGTTCGATGATCTTGTCATCGGGAACGCCGGAAGCCTGATGAAGGCCGTCTACGTTCTGGGTAATGACCGCATCCAGAAGTCCTGCGTCGCACAGTTCGGCCACCGCCCGGTGTGCGGGATTGGGGTCGGCCTGAAGAAGGCCCCGGTAGAGCTCCGTCCATCGCCGCCAGTACTCCTCCCTGGCTTCTCTGAAGGACATGAATTCGTCGAAATAGACCGGCCGGAATCGGTCCCAGATACCGCCCTGACTGCGATAGTCCGGAATACCGCTTTCGGTGGATATGCCCGCCCCCGTAAAGACGATATTCCGGCCACCCTCTTTGATCATCTCCGCTATTCTTACGATTTTTTCTTCCATTTCACCGGTCCCGCCCTGCACTGTCAAGAGCCAGGGCTTTTTCTATGATATTATTCAATACGGCATATGAGCCCCGGGTTTTCTCCAGCCTCAAATCCAGGTCGGCGGCAATGCAACGAGCCCTGGCCGGTAAATCTTCCCCATCGCGGCCCAGCTCCATATCGATGTAAAGCGCACGTGTGAATCCTTCCAACAAGCGGCGGGCGAGCTGCAGCGGATCGATCTCCTTTTTATAACCCAGAGGACTGATTTGCAGCTCTCTAAATACAAAATCGGTTCCCATTTTCGTCCATCCCGGAGAGAGAAACCAGGTTCCCGGTTCGTTTTCCAGTTCCGCATTATAGCGTTCCTGTCCCAGTAGAATCCCGATACAGTCCTCTGCGTCCGGCCTAAGAACCGGTACCTTGAAATCACTTCCCAACCGGCCAAGGGACTGGCATCGGCCGTAACCCAGGATGATCACGTCGACCCGGTTCTGGAGGTGCTCTATTTTTTCCCGCACCTTGTTCAGGAGTTTCTCCGGATCGATATGCAAGTCCCAAGGCATTTTCTCAAGACAACCGATTTGGGGAATCTCCCCTGCAAGTATCTCAATTTCGCTCGCCAATGTTTCGCAGTAAATGATGCCGATGGTCATCTTGAATATACCCCTACCCGTTTTC
Organism: uncultured Desulfobacteraceae bacterium; assembly: GCA_964631805.1. Lineage (GTDB taxonomy): Bacteria > Desulfobacterota > Desulfobacteria > Desulfobacterales > CAZWAE01 > CAZWAE01. Next base: position 44,703 of record CAZWAE010000004.1, on the reverse strand, counting down.
GTCGGCGGATCCACACTTATGGAGTTTCGGCAACCAGCCGCCCGACGGGCCGCTCCTCAATGGGCCAATGCACCACCGCGGCCATGATGCCGAATGCCACACCCAGCCACCAGACCCCGTCGTAGCTGCCGCTGCGGTCATACAGCCAGCCCCCCAGCCAGACGCCGCTGAAACTGCCGATCTGGTGACCCAAAAAGACAATGCCGTAGAGCAGTGCCATGTAGCGGGTGCCGAACATCACCGCCACCAGTCCGGAGGTGGGCGGAACCGTGGCCAGCCACAAAAACCCCATCACCGCGCTGAAGAAAAGTACCGACGGCAGGGTCATGGGGATCAGCAAAAAGAGGGTGATGGCAATGCCACGGCCGATATAAATGCCCACCAGCAGATAGCGTTTGAATATCCGGCCGGACCAGATACCGGAAAGAAAAGCGCCCACCACGTTGCAGAGCCCGATAATGGCGATGCTCCAGGCACCCAATTGGGCATCAAATCCCTTGTCGACCAAAAAAGCCGGCATGTGGGCCGTGATAAAGGCCACATGAAAACCACACACAAAAAATCCGGTCACCAGCAGGAGAAAAGAGCGATGGTGCAGGGCTTCCTGCAAAGCTTCGGAGACGGTCTGATCCTTTTGGATGGGAGTGATTTCCCCTTTTCCCGAGTAGGGTGCCAGAGGAATGGCCAACAACGCCATGACCAGGGCCGCCGCCGCCAGGACGTTCAGGGCGGTGATCCAGCCAAAGCCATCGATCATCTGCTGAGCCAGGGGAACGACGGCAAACTGGCCGAAGGAACCGGCAGCCGTGCCCAGTCCCAATGCCATCTGGCGCCTTTCTTCACCCACCGCCCTGGCCATGGCCGGCAGCACAATACCGAAAGAGGTGCCGGCAATGCCGGCCCCCACCAAAATGCCCGCCGAACTGTGCAGCATCCACCGGCTGTCCACACCGGCCATCGTAACCATTCCCAGGGAATACACCAGGGTTCCGGCCACCACGACCTTGACGTTGCCGAAGCGGTCGGCCAATCCACCGGCAAATACAGCCACGATCCCCCAGACGAGGTTTTGGATGGCCAGAGCCATGGAGATCGTCTCGCGCCCCCAGCCGTTGGCTTCGGTGATGGGCCGGACAAACAACCCGAAACTGGAGCGAAACCCGAAAGAGAGCAGCAATAGCAGGCAGCCGGTGGCAATCAAAAAATAGCTCGATCCGTTCTCGTTCATGCCGGTGGTATTTTTCACTGGAGCGGGTCTCCGTTTTGAGTAACGCGTCAGACCCGGAAGATCCGGGTCTCAATGGAAAACAAAACCATTCATAAACGAGTAAGGCTCCTGTAAAAGAAGTCAAGGAGTGAACGCGCCGGGCAATCGGATGTGCAGGGCCGGTCCTGTTGCCATTTCAGGGTGTGGCTTCCTCTGCCGATTGAGCGTGGATTATCCCGCCCGAAAGCGCCGCCTCCAGGTAGCGATAGGCGGTGGCATTGAGATGGATGCCGTCCTTGGACAGCGTTTCGGTCTCCTTTTTCTCACTCAGGATCGCATAAGCGTCCAGAAGCCTGACTTTCCTTTTTGCCGCAAGCCTGCGGATGCCCCGGTTGAGCTCCCGGTGTGCGCTGTCGATCACATGGGAATGAAGAAAACGGTATTCCAGCGGCATTGAAAACACCGGGGGCACCGTGACCAATACGATCTCTTCAAACCGGCCACGGTGGTTGGAGACGATGGCGTCAAGGGAGGACAGGCAGCGCCCGACAACGGCCTCTTTCCGATGGGTATTGGTACTGAGGCTTTTGAGGTCGTTTCCCCCCGCCATCACGATGAGGCGCCTTCCGGAAAGATCTTCCCGGTAAACGTCCGAACGTATGCGAACCTGGACGGAGGTCTGCCCCGCTATTCCCAGGTTAAAGGCATCGCCTACTTTATACTGCCAGTTTTCCGCATGGGAATCCCCCAGAAGAACGACATCCCGGTAACCGGAAGACGTCGATTCAGACCGTCGGCTATTCTCTCCCAAAGGGTCCAGCCGCACATCGTTAAATTGGTCATAAACCCTGTAGACCGTCCGGTATCCGACAATGTTGCCGATAACCGAACCGGCCAGCATCAAGGCAAGACCCCAAACCACGATTCGGGTTGGCAGCTTTTTCATTGGGAGGCCTCTATTTACCTCATAGTTGCATAAATCTTATATTTTGATATGCGGTGATTATGGGGAAATCCGCTGTCGGCGTAAACTGATCCTGGTTTCTGGATGCTGGATGCTGGATATTTTCGATGCCACCATCGGAGCGTTTCTGTTTATCCAGAATCGAGCATCCAGTATCTGTCCAATTACTGTAATAAGTTCGTGTAACTCTGGATTCATGGATAATGTAAATTTATGCAACGCAGGGATGTACAGGATCCATCTTCAGACGAACATTTCGGGCTTTTTGGGCTCGCTGTAGTTGGTATACAGCCAGTCGGCAATCTGAAGGATCGGCTCCGCCGCCATCACTCGCGCCCCTGTGGGACAGGCCTTGACGCAGGCACAACAGATGATACACCCTTCTGCGTCCGTTTCCACGGAATCCTTTAAGGTAATCACCTCCGTGGGGCACACAGCCACACACTCGCCGCAGAGGATACACGGCTCTTCCCGGGTGGCAGGAGAGATGGGGGGGCGATTGGGATGCTCCTTGTAAGGAAAGTTTCCCGGTACCTCCAATGGCGGCAACCCATCCAGGGTATCGATTCCTGAAAGCTTTTTCCGGATCATCTCTCCGAATCGTTTGGCTGCATCCGAATCATCCGAATCGGGCCGGTCGGGGGCGATGGGTTTTTCTTCCGTTGAAAAGGAATGCTCCCCGATAAACGCCCCGCCGACGATGGGCGTAAAGCCCGCCTTGGATACCAGATCTCTTAGCTCCAGGAGGGCATCTTCATATTCCCGGTTCCCGTAAACGACCACAACGGCGCAGGGCACATTGCTCCCTTTCAGTTTCGAAAGGCCCTCGGCCGCAACTTTGGGGACCCGCCCCGCATAGACGGGAACACCGAAGACGACAAGGTCGTCGCCGATGGTGCCGCCAATTTGGGACCTGGCGTCAAGGGCGGTCAGGTCCATATGGGCTGTAGTGTCTGCCTGTATGCCGAGGGAGATCCCTTCCATTATTTTTTTCGTCGTTCGAGTGGGGGAAAAATAGATCAGTCTGGTCTTGTGGAAATTCATCCCGGTTCTCCTTTCAGTCTTCTTTTTCTCAACTCCGGTAAGTTAATAATCCCTACCCTTCCAGAAACCCGGCACAGTGAACGCAAAGATCGGACTCGGGCATGATCATCAATCTGCCAAACGGGATCGGTTCCTCACACTCGCGGCATAACCCGAATTCCGGATCATCGATCATTGTCAACAAGCGTTCCAGTTTCGGCAACGTCTGAAGCGCCTTGTTCAGGGCGGCGTCATAGATGCTTTTGTCGTTGATCGCCTCCATGCGCGAGATCCGCCCGATGGCATTATCCGGCGATACCGGCAGGGTACGCAGTTTATAAGCCGCAATATCTTCCTTCAATCCTTCTATCTTATCCCGCACATGAAGTTTCAGTTTTTCTCTTTTCCCATCGTCCAAAATCGGTCTCCCATTTTCCGGCCCGTACGGAACGATATCTTCACGCAGTCTTCAACCAACACAATTTAAATCATCCCTTCTTTTTTAACTGCGTCTGAACCGCCAAATCTTCAATCTCAAATCAAAAATCTAAAATAGAGGGCTCTTATTCGCGCCGGCCCATGGCCCCTTCTCAGGAAATGCATCCATGTTCAGTCACCCAACAAATAAGTTGTGCCCACACTGTTGAATGCGAACTGGTCGGGCATCTCCGATGCAAACCGCTGGATCGCCTGCCACCCCGTGCAATGCATGGGCACGATGAGATCGGGACCGATGGCTTTCATGGCCTGCACGGTGGATTCGATCACCGCCTTGCTCTGCCCGCCCAGGTGGAAACCGCCGATCACCGCATGCACCGCCCCGGTCCCTGTGATCCTCCTGACATGTTCAACAATATTGATGATGCCGGAATGGGCGCATCCGCCGATGATCACGAGTCCCTTTCCCTTTATTTTCATGGCGATTCCCTGGTCGTCTTCAAAGGGATCATTTACCCAGGCGCCGTCAAGGCAGGCTTCAAGACCCTGTGATCCTTTCTCGAAACCGGTGGTGCGTGCCACCTCTCCGGTGACGAGGATGCGATCCGAGGCAAGGGTGGAGGCATGGCTCCGTATGTCGAAAATCGCCCCGGCCGCCTCCATCTCCGCCTGCACCATCGCCGGCATCTCCACATAAGCATCGGGGCCAACCTTGAGTCGCCGATCCACGAATGCCCCGGGATGCACGACCACCGTCATTTCTTTCCCCATTTCCTGAAGATACGCAGTCAACCCCGAAAAATGATCGAAATGGCCGTGGCTCAACACGATGGTTTCCACCGTTTCGAGCCGTTGCCGGACCGCTCCGGTCATCACACCGAGGCTAGAGGCCAGCATCTCCCCGTTGTGTTTCAGGCAGGTCCCCGAGATTCCCGTGTCCATCAAAACGGTGGAGGATTCCACCCCCTCGGTGACGGTGATCAAACAGGACAACCCAGGCTCGGCAAGGGGGGCATTGGGCGGTAAAACCCGCAGCCGTTTGATCGTGTCTGAATCTTCCAGGAGCAGATCGCTGACATTGTCTACCAGAACGGTAATTTCAACCCTATCGACCTCCTTCAGCGCGATGTTCGACATCCTCGATTCCCTTCGACTTTCGTCACTTCAATCAAAACCATTTGTTGTATAGTTCCCGGTATTCACCGCTATTCTGTATTTCGAGAATGCCGATGTTGAACGTCTCTTTTAGGGAATTCTTAGCGCCCTGGGGAAATACCACACCGTATCGCTGCTCATCGAACATCTCACCGACCACCCGTATCGACGGATCTGTTTTGGCAATGTACATCAATGCGGGGGCATCATACACGATGGCATCGACGACACCGGTTTTAAGGCTTTTGATCAGGTCATCCAGGGTTTCGGCCAGCATGACGGTCACATCGTGATAGCGCATGTAGTTCTCGCTGGTGGTCCCCTTGATCACCGAAACGCTTTTGCTGCCGAGGTCCGAAAGCCCTTTGATCTCCCCATGATCGATGCGATTTAAGGTCAATGTCGATGACAGGGACGCCGTGAAGGCGGCAAACCAGATGATGCCGATAATCATCCAGACCGAAGCGATGATGCGGCCGATGACTTTTTTCGGACATTTGTCGCCATAACCGACGGTGGTCATAGTGACCACCGCCCACCAGTAGGCATCCATGATTCCCTTTTTGTAATCGGTGGGAAAACTCCTGGGGTCTGCGTCGCTTTTTTCAAGAAACCAGATCATATGGGCCACCACCGTAAGCCCGATAAAAAAGACCAAAAGAGAGTAACCGATCACCTTCAAAATATGCACCACAAAGTCGAGCGAACGGTTGTCTTGGGTTTCCATGACGGCAACGATGAGTCCGGAATCAAAAAAAGGATGGGAAAAATCGACCCTCTTCTCCCGTTCGGCGGTAATGGTGATCCCGGAAAAGTTGATGTCGCAGGCACCGGTTTCTACGGCCTCGAGCACCTCCCGAACCGTATCATAATAGACAAACTCCGGTGTCAGTCCGTTCTTCTCGCAGATCGCCCGGGCCATATCGATGGCAAACCCCCTGGGTTCCTTGAAGACAAAGGGCGGAAACTCCTTTACGGCGATTTTGATGGACGCGGGGGGGCCTGTGCCAGGGCAAGGGAAAAGAGGGGCAGAACAAACACCCAACTCAGCATCAGGATTGTCACTGTGGCGCGCTTTAAAAATGAGCGTGAATGGGGTGGCCCGGCTGCCTGATATTGCTGATCCATATACCTACAATAGCAGGCCGGCCACATGATTTCAATCCACTCTTTTCAACTGATGCCGCTGCCGTTATGGCAATGGACCCGGCGAAATTGCAGATCATGCCGTCATTGGGAACGATTGAGCTTGTCAACTCTGCAAAAGGATTACGAATTACGGCCCAGCACCCCACAGGTTCTCCGTAACAGGGAACCGGCGGGGTTTTATCCAAATCCGAACCTTTCGTCTTCCTTCGTTGACATTCCCTCTCAACTCCTGCCATAGTCGCGCCGCTAGCTGTTTATGGACACAACCAACGTATGTTCAACCATGGCGCTGTTTTGGGAAAACCATATGGACATTGCCCCTAACCATCGAGCCGTAGACACCGCCGGCAACGGTCCTTTCAACATTTTCTATGGCTGGATCGTCATCGCCGCCGGCACCTTGCTGATGGCGACCTGTTTCGGCATCAGTTACTCGTTCAGCGTTTTCTTCTCATCCCTGCAATCGGAATTTTCCTGGAACCGGGCCGCCACCTCCGGGGCCTTTTCACTGTACCTGCTGCTGACGGGTGTATTTTCCATTCTCTGCGGGCGGGCCGTGGACCGCTACGGACCCAAACCGGTGGTGGTGATCATGGGGATGATCAGCGGCGTCAGCCTTATCCTGACCGCCCAGGTACAGTCCCTGTGGCAGCTCTACTTCACTTACAGCGTGCTGCTGGCGGCCGGTACCGGGGGAATGTACATCATCGTCATGTCCACCGCCTCACGCTGGTTTACCCGAAAAAGAGCCACCGCCATGGGCATCCTGGGTGCCGGGGCGTCTCTGGGGACAGTGGCGATGGCGCCGGTGAGCGCTTGGCTGATCGGTGCCTACCAGTGGCGCACCGCCTATGTGGTGACCGGCATCATGGCCTGGATGTTGATCATCCCGGGGGCCCTGCTGCTGAAGCAGGACCCGGCAGAAATCGGGGCCGGACCCGACGGCGATCCCCGTTTAGCAGTAGATCCCGATGCCGGCCCCGATACGAAACCTGACTTTTCCATCATCGGGGCGATCCAAAGCCGCAGCTTCTGGTACCTGAACCTGGTATGGTTCTGGTTTTCGTTCTGCCTGTACATGGTGGTCACCCATATTGTCCCTTTGGCACAGGACATCGGGCTCGCGCCCATGCAGGCCGCCTCCGTGATGAGTATCATGACAGGGATAAGTGCAGTGTCACGCCTGGCCGGGGGCGTGGTGGCCGACCGGATGGACCGACGCCGGCTGATCGCCGTCCTGACGATGGTCATGGCCTTTTGCATGATTTTTCTGGCTGCAGCCGACCGTCCCTGGATGATCTATCTGTTCGCCGTCCTCTTCGGCATGGCCTTCGGCGGAGGAGATCCGCCGGTGATCGCCGTGGTGACGGACGTTTTCGGAACCGCCAAGGTAGGCACCATGATGGGTATTCTCATGATCAGCTGGGGTCTGGGCTCCGCTGCGGGCCCCTATCTGGCCGGTTGGATCTTTGATCACACGGGATCATATGAATGGGCCTTTATCACCGCGGCTGGCGGTCTTCTGCTGGCCACGTTCTCCAGCCTGAAACTCAACATATTGGATATCTCAGAATGAAAATTTCAGGCGGTGATCCGTTTGCCCATCCGATAACCGATTTGCAACGCCTCTTCCCATACTTCCCTCTGATCCTCAACTCGTGAATAGTCGATATCGGATGTCTTGGCATCGGGTCCGTACATCAATTCCAACCCGCTCATCCGGCACTCGTCTCCCCTGCCGCACGTCAAACAGGGAAGATTTCCACTGATTGTAATTTGCCCGACAAGTTCCATCCGTTCATAATCCCTCAACTCCGTCGCCAATGCCTGATTGACATAAGTTGTGGCATCGGGAATCAGGCCGGTCAGAATCGTGGCACATAGCTTGCCGTTCAACAGGTTGTTCACATGCCTCAGCGACCAGAATCTCTCCAAGAGCGCTTTCGTAAAGCCATCTATCTGCCCATAGGGGATATATGAACCCAAAACCATCGCTTTGGTATTTTTTATCTTTTCCGAAAGCCCCGGAAAATCATCCTGAACCTTGCAGACATTGTCCGGTACGCATCTTTTACAGGCGATGCAGGGCCGGACGGTAATATCGCTGAGTTTCACAAATTCGGACTTAAGGCCGGATACTTCCAATACCGCTTTAACGAGTCGATCCGTGTTGCTGTTTTTCACCGGACTCCCGGAGATTCCCAATATTTCAATACCCATGATACCGATCCTTTCGATGTTTAAGCCCTGGTACAATTAATTGAAAATTTGAACCCGACCAACCCTTCAAGATATGAAAATTTCACTCCCGGCTGCCATTAATGCACCACCTTATTGCCGGAAATGAAGATTTAGCATATTATAAGGCGACAGCAAATATTTTATTCGGGCCAGCCCCATGATTCTAAAAAACGGCCCTATTCATTACAAATCAAGATCCATCTGTGAGGGTGCCTGAATGATAATTCCCGGAAGATATCTATGGGTGCTATCGCTATTCCTGTTCAGCCTGCTGAGCTGCTCGTGGGCAGAAAAAAACCCGTCGGGTCCGCAAAACGACGGGCCTGCATCGCAAGGAGTGAAAAGGATCGGGCAAATAGAGGACCGCCGGCTTGTCGAATGCTCCGGTATGGAGCCCTCCCTTGCCGCCGGCGATCTTTTCTGGGCCATCAATGACGGCGGCAACGAGCCATTCCTGTATGCCCTGGGCGGTGACGGCCGCAGCCGGGGTCGGGTGCGGGTTGCTGGCGCTGAAAACCGGGATTGGGAGGGAATGGACATGTTTCGGAGTGCCGACCGCCCCATGATCCTCATCGCGGACTTCGGCGACAACGATAGGAGGTATGACACCCACACACTTTACATCGTCGAGGAACCCCGTCTTAGCGGAAAACACTTTAGGGAACCGACTGAAATCCCGGTGGCCCGGCGTATCCTCTTTTCCTATCCGGACGGGAGACATGACGCAGAGGCTGTGGCCGTGGACCCAGTGGGACAAACCATCCTTATCCTCACCAAACGCGACAATCCGCCACTCCTGTACGAGGTTCCGCTATTTCCGCCTCCCGGCGACCGGCCGGTGACGGCTCAAAAAATCGGAACGGTCGGCCGAATCCCACCGCCTTCGGACGGAGATCTGATGCAAAAGTACGGATTTTTCCGATCCCAGCCCACCTCTCTGGACCTGTCCCCCGACAACCGTTATGCCGTGGTGCTCACCTACAAGCACGCCTACCTGTTTGAACGCAGGCATCACGAATCGTGGGCGGCGTCATTGGGCGGAAATCCCGTCACCATCCCCCTCCCGCTTCCCCAGGACCGCAGCGATCTGCGCCAGCGTGAAGCCGTCTGTTTTGCCGCCGACAGCAGGGCGCTATATGTGACGTCCGAGGGTAAAAACGCGGGTATTTTCAGGCGGGAAGTCAGATGAATCTATAGATCCCTCAGTGGCTTAAAAAGATATTCCAGACCGTTTACTTTGATCTCGTAAACCATTCGCAACATATCGCCCAATTGTCCTTCCGGAAATCCTTTATGGGCCCACCAGACCACATAAGGCTCGGGCAGATCGATCAGCCGTCGCTCCTTGTACTTGCCAAACGGCATTCGCATCTCTGCCAGTTTCAGTAAAACAGCCGCATCCGGTTTGCACTCATTTTCCTTGTTCATCTATACCCCGTTCCGGCTTTCCGATCTATTTGTCAAGGGTTTCGACATGGAAGGGAAAGTTATTTCATTCAAAATACTCTTTACCCATGCGCACAAACGCGTCCATCACCAGCCAGGACCGCGCACCGAAAACGATATCGCTGCGGTCCAGCAGGCTCCGCACCTCATGCCGATCCATCAGAAAGACCTGGATGTCTTCTGAATCCTCATTGTGGAGGATGCCGGGGGTACCCTCGACCTCGGCAAAAACCATGGCGATGGCCTCGTCCGTAATACCTGCAGAGGAAAAAATGGCCGGGCTGTAGCGGGTTACCCTCACCATATCCAGACCGGTCTCTTCATGCAACTCCCTGCCCGCCGCAGATGCAAGATCTTCGCCGGGGTCCAATAGCCCGGCGGGGAAACCGTACTGGTAGCCGCCTACGGGGATCCGGAACTCCTTGATCACCACCAGCTTATTTTCCCGGCGGTGATAAGGGACAATGATCGCCGCATCAGGGCGCCGGATCTTGCCGGTAATGCATTTCGGCTTCTCCCCCCGGCTGACCATGTGCCACCGCTTGGTGTTACCCTTCTGATCCTCATACGTCACCGCAACCAGCGTCACGAATTTACTTTTGCTTACAACCGTTGAATCGATGATTTTCATAGTAATTCCCTTGGGGTTGCGTAAATAAAAGGTTTTACTCCGAAAGATGTAATGTGCTCACACAGGTTTGGCCCGTTTGTATTGATCCGGCCAGTGAAGATCAACCCCCAGATCAGCCGCAGCGCTCAGCGGCCAGTAAGGCGACCGCAATAATTCTCTCCCCAGCAAAACGGCATCGGCCTGCCCTGTGACCAGAACCTGTTCCGCCTGGAAAGGTGATGTGATGAAACCAACGGCTCCGGTGTCAATCCCGACGGTGTTGCGGACCGCTGCTGAAAACACGGCCTGAAAACCGGGACCGGCGGGAATCCGGGCATCAGGGACGGTTCCACCGCTGGAACAATCGATAAGATCAACACCCAGCACCTTGAGCCGGCCTGAAAGATCGATGGACTGGGAAAGGTCCCAGCCGTTATCAACCCAGTCGGTACAGGAGATGCGGACAAACAGCGGCAGGTTTTCAGGCCATACTTTTCGAACGGCCGCTGCTACCAGAAGGGGAAAAGACTGTCGATTTTCCAATGTCCCGCCCCACTGATCCTCCCGGAGATTGGATATGGGAGACAAGAATTGATGCATCAGGTACCCATGGGCCATGTGCAGCTCCAGCACTTTAAAACCGGCCGCAAGACTCCTTTCGGCGGCCAAGGCAAACTCACCGACCACCCGATCCATGTCGGTTTCGGTCATCTCCCGCGGAACGGAGTGCGCATCATCAAAGGGTACGGGGCTGGGCGCAATGGGTTGCCAACCGCCATCTCCTTCCGGTAAGGGATGACCGCCACGCCATGGTAGATCCGTTGAGGCCTTTCTTCCGGCATGTGCGATCTGAATCCCCGGAACCGATCCCTGGGCTTCGATAAATGCGGTAATGGGTTTGAATGCCGCTGCCTGTGCATCGGACCAGATGCCGCAATCCCCGGGGGAAATCCGCCCCTCGGCAGAGACGGCAGCAGCCTCTGCTATCACCAGACCGGCACCCCCCACCGCACGGGAGCCCAGATGCACCAGATGCCAGTCGTTGGGCATGCCATCCTTACAGGAGTACTGACACATAGGGGAAACGAAAATCCGATTTCTGAACATAATTTCTTTCAATTTTAAAGGCGAAAACAATTTGGCCACGATCAATCCTTTCATCTAAATTTATTTGGATACCGGATATTCATGATCAGATAGTTGATCCCACCGATCCCGCTACCGAACACATGCTTCTCATCCGGAGCCCAGGTATTAGGCTTGTATCCCGACTATGCGACGGAAACGCGTTTCAGCGCCCGGATCACCCAGGGCGCAATGTGGTTGGCAATGGCCTCGTAACCGGCACCATTCGGATGCAGGCCGTCGTACTGCACGCGCCCGGGTTCTGCCCACAGCGGAGCTGTGAACCCGGGAATGAAGGGCAGATCGAAGCTTTCGGCCACAGCAATGTAGAGGGCCGCAAAAGTTTTCTCTATGTCCGGATTGCCCATGGGGGGAAGCTCCATGCCGGCCAGGGCCACAACAGTGTCCCAGGACAGAATTTTTTCCACAATGGCACTCACATTGGCCTGGATCCGTTCGGTCATGGCGCCCATCAGCACATCATTGATACCGATCTCCAGGATCACCAGATCCGGGTCCATGCTCCGGATTAGGTGCAGCCGGCTCAGCACCCCGCGGCAGGTATCACCGCTGATACCGGCGTTGATCATCCGGCAGTTTATGCCCTGCTGTTTCAACAGGGCCTCGAGTTTCACCGTGTAGGCGTCGTGGGGGGCCACCCCGAATCCTTCGGTCAGGCTGTTGCCCAGTGCCACCACCGTCAAAAAGTCCGTCATGTTGTCTCCTGTTTAATCCCATATAACTTTGCGGTGTTCCGGCTGATCTGGGAAACCACCGTTTCAACGTTCAAATCCTTGATCTCCGCAATGGCCCGGATGGCGGTGACCAGATACGCCGGCTCGTTGCGCTCCCCGGGCCGGGCACCCATCAAAAGCTATTTAATTCCCACAGCCAAGCACCTACCCCTCCGCCATAACGGTTTCGCACAGGGACATGAAATGCCTGAGCAAAGGGGAACACCACTTTTCCGCGTGCCAAATCATGATGACGGATGTCTCTAATTCCGGACCCCTCCAGTCGAGCCTGGTAAGGCTGCCCTCATCCAGCTCCTGCTGAACCGAGCGAAGGGGACAAACGGTAAAACCCATGCCCCTTTTCAGACAGCGTCGCAGGCTGTTGATGCTGGAGAACTCGAGTTTGCGGATCGAAACGCCTTCCTCTTCGAGCGACCGCTCGAATGCCCGGCGGTAGCTTCAATCGCTTTTGGGAAGCAGCGCCGTATGACCCTCCAGATCCCCCATGGTCATTTTTTTCAAACAGGTCAGTTCATGCCGGAGACCGGAAATGAAAATCAGGATCTCGGTTTTGAGCATCCGGACATTGACTTCCTTGAAATGAATAGAATCGGTCATCAGAAAAGCCAGGTCGATCCGTCCGGTATTGAGTTCCTCCCTAAGCTGAAGATCCGAGCAATTGACGAGACTCAGTTTCACGCGTGGGTTGTCCCGGTGAAATCGCTCCACCACCTCGGGCATATGCAGGGTGGCCAGGGTTTCGGGTACCCGGACCGTCAAGGCACCGCGAACATTCTTCTCTCCGGTCACCTCAGAGTGGATCTCATCGGTCATCTCCTGGATCCTCCGGGCGTATTCATAGAGCTTCATACCTGCATCTGTAATGAGCACCCTTCTGCCAATGCGGTCGAACAGCTTCAGGTCGAGTTCCTCCTCCAGGGCGCGGATCTGCGCGGAGATGGAGGACTGGGCCATGTAAAGCTGCTTGGCGGCCTTGGTAAAGCTGAGCTGGTCCGCAACCACGCGAAATGTTCTGAGCTGTCTGAATTCCACTACCCCCCTCCTATCGTTCATAGCGATGAATTGTATCTAAATAAATCGTTGAAAACGATCCTTTATCTATATTAATCGAAATTATCGAATCAATCAACCTGAAAAAATGTGCAGGTTGATCCAATGAACATCAACCCAATCGGGAGATATCCTGATTGCAAAACCGCTTGCTTTTTAGCACAATGTCCCTATCATCTATCACATGACGCGGCCCGATCCCATTTTCCCCTAAATCTAAATCTGTGTTTCTATGACAGACTATTCCATTATCATTCCCGCCTACAACGAAGAGGCCTATCTACCGCAGGCGTTAACATCCGTATTCGCAGCTATGGCCGGCATTTCAGGGACGGCGGAGGTGGTGGTGGTGGACAACAACTCCGACGACGATACTGCCAAAATCGCCCGTTCCATGGGCGCAACCGTCGCATACGAGCCGGTCAATCAGATCGCCCGGGCGCGAAACACGGGCGCGCGGGCGGCAAAGGGGCGTTTTTTTGTCTTCCTGGATGCCGACACAACCCTGACGTCGATGCTGCTCGGGCAGGCCCTGAAGAACCTTGCATCAGGACGCATTGCCGGTGGAGGGACGGTTGTGGCCCCGGACCGGCCTATGGAAGCTTCAGCACAGGCGGCACTCAATACATGGAACCGGTTTTCCAGGCGATTCAATATCGCGGCCGGATCCTTTATCTATTGTGAGAGAAGGGCTTTTGAGGCTGTGGGCGGCTTCTCGGAACGGGTATACGCCAGCGAAGAGATCTGGTTTTCCATCCGTATGCATCTCTGGGCTCTCCGCCACGGAAAGCGATTCCGGGTCATCAGAGACCTTCCGGTGGTCACCTCGGTCCGCAAGCTGGATTGGTTTTCACCGGCCCGGCTTCTTTTTTCAAGCCTGATCCTGATGCTTTTTCCTTTTGCCCTGTTTTCCCGCCGCCTGTGCCATCTCTGGTATGACCGACCCGAATTTTCAGAAAGAAAGGCCGATTCGCTGTAGTCGTCCATGCGGATCGGCACAAAAGGTTTGATCCGGTTCCCTTATCCAACAAAATTTACAGGTGCAATCCGCAGGGTTCAGGATGTCTAAAACCGAAAAAGCCGTCATATCTGATATCCAGAGATTTTCACTGCATGACGGACCGGGGATCAGGACGACGGTATTTTTCAAGGGATGTCCGTTGCGCTGTGCGTGGTGCCAGAACCCCGAGTCGTGGGGAAAAAAGCCTGAAATCGCATTTTACCAACATCTCTGCCTGAGTTGAAAAACAGACATATTCACGTGAATATTGAAACCTGCGGTTTTTTTGCCTGGCAGCAGATGAAAAATCTCCTGCCGCATCTGGACCTTGTTTTTTTACGACCTGAAGGTGATGGACAACGACGCGCACATAAGGTTCGTCGGGATGGGAAATGGTCGTATCCGGGAAAACTTTATCACGCTGTCCAAAGAAACAAAGCATCTCCAGGCACGTATGCCGGTGATACCGGGCGTGAATGACAACCGGGAAAACATAGCTGCCACCGCCAGATTTAAATTCCCGGACACGATTGGCGTGATTTTCCTATACACGGTTCCTGTCAAAAGATTGATCGTCTCCCGCAGATACCACTTCGAGTATGGGAAGTTCCCATTGCTCTGCCTGGATCCATTTCTGGAAATTTTCATCAGGATCTTCCCGGTCGCGCTGCAACATGGCAACGACTCTCACTTCCAGTATTCGATCCAGCCGGTTACGCCATTTGCTTGTCCCTTCAGCTGACAGCCGTGCCAGGCAATTGCCTTCGGCATCGTTGATTTCCGTTTTTGAGTTGTTTTGGCAGAAGGAAACACGTTGCCCGGTTTCCAGCGCGGCTAACCGGTGGTGAATGGGATCCGCCGCTGGGAATTTTCCGGCATAATCCAGATAGATCTCGTTTAGACCCAGCAGCTCATACCTCTTCCCACTGTGCTCACCGGTCTCCACGACGCCCCGATAGGTCAACGGAATCGAACAGCCGCCCTTTATTTCCTTCAAAAAGGGGTTGGGTCTGCCCGGAATTTTTAATAAACAAAGGGTTTCTTCGGCTCGTGTCATACCCACATACAGAATCCGCCGCTCCTCCTCCCACCGGGCCTTACCCGCAGGATGGCACCAATCTCCGTCCAGGATAAAAACATGTGGAAATTCCATCCCTTTGGCCGAGTGAATGGTGGTCAGGAATATTCCATGCCCCAGCACCTTTTCCCTGCGTTGTTCCGCTATGAATTCAAATAAATGATCTATCACCCGGCACACAGGAAGCAGACTATCGGCCGTTTCATCGCGGTAATGATCCCAAAACATGTCGATCATATGCCACCAGATATTTGATTCCAGCTCACCCCGAATCTCCATGAGGCCCGCCTGCAAACCGGACGCACGTGAATTCTCTTTTTCTCTTTCCATAAGCCAGTTGAGGGTCATCCGGATCTCCCGCACCCGGTGAAGGGGGAATCCTTTACTCAACGTTATCCTAAGCGGGTATCCTGCATTTTCCAATGCTGCCCTGACGGCCGCCAGTGGGGCTTTGGTTCGTGATAGGACAGCGAATTCAGTCCATTTGGTGTTGGGGGCGATCTGCCGTATACGATCGATTTCACTCTTTACGAAGCCGGCCTGGTGGGACAGATCCCTGACGGAAACGATTTGAACACATCCTTTGCTCACCGGATCGCAGTCTTCCCATCTGCCACCGGGTAAACTGGACTCCCGCTCGCGGTTGATGCAGATGGGGTGTCCCCCTTTCATTCTGTCCCGGTTGGCGTCTATCAACCCGTTGGCAGCGGTAATGATATGTTTGCTGGAACGATAGTTCTCAACCAGGTAAACAACCTGCGTCAGATAGTCTTCCTGAAATTGCCGGATAAAACGAACATTGGCTCCCCTGAAGGTATAAATGTTTTGATCGTCGTCCCCTACGGCCATAATGGTCAGGCGCCCCTCTTCCTCTTCAAGCGACCGTCCGGCGATGGCCGATACCAGGTCATACTGAATTTCGTCGATGTCCTGATACTCATCCACCAGGATATGGCTGTAACCCGCCAGCAATCGATCCCGCACCTCGTCAGGCTCCATTCCCGGGATCTCCCTATCGCCTCTGATCAGTTGTACGGCATCCCTGACAATGCGGTCGAAATCGATGTTGTCCTTATGATGGGATTCCGCCATATCCCTGATCGAGATGCCGGCCAACCGCATGGCAGCACCGTGATAAGTCGCAACCGTCACCCCTCTCGCGGCCCTTCCGACCAGATTACCGAGCCGTTTTTTGAGCACCACGGCTGAACTGTGGTTAAAACATAACACCAGGATCTGGCGCGCCGGCACCCGTTCGACCTCCAACAGGTAGGCGCAGCGATGAACAATCACGGTGGTTTTACCCGATCCGGGCCCTGCCAGGATGAGCATATTGTCTTCCAGAGACTTTCCCACAGCGGAGATCTGGACGGGATTTCTCAAATTTTCCACGATCGTTCGGTAGGATTCGGCGGTGGTTGCCTTATCCAAAAGATCTTTATCCGCTTCGAAATACTTGTTGATGAATTTGATCCGGCCCAGGGAGAAATAGTCCAGAATCAATGTGAGTGCAGAGGCGATCTTTTCGAGGGCCATTGACGCATACCGCATCATCACGTGGACCTGGAGATGTTTTTCCCGGTAGTGAACCGCCAGCGGCTTGAAATCACCTTTGCCATAGTAGCGCCCCTTGGCGGACGGCGACAGCCGAAGGGTCATGGCCTGCCTCAAGATGGCCAAGCCCCCCTGCAGGGTGATCACCTTCTGATCATGCAGGAAGGTCAGCGCCCTGTCGATTGCCGGCAAAACCCTTTTGATTTCCGGAATCAGGGTGATATCCGACTTGATGGCCGCGGACAGGTCGTTGCTCGCAAATGAGAGTTGCACGTCACCGGTGATCTCCTTTCCTGTTTTCACGGCCTGTTTTCTGGCCAGATCGGTCAGCGTTCGTAGAATCGCATGGGCCACACTCTGCCTCAGGAATATGGTTTTTCTGATACTGTCCCAACTTCGCTGGAGCTTTACCTGGTATCGGTTGCGGTCGATGTAGCTGATCTCGAAGCTGCCCTGTGACGCGGCAAGTCCTTTTCCGTCATATGATATCCCTTTGATCAGCAGCCGCAGTGCATCCGGGTTGGTTTCCTCCCCGTCGTTTATCAGTTTCTGGTTCAGGCGTCGGATGTTGAGCCATACCCAATTGCCGCCATCGGCATCCGGTGCTTCGGACTCCAGCAGGCGGATCAGCTTATTTTCCAACGCACACGCATGTTCCAGAACCGTCAATGCCCTGTTTTTGCCCCTGGGCCGAAAAGTGACGGACAGCATAATGCCCTGGTCGATCAATCCGGCATCCGCCATGCGATGCAGATCAATCAGCACGATCTGGCCAGCCGTGAGTCCCGTTTTCCTCTCCTCTGCCTGCATCAACTCCTTTTCCGGGAACAGCGCTTCGGCAAGATTGTCCGCCCGGATCCCTCCGGCATCGAAATGGTTGATGATGTATCGAAGAATGGTGAGCCACCGGTTTTTAGTGTACCGGTTCAAGTTGAGACGCCGCATCATTATTTCAGCTTCTTCAATGGTGCCAAAAAGCGGTTTCCCCTGGAAGGCCTCGGTCAAGTTCTGGTTTCGCTGTAGAAAACCCGCTCTTTCAAGCCAGGCGACGGCGGCCTTGACTTTCGTATCGTTTTTTTCATGGTCTGAACGGTTCATGCCGGCCAGAGCATCATCACGCAGCAATTCATCGCTGGTAACAACGATCTCGCCGAATTGATTCCGCTTCTTACGCCGCAATGCGCGCAGGATGCGCGAGATCTCCTTTCGTTTCACCTCGGAAAAAGTCTGCATCCCAAACTGCCTGTTGCCATCCTGAGGATCGTACAGAAGGATACAGCGTGCCGGTTTCAGGTCCCGGCCGGCGCGGCCGGCTTCCTGAATATAGTTTTCCAGAGAGCCCGGCATTTGATAGTGCAGCACAAGCCGTATATTTTCCTTGTCGATTCCCATACCAAAGGCATTGGTGGCACAAATGACGGGAACCTCCCCGGTGATGAAGGCTTCGATGATCTCCCGCTTCTCTTTGGCATTGACACCGGCATGAAACGCCTCGGCAATCGCGCCCTGATGGTTCAGAAAATCCCTTATCTCCTCTGTGGTTTTCCGGGTGGCGGCATAGACGATGATACCCGCCGGCTCGTCCGTTGCGTTGAGCTGTTCACCGACGATTTCGTGTGTTTTTTCGAGCTTTTCCGCTTCTGCTACCGGAATGACTTCAAAAGAGAGGTTTTCCCGCTCCACACCGCCGGCAAAAAGGCTCAGGTCCTGGTCGAGTTCCTGGTGAAAGTGGGACCCGATCTCATCGATGACACTTGTTTTCGCGGTGGCCGTGAAGCAGCAGATCGGCGGCACCGGCATATTCTGTTCTTTGGCGAATTCACGGATGAACCGGGCGGCGTATAGGTAATCCGGCCTGAAGTCGTGCCCCCATTTCGAAAGGCAGTGCGCTTCATCGAACACCCAGCAGCCGATCTCTCTTTGACGCAGTATATTCCGCACCCCTTTGCTGCGAAGCTGCTCGGGGGAAAGGTACAGAATGGCGGTGTCTCCCAAACGAATCCTCTCAAAAACCTCCCCGCGCTCCGGCAGGGTCTGGAGGCCGTAGACCGCTTCGGCGAAAAGGGTCCCCGTTTTTTTGACCAGGTTGTCCACCTGATCCTTCATCAAGGCCTGGAGCGGAGAGATGACGACGGTGAGAGCGCCTCGCCGCCAATACCGGATCAGTGCCGGCAACTGGTAGCACAGCGATTTCCCGGCACCGGTAGGTAAAATCCCGAGAACAGGAGCGTCGCTCATACAGCTTCGCACAATCTCCCTTTGCAGGCTTTCGCCCTCGCGGGTTCGAGGTTTTTCGCGAAAGGATGGATAGCCGAAAAAGCGGGCCAGCGATCGACCGGGATCGTGGTTCTTCGAACAGTAGTCGCAGGAAGATTCTCCGCAGGGCTTTTCCCGAAGTGTTTTGATGATCGCCGGTACGTCCGGAAATCGATACCTTACCCAGGGCGGCAGTACCGAATTGCCCCCTGCCACCTGCAGCCACGCCATGGTGTAGGCAGCGGCCGGGCGTTTATCCGCTTTTACCAGTATACCGGGAATTGTCTCTCTGACCGCCCTGTCGCAAACAAGATTTTCCGTCTGCGTCAGAAAACATTCAAGGGCCTGGTCGGAGGTTTGAAAATAACCGGAGGCAATAATAGAAAAGACCGAAGAAATCCCCTTGCCGGAAAATGAGTTTAAAACGCTGTCCCGGAAGCAAAAGCGATAAAATTCGATCAGGACCGCTTTCTTTTCAGCAAGGGTCCTGAAGCTCTCCCACTGATCTTTGAACACGGATGCCGCCAGCTCTGCATCTTCAACGGGATGGTTGATGGATTCACGAACCAATTTATAGTTTTTTACCAGGCGATGGTAGGGATTCTGGGGGAATGCGAGGGGTGACAGATAAAGGGTATCGATGATGGGCTTTTTGAGTATATTGAGCCATGGAGCGGTGACCCGAAGGATCGGGAAGTCGTGCCCCAGCAGGTTGTGGCCCAGGACAAACTCGGCCTTAGCAGCCAGCTGGTCCAGTTGCGTCAAAACCCTTTTTGACCCAGCGTGTTTCTTTTTCTCAAATATGCTCCCGTTCAGCACGGCCCCGATGTGACGAACTTTGCCGGATCGGGTTGTTTCCAGATCGATCAGCAGTGTACGGGATAGCAGATCATGCAAATTCATCCAAAGAATTTCTCTTTTGGGGTGTCAGATAATATCTCCCTGCCAAAGCCTGTCACAAAAATGCTGCCATGGTAAAATCGTGATATCGGCATTCAGTTTCCTCGGAGATGGATCTTTGGATACGATAAGGCCCTTGTTGCATCGAAACTCTTCAAGAAACAGATGCAGCCCCTTGGTGCGGTTCCCCGCGTTGGTTGTTGATTTGATTTCAATGGCCACCTCCGCATCCCCCAGAATAAGATCGACTTCAGCGCCGCTGGCAGTTCTCCAAAAAGCGATGGGGAAATCCGACCGGCTATAATGACGATAGGCCCAACACTCCTGCAGGATAAAATGCTCAAAAGCCCTGCCATACTCCGGTGTTCCGGGTGTAAGCGATCTGTAACGGAGCATTGAAGAAACCACGCCGACATCAAAAAAATAAAATTTGGCCGTTTCGATAAGCCTTCTTTTTCGCGATTTTCTCCAGGGAGGCACCTGCCTGCCGATGAGGGTATCTTCCAGTATTTGAAAATACTGCCGGATGGTTTTTACCGAAACGCCGGATTCCCTTGCGGCATTGGAATAATTCAGCAGCATGCCGTTGGTGATGGCAGCCGACTGCAGAAATCGCGAAAAGGCCGGCAAGTTCCGGGTCATTGCTTCGGCCTGGATCTCCTCTTTCAGGTAATCGTGAATATAGGCTTTCAAATCCATCGAACTGTCTTCGGAAAGATAATGCGGCGGCACGAACCCGGATACCAGGCACCGATCCAGATCGATATCTCCAAGTTCTTTGGTAACAAAAGGAAAAAGCTCAAAACGCCAGGCCCTTCCACCCAGAAGGTTGACATTGCCTCGTTTCATTTTGCGAGCGCTGGAGCCGGATAAAATAAACTGATATTTCCCGTTTTCGATCAAGTAATGGATTTCATCCATTAAATCCGGGATTTTCTGGATTTCGTCAACCACCACGGTTTTCGAGGATTGTGCGCCTACCATCTGACGCAGCAGGCTGGGTTTCCGGCTCAACGGAAAATACAGGTCATAATCCAACAGATCGATCCAGCAGGCAGTGGGAAATTGTTGCCTGAGCAGCGTGGTTTTGCCTGTTTTTCTGGGACCCCACAAAAAGGCGGACCGGTTTGGCGGCAGCTCGATATTTTGAATTCTTTGTATTGGAACGGGATCTTTCATGGGGGCTTTATAGGATATCCAGGCACCATATGTCAAATAATTTGTGATAATTTGGAGTTATGGGAAAAATTATCACAGCTAAATGCCAAATCACCTTGCAGGGGCATCACTACATCATCGCGGTAATAATCCTTTTAGCGATGCCCTCTGTTGATGTGACAACGGGCTTAATCCGATGGCAGCATGGTAATGAATTTTTTAAGCCAGGATCTGATTGGCAAAAAAATTGTACTCAAGGATCAGAACGGCAACATCCTCTGCAGGTTTACGAATTGCGGTACGCCCCAATGCCCTTTTGAAGCCGCCTCAGCCCACGGTTCCGAAACCGCTTTCCTGTCGGGACTCGAGAGACTGCTTGCAACTCAACCGCCCGGGCAACCGGCGGCATGACACGGCAATCTCTCAATGACCACCAATCTTTTGATGATCTGAAGGATCTCGCCTATTTGATATATCCCACAGGCATGATGAGCACCGGTTCATGGGATCCGGTGATGGTCATGACCCTCTTCACATCATCGTCGTGAAAAGCACCCACGATCCCGGCTTTGAGGCCAAGGGCTTCGGCCTGGAGAAAGATATTCTGCCCGACGTGCCCGGCCTCGATCATCGCATACCGTTTCCCCCTTACGCCGTACTTGCCGGTGATGCGGCCATATTCCACCGTAATCACCAGGTTCAACGGAGCGTTGGCCATCCACAACTGTGACAAGGCTGCCTCGGCCACATCCCTTCTGAAGTCCCCCTTTGCGATCAACTGCGCCGCATGTTTTTCAGGGTTATAATGATAGATACCCTCCTGCAGTCCCGTCACACCACGAACACCCAGTACCGCATAGATATCCAGGGGATATAAAGCCCCGCCGGATGGGGCTGACCGCTTATAGCCCCTATCCCCTGTAATGCCCTGTGCGGCCCATAAAACCTGGGAAAATTGTTCAAGGCTTAAAGGGTTGGGTCCATAGGAGCGAATGGTGCGACGCTGCCAGATAGCCTGCTCCACAGAGACGGCTCCTTTTAATCCGGGTTCCGGTAATTTCATCTTGGCCTCCATCCTCCCGTTGGGTCCATGGACCTTTCCTGCCATGGCCTTCCGGACAGAGAAAAAGGGCATCAGAAACAATGCCGCAAGATAACGGTAAATCGTCTTTAAAATCTTTCTTCTTGTCAGATGCTTTGCACTCATGTCTACAATCCGCTAATCTGTAGAAGTATTATAGCGGGAGATGGGTATGGAAGACAAAGAATTTTATCAGCTTCTGGAACATCTTGATCTTTCCCGGCGGGGATACCGCAAGGTCAGGAAAGGGGTAAAAAAACGGGTCGGCCGTCATATGCAGCAGCTGGGATGTCGCAACATGCGCGAATATCTGGTTTTGCTGGAGCAAAGCCAGGCTGACGAAAAACAATGCGAGCGGGTGATGAGCGTTTCCATCAGCCGATTTTTCCGCGATCAAAGACTCTGGCAGGTTCTTGAAACCCGGATCATACCCGAACTGATCGAAACCCGCGGCAAAACAATGAAGGTATGGTCCGCCGGCTGCGCCTGCGGGGAAGAGGCCTATAGCCTCAGGATCTTGTGGAATCAATTAGGCCGGACCATAGGCAAACTTCCTGTGTTCGACATAATGGCCACAGATATGAACCCCCTTTATATCGAAAAGGCCAGGAGAGCCCTATATCCTTTCAGCAGTCTGAAAGAAGTTCCGGAAGAGATGCGATCCGCCTGTTTTCAAACGAAACGCGGCGGACGGCGGTTCAGTGTCAAACCCGGTTTCAGAGGCGGCATCACATGGCTTGTTCACAATTTTTTCTCCACCCCCCCGGCATCTGGATTCCAGCTTATCTTTCTGAGAAACAATCTGTTGACCTATTACCAGGAAAAACGGATCGAACCCACCCTTAACGCCATTGTGGATGCCCTTTGCCCGGGCGGCTATCTGGTCATCGGCACCCATGAAAAACTCCCCGTTCAAATGCCGGATCTTCAACCATGCCCCTGGCTTTCCTTCGTATTTAAGAAAAATAATTAAGATACATATCAACCATTTAGTTTTTCCATGGCCTGCCACAATTCCCGGCTTTTTTCTGAAAGCACCCACTCATCGGGACCCGTTGCGTATTTTTCCCCACCGTTCACGAATTTATAATAGTGCACTTCGCAGGCCCGATAGCCTTTCTCATCATGGCTCCAGCGCAACATCTGCCCGGGGAAAATACCCCAGATTCTGAATCCATGATGATCCATCAGATCCTGGGTTTTACGATGCCAGGTCTCGGCAAATACGGTGATAAGCTCCACTGCCGTGGTTGAGACCCGGTCCAGGATATTTTTGAAAAACGGATAAAAAACCTTCTTTTCCCGGAACGCGGAATGAAGTCCCCCCATGGTGAGCTCGATCTGAAGGTTCCGATCCCATTTTGTCATGAGCAATATCCCCACCAGTCGGTTCTCCTTGCGATCCTCCAGAAGAATGATCGCATGATCCTTACTCCCGGCGTCGGCGCTCCAATTCTCTTCGAAGAGAACATTGTCCTGATACCATCGGGTATCAAAAACAAATTGGTGGGTGGAGCCATAGACTTCGGGATAAACATTTTTCCAGAGTTCGACCACTTCATCGATATCACTGGGCCGGATATAACGCATCACAAGGTCATTATTCTTCAAGTTGCCTTCCATTGTCAATTCGGGCCACTTGATTTGGAATTCAGTGATGTTTTTCAACCGGCACTTTTTCGCCATTTTTTTGTACGGTTGATATTTTGATGTGTCGAAAAAACGTCTACCTGTCATGATGACTGCCTCCGATTTCCTGTTTGAGAGTATTGAGAATATCGGAGCATACGTTTTTGTCAACACATACCCGACGGCAACCATCGGGATCCACTTCAGGTGGGCACGAAGGTGTAGACACCCCGGGCGGATCCCATGAGCGCCACCCCGGCGGCCGATCCGATGACAAGAAGACTGCCGCCGGTTCCGGCTTTCAGGAACGTTTAGTTTAACGGCTTTTTCCGAGAATGAACGATTCCTCTTTTTCAAAAGGATGGTTGAACTGTGCCCCCATGATAGTGCCGATGATGGCATCCACCGCCGATTCCACATCCAGGCGCTGGGTGTTGATGATCAGGTCGTAGTGCAACGGATCGTCGATATCGACATGGAAATTACGCTTGACGAAATCCCGACGTTTGGCCGCCCGATTTTTTATCCGGCGTTTTGCCTTTTCCAGGGGTACGCCAAAGGCAGAGGCGACATTTTTCACCCTCGTATCCAGGGGTGCAATGATTCTGACTGCAAATCGTGACGAGGCCGGAAGGATGAAATTGACTCCCCGGCCGACAACCACGGCATTGCCCACCCTGCCAAGCACCGTTACAAACTCTGTCAGATAACGCAGGTACTGTTCCGGATAGACATGCTGCTTACCCATCAATGAAGAGATCATATCCTGTATCCCCGTCATCCGATATTTTTCAACCGCTTCCAGCACCTTGCTGCTGACATTGTTCCAATCCGCCATGGGTTTGAGAATCTCCTTGTTGAACAGGGAAAATCCCAGACGCTCCGCCAGCTTTCTGGCAATGGCATCTCCTCCCCCTCCGGGCTGCATGCTGATGGTGATGACCGGAATGCCGATCTTCTCCCTCCGGCCGGCATCACCCAGTTTATCGATCAGCGTTTTGGTGTAATTACTAAAAAATTCTTCCACCGCCATGTCGTTGGTGTTCATCTTTTGCTCTCTTCCGGAATCCTATCCGTTTTGGATAATGGTTAATAATCACGCTATATTGGACGACTTCCCGGAACCGGTTCCGGAAAATCGGACTAATTAGACCCGGTGACGCACCCTGTCAACTGTTTATTGAGCATCTGGTGATAATATCATAATTGAATACGATTCAGATCGTGAGGTTCCGCTAGGCCAAAGCTGCTGAATCGGTTGCAGACCGGTCCAATAACGGTTTGACGAACGGATCCATATCATCTATTGATGATTAAGATGGACCCGGCAGGAAGGAAGTTTACTTTATCGCCGGCTGGCCGACAGCAGTGTCAATTTAGTTATTAGACCATGGGTAAAAACCGAAGACAACAGGAAAAGCAAATGAAGCAACTCAAGCAGATCGATATTCCCCGCCGTTTGAAAATACCGCTTCTCGGAATCTTCGGCGTCATCGCTTTATACACCGTGATCGGATTTCTGGTCCTTCCGATGGTGGCCAAATCCGTCTTGACGGAACAACTGTCCGATCTGTTGAAACGTCCGGTGAGTATTGAAAAAATCAAGACCAATCCCTATGTGCTGTCGGTGACGATAAAGGGACTTGATGTCAAGGACCGGGACGACAAACGGTTTTTGTCCCTGGATGAGTTTTTCATCAACCTGCAACTCTCTTCCCTGTTCAAAAAGGCGGTGGTCATCCATAGGGTCCGTATGGTAAAACCCTATTTACGTGTTGTCCGGACTGAAAAAGAGACATTTAACTTTTCGGATCTGACGGACAGACCGGGAGAAGATAAAGCGGAAAAAACCGCTGTCCCGGGATTTCAGGTCCGGAATATCGTGGTGGTCGGCGGTCATTTCCTGTTTGAGGACCGAGTCGCAGACCGTCGGCATGAACTGGCGGATCTCCATCTGACGCTGCCTGCCCTGTCAAGCTTGCCGGTGGACGAGGTTGTCGAATCGAGGCCCAACTTGACCGCCCGGCTGAACGGCGCATCTGTGTCCTTATCGGGAAGTGTCAGGCCGTTTGCAGAAAACCGCCAGGCAAGGCTTAACATCGATATTCGCAGGTTCGACCTGGTACCGGAACTGGTGTATCTTCCCGTTCAACTCAAAGCCGGGATCAAAAGCGCCGTGGTTCACGTGGACACCACCGCTACCTATGATGAAGACGGCACCGGAAAACCGCGTGTCACGGTTTCGGGACCCGTCACGCTCAGCGAGGTCAAGATAACGGATTCCACCGGCGCTCCCCTCATTGACCTGGCGGAATTTACCGTGGTCGCTTCACCGGCCGACCTGCTCTCGGGCAAGGTGCATTTGAGATCGGTGACCTGCCGATCACTGGCAATGACCCTCAATCGGGACGATGGCGGCAGGCTGAATCTCAAGGATCTGATACCCAAGCAGGGGGAATCGTCGAAACCGGAAAGCAAGGAAGGCGGGACTGGGACGCCGCTTGACATTGTCGTGGATTCGATACGCGTGGATCCCGCACGATTGATGTTTTCAGACCGGGCGGCTGACGGTTTGTTCCAGACCACCCTGGACCCTGTCCGGTTATCGGTGGACCGGTTCACCCTTCAAGGAGACACTCCGACGGATTACACGCTATCGCTTCAAACAGAGTCCGGCGAAAAATTATCCCTGTCCGGCAGTTTTTCCGCCAAACCATTGCGAACCGAAGGCCGCATAGAGCTATCCGGCATGGCTCCAAGCAAATATGCACCCTATTACAACGGCAAAGTGAATTTCGAGGTAACAAAGAAGGGTACACTGGATGTGGCATCCTCATTTCGATATGAGGCCGGAAAAGAGGAGCCGTTGGTACACCTGACAGATGGGTCCATCCGAATCGATTCCCTGAAACTGACGGATAAGAGTACGAAAAAAAAGGTGATGTCCGTTCCGATCCTGGCAATAAAAGGCATCGAGGTGGACACCTCCAACAAAAGCATCAAGCTGGGGCATCTCGCATCGGAAAAAGGATACGCCCTATTTCATCGATCGAAGAACGGTCGCGTGAACCTTCAACACCTGTTTCCAACAGGTCCCCATAAAGAAGTCGCTAAATCCACCGCGGAGAAATCAACACCCGCCACGCCCTGGCAGCTCATTGCAGATCAGATCCGGATCCGCGATTATACCGTCCGTTACGAGGATCATCAGATGCCGGAACCGGTTCTTCTGGACCTGGATCGAATTTCCTTGCAGGCAAACCCCTTTACAACCGCCGCTGACCGGAAAAGCAAGATCTCGGTCGCCACGCGATGGAACCGGAAAGGAAAAATCGCGGCAAAAGGAGACGTTTCCATCAACCCGGTTGCAGCGGATCTGTCCGTCAAAATCGACAATCTCGATATCCGTTCCTTTCAACCCTATATCTCACAACACTTAAACGCCGTGGTGACCGGAGGCGAAGTCAACTGTGAGGGCAAAGTCGATTTCAAATCAGATGGGACAGCGCCACCGAGTTTCACCTATGCTGGAGACGCATCCATTGTCCGTTTCGCATCGGTGGACAAGGTGCAATCCCACGATTTTGTTAAGTGGGACTCCCTCACCGTTTCCGGTATGACCGCGGGGCTGAATCCGAACCGGTATCTGGTGGAGAAGATGGCGCTCAATAAATATCATACCCGGATCATCATTCTACCTGACGGTACCATAAATATTAATCATGTCATCGCGGGCCGCAGGTCCGAAGCCTCTGCGGACTCGCCCAAGCCGGCAGAGGCTGGAACCGGAAGCGTCAAACAACCCGCGGCAAAGGTGGCTATTCACCAAATTATCATCGAGGACAGCACCCTCAAATTCACGGACCTGCTGAACAAACCCAGCTTCGAAACGAATATCCAACAATTGGGGGGACGCATATCCGGGCTCTCCTCGGAAAAGGGCGCTATGGCCGATCTTTCCCTCCAGGGTGTCAGCCAAAACACGGCGCCCATGGAGATAAGGGGCCGGATGAACCCCTTTGGAGACGACCGGGTTGTGGATCTGAAGCTGCTCTTTAAGGATATCGAGCTCAGTCCATTTTCAGCTTATTCCGGAAAGTACATCGGCTACCTGGTCCAAAAAGGAAAGCTCCACCTGAATCTTGAATACGAGATGCAGAAAAACAAACTCAAAGGGAAAAATCTCCTAGTTCTGGACCAGCTGACTTTGGGAGAAAAAGTGGAAAGTCCGGATGCCACCTCACTGCCGGTATCGTTCGCCATCTCACTTCTCAAGGATCGCAGCGGCCGGATCGAGATCGATCTTCCGGTGGCCGGTGATGTAAAGGATCCGAAATTCAAAATCGGAAAAATCATTGTCCGAATGATCGTCAACCTGTTTACAAAAATCATCACTTCGCCCTTTGCCGCTCTCGGCGCCGCATTTGGGGGCAACGAACAGTTGAGCCACGTGGATTTCAACCCCGGAGGCATTGAAGTACCGGAATCGGGGAAGAAAACCCTCGATACCCTGGTCGATGCGCTCTATGAACGTCCGGCCCTCCAGCTGGAGATCAAAGGTGAAGTCAACCCCGCCACAGATGGGGATGCCATAAGAAAAAAGCGGTATGAAGACCTGTTGAAAACAGAAAAATTAAAGCTGATGACACAGGCGGGACAAAAGGCGGTCCCCCTCAATGAAGTGGAAATCGAAGAAACGGAACAGGACCAGCTCGCCGATCTGGCCTATCGGGCGGCCGAACTCCCGAAGCCCAAGGAGCCGCCCGGCAAAATAAAAGCACTTCCACCGGAGGAAATCAAAAAGCGGCTCCTCACGAATATTCAGGTCACAGAGGACGATTTAAGATTGCTGGCTCACAAGAGGGCTTCCAGGGTCAAGGACTATCTACTCAAGAACGAAAAGTCCGATCCGGCAAAGGTGTTTGTCGTTGAACCGGATACCGATTTCAACCGGAAGAGTAAAAAACACCAGAACAGCCGGGCTAACTTCAGTTTGAAGTAAACCGGAAGAAGTAAAAGGGTTTGGGGTGAAAAGTGCGTTTGACCCACGATTACCCAGAATAAACACATTCAGTTATACGTTTCATTCCATTTTAGTCCCTGGCAATCTCACATATCACCGAATCGTCCCCATTCAGCGGTTGTTATATACTGTGGTGCATTGAGGGCCTAATGCTGTGTTCCGGTATTATTGACTTTAAGATGGTGGATGGAACTTATGTACAGGATAGTCTTGTTTTCACTCAATCGTCGTAAATATCCAAATCAGGATACAGTATTTTTGCACAGTCCGGACAAATGCTGTGACTAAATTCCGCTTCTGAATGATCTTCGATATATGCTTCAATCTGTTTCCAATAGCCTTTATCATCACGTATTTTCTTGCATGAAGAACAGATAGGCAACATGCCGCTTAACTGTTTTATTTTCTGCAGGGCGTTTTGAAGTTTATTCTTTTCTAACAATAATGCCTCTTCTGCATACTTGCGGTCCGTGATATCTTCCACGATCGCAATATGAAAATTTGGCTGCTCACCGATTGCCCACATAGGTGAAACAGTCAGGTTTACCCATATAATTGTACCATCTTTTCGAATATATCGCTTTTCCATCGAAAATGTATTTATTGTGCCTTCCATCAGCTGTTGCATATAATCAAGATCAGTTTGAAGATCATCAGGATGAGTAATTTTCTGGAAGCTGCTTGAAAAAAGTTCATCTTTGAAGTAGCCAACAATATCACAAAATTTTTGATTAACCTTAAAAAACTGTCCGGTATTAGACGAAGCCAGAGTGACACCTACCGCAGCCTGTTCGAAAATGGCCCGAAACTTTTTTTCACTTGCTCGAAGTGCCTCTTCTGCTTTCTTCCGATTGGTAATATCGCGTGCTACATGAACGCTTTTTATCGGTTCACCGTTAGGGTCAGGAAGTGGGCTAACCGTAACCAAAAAGTCGCCGCCCAATCGTTTTTCAAAAACTTCGGCTATATGCTCTTTTCCGTCCCTGAGAAAAAGACTATGAGGGCAATAATCTGGGGGTTCCTCAGTCCCATGAACATAGTTATAACAAGTTAATCCAACCGCTTCTTCAATAGAGACGCCTAATTTCTCCGCCATTGGTTTATTAACTTTGACTATTTGGTGTTTATCATCCAAAATTGCAATTAAATCTGGAACAGCATTGAAAGTCCCCTCCCACTCGTCCTTAGCTTGAGTGAGTTTCTCTTCAAATTTTTTCTGTTTGCTTAGGTCATAGTAAAGTTCTATTCGACCTCCATCGTAAAGTCCACTTCTAATAGGCTGACTTCGGTGTTCAACCCAACGTCCCTTTCGCACGCCGCCGGGTTTGATGTAGCACTCAAACCTCTCAGAATAAGTGTTTTGGCTATATGCTGCCAACACCTTTTCACTAAAGGCTTCCGGATTATCAAATTTATGTTTTATTTTCTCCTGAATAAGCCGCCTTTTATCTTTTCCTACAACCTCTTCCCTTTTCATATCAAAGTAAAGCTCCAGCGCCTGGTTTATATAGACAACCCTAAATTCAGAGTCGAGGATAAAAAGACCCACATCTGAATTATCAACCACATCTTCGAGTATGGATCGATATTTTTCCTCACTTTCTTGCAACGCCTCTTGAGCCTGATCACGCTCACTTAGCCGTCTGCCTATACTATAGGCGCCAAAACCAAGGCCCAACAGCCCTAATAACCAAAGGAAAGCATGTCCAATTGACACAGTAAGTCTGTGCGAGTCCTCAATAATCTCAAAGGGTGACATGGGCACCGCGACACTTATCCCTCCTCGAACATCTCCAATCTTGTATCCTTGTATTGCATGGCATTTGAGACAGCCTTTTTCTGTTATTAAAGAACGCATGAGGCGAAAATAATTTTCACCTTCAATCGTTTCTACCGAACTGACCTCTTGAGTGCCTTTCTGAAAGGCTTCTAATGCTTTTCTCTCCCAATCGTCGGGTGCATTTTCAGGTCTAATAGGATTAAGACTTGTGATATGGCTGTATATACCATATGATTTGGCCGCAAATTCATGCACTTGTCGAGTCATATAGGCCGGATTTATCATAGTTAGCTCAAGGCCGGAACGAGTTGTGATGTCACGATCCTCCACGTTTAAATATTGGTTCGGAAGTGTCTTTCCGGTTACCGGTACGTAGACCCCCCCGTGTTCCGCATTCCAACGACGGTATATAACATCTTGTAGAAAAGAAGCCCTCGCCTGTATCCGGGCGGCCTCAAGGTTTCCCTGTTCTAAATTGTGAATATTCCAAACCAGGGACGCGGCAACGCAAATTGACCAAACAATCGCTATAATCAAAGCGTATGTCTTAATCCTAATGGGATTTTCATCGGATTTATTAAGTGTGTTAATGACGCCACCTCTTGTTCTTCATTTTCATTAAAAACTCTGCCTGATTTTATTATATTTGAGGCGGCTATCAAATACAAGATATTGTGTAATAGATGGTAATATCAACCAATGGAGATAAATGGATTGGCGGATGTTGATCCTTCTCTAATCATCCCTTTTGATAAATTCGTATATGGTCTTTTCACGGGGTGACAACACCTTGCGATGTTCGTAGATTCTATCGAGGAAGTAGTGATAGAAATCGTGCCGCACGCTGTCGCGGTTGGCGGTCACGAAAGAGCGGTTGCGGGTCCAGATGATGGGGGAGGTATCGACCCTGCCGGTTTCAAAAATCCCCGACAGTGCCTCCGATTTGTCGGCGACGATGTCGATGGACTCACCGCCGATTTTTTGAGTCAGGGATTTCACAAAGGGATGGATCACCTGGTAGTCATGGATCATGGGGATGCTTCCCATGGATACCAATCGGATGCCAACCCCGCGGGCTGCTGCCCTTTCAATCTCTTTTTCCAGCCGTTCATAGGTATTGGCAAAGAGACGCAGATACAGTTCACAAGTGGCGGTCTGGATAATATCCACCGCTTTGGCCATCACCGCCTCATAGCCTCTTAGTGTCAACAAATACTCGTACTCCGTTTCGGCGGTCAGGGCATACAGTTTCTCCTCTAAAATGGTCAGGTTGGATTCAAATTGGCTCCGCAGCCTTTTTTTCAGCTCCTCGAATGGCAGCGGTACGTACTTCCCCTTTTCGATCTCAAACACCACTCCTTTGCGGATCAACCCCCTTAACACGTCATAGATCCGGGAACGGGCGATACCGGACAGCTTGCTCAGTTGCGACCCGTTGTTGGGGTGATTGTTCAAAAGGGTCAGGTAGCAGGCTGTTTCGTACTGGGAGAAGGCGAAATCTTTTAACAGCGTCGTGATATTCACATCAGAACCTTCAAGTTGCTACTCAAGTAGTTACAAGTTTTGCCGATATAGATTTCAGGGAGACGAAACAGCGGCATCCCCCCTGATCCGCCGGTTGCACCGGTAGAATCATGGATTCAAGGCATCATGCCACGAATCCTCCAAAGGGTCAACCTCAGGCTTTTTGAATTTGTTTCGGGATGGAATTATCCCGATGGAAAGGGAGGAGTTGACAGGGGGAACCGATTCGTGCTAAAAATGTTGCTACAAAGATAGCAACAGTAACCCAAAAGGGGGATATGATGCTTGAACAACCGATTAAACTATATGATGCACCTGTTTACGGGTTTTCCAACGCATCCGATCCGGCCATTCTCTCTCTCGAAAAAGCTTGCGGCGCCCATCATTACGAGCGTCTCGACGTGGTGGTGCGCAAGGCCAGCGGCAGCTGGATTACCGATGCAAACGGCAAGAAGTATCTGGACTGTCTGGCGGCGTACTCGGCGGCCAACCCCGGACATCACCACCCCAGAATCGTCAATGCGGTGGTAAAGGCGCTGCTCGGCAATTACGGCTCGGTGATCTCCAACGTGGTATACACCGACCCGCTGGGCCTGTTTCTATCCAAAATGGCCGGCTTCGTACCCCAGCTGGCCCCACGGTTCGGAGAAAACGGCAATAAGGTGCTGCCCAAAAACGGCGGGGTGGAATCGGTGGAAACCGCCATCAAAACCGCCCGGTACTATGGGTGGAAAACCAAGGGCATCGAAGACGGAAAACAGGAAATCATCGTTTTTGACCATAATTTTCATGGCCGCATGATCAGCGTGATCTCCTTCTCGTCGGTGGATAAATACCGGCAGGGATTCGGCCCCCTGACACCCGGATACGTTTCGGTCCCCTTCGGGGATATCGAAGCCGTAGAACGGGCGGTCACGCCAAATACCTGCGGAATTCTCGTGGAACCGATGCAGGGCGAAGGCGGCATGCAGATCCCGCCCGTCGGATTTCTAAAGGGACTGCGCGACGTGGCCGACCGCCATGACCTGCTCCTGATGTTTGACGAGATCCAGGTGGGGCTCGGGCGCACCGGAAAAAACTTCTGTTTTGAGCACGAAGAGATCGTACCCGACGGCTTGATCTTAGGTAAGGCCCTCTCAGGAGGCCTGGTGCCGCTGTCGGTGTTCGTCACCAACTCGGAACTGATGGATCTGGTGTTCAGGGCCGGGTCGGACGGATCCACCTTCGGGGGATATCCCCTGGCCTGCGTGGCGGGTGTTGCCGCTCTAGAGGTGATCGAGGAGGAAGCACTGGCCGCATCGGCAGCCAAACAGGGCGCCAAACTGAAAAAGCGGCTGCTCAAGCTGGCGGAACGCAGCCGGCATATCAAGGAGGTGCGCGGAAGGGGTCTTTTTATCGGCGTCGAAGTGGAGAAAGGCAATGCCATGGAATTCTGTCACCGGCTCCTCGATCTTGGCCTGATCATCAACGACAGCCACGGGCACACCATCCGCATTTCGCCGCCGTTGAACATCTCCGATGACGAACTCGACTTCATGATGGCGAAGCTTGAAACGGTACTGCTCGACAAATAGGGTAACTTTCATAGGAATGCTATCTCCCGGTGGGGTGGTAATCCCTGCCTGTTATCCTGTGCCGCTGCTTTACAATCCCGCATTGACAAAATGGTATCTTTGAATTAATCGGAAACCCCATTGGGTTCACGGCAGGGAATTCCGGGTCCGCAACATCGACGGATATCGATGGATATGGGAATCGGCATCTCTTTCTGCCCGAACCTTCAATGGACGACTGAGAATGGAGAACAGATATGGCATTAACATTAATGGAAGGCAACGAAGCGATCGCGTGGGGGGCAAAAGCCGCCGGCTGCAACTTCTTTGCGGGTTACCCGATCACTCCGGCCACCACCATCTACAACACCATGCTCAGACTCCTGCCGCCGGCCGGTGGGGTCTGCCTCCAGGGGGAGGATGAGATCGCCTCTATCGGCTACTGCCTGGGAGCCGCCATGGCCGGCATGAAAACCATGACCGCCACGTCGGGCCCCGGGATCAGCCTGTACAGTGAACAGCTCTCCTTTGCCATCGGCAGCGAAATCCCCATGGTCATCGTCGATGTGCAGCGGCTTGGGCCCTCCACCGGTTCTGCCACCAAGGGGGCTGACGGAGACATCCAGTTTTTGCAGTGGGGCAACAGCGGCGGACTGCCGGTGATCGTTCTCGCACCGGTGGATGTAAAGGACTGCTGCCTGCTGACCATACGGGCGTTCAATCTGGCCGAACAGTACCGATGCCCGGTGTTTATCGCCGCCAACAAGGAGATCTCCATGACCCGGGAAACCGTAGATATAGACGGTTTGAAAATTCCCAAGATCATGGAACGCCGTCTGGCGGATGGGGATACGCCGTTTCGACCTTTCGAAGACGGGTACGGACCGGTTCCACCGTTCCTGCCCATCGGCGGAGAGCATCTGGTTCGCCAGACATCCTCCACCCACGGGCCGGACGGTTACATCACCACCGACCCGGATGTAATCGCCCGCAATCAGGCCCGCCTCCGGGAAAAAATCGGAGCAGCGGTGGAATCCTTTACTTATTTTGATGAAGACGCGATTCCGGATGCCGACACCCTGGTGATAACTCTCGGCGTCACCGCACGTGCCGCGGGGGTCGCGGTCAAAAACGCCCGGCAGGCCGGGTGCCGTGCTTCCCTGTTGATTTTGAAGACCCTGTGGCCCGTCCCTGAAGGACTGATCATAAAAAAGGCGGCTGGTTTCCGGCGAATTGTCGTGGTCGAAATGAACCTCGGGCAATATGTCAGGGAGATTCAACGCCTGTTGCCCGATCGAAAGATCGATTTTCTCGGCCAGATGAACGGGGAACTGATCAAACCCC
>CAZWAE010000004.1:0-9560 GCA_964631805.1 uncultured Desulfobacteraceae bacterium | reverse complement strand
CCCGATCGAAAGATCGATTTTCTCGGCCAGATGAACGGGGAACTGATCAAACCCCGCCAGATTCAGGAGGTGATCCAAAATGGTTAGTCTCTTAAACAGCGATCGCCCCCCCGTTTTCTGCCCGGGATGCGCCCATGACCGTGTCGTGCATGCACTGGACCGGACCCTGACATCCATGGGCTTGTCCGGCGAAAAGGTGGCCATCGTATCGGATATCGGTTGTTCCGGCCTTTTCGACACCTTCTTCAATACCCACGCGTTCCACGGCCTTCACGGACGGGCGCTCACCTATGCCACCGGAATCAAGATGGCACGCCCCGACCTGACGGTGATCGTCACCATGGGAGACGGCGGCCTCGGGATCGGCGGCGCACACGTGCTGAGCACCTGCCGCCGGAACATCGACCTGACGCTTTTGGTGTTGAACAACTTCAACTACGGAATGACCGGCGGACAGTGCTCCTCCACAACACCGCAGGAGGCGGTGGTGGGGTCTGGATTTCTCAATAAACTGGAAAAACCGGTGGATATCTGCCAGGTAGCCGGGGCCGCAGGGGCGGGTTGGGTGGATCGCCGGTCCACTTACGACAAGGGCCTCGCAACACATCTTGAAGAGGCGATCCGGTTCGACGGGTTTTCACTGGTGGACATATGGGGTGTCTGTCCGGGCCGATACACCCGACGGAACAAAATCAGCCCCAAAACCATTTCAGCCGAATTGGCGGAACTCCCGGCTCTTAACGATTTCAGGGATCGCAATGCGAGAACGGAATACGGAAAGGCATATCGCAAAGAGGCTTTAAAGCTTTCGCAACCAGCTGCGCCGGTTCGCATCCAGGCGGACCTGACCCCACCCCAAAACGGGCGCCTGGAAGCGGTGGTGCTGGGAAGCGCCGGCCAGCGCATCATTACCGCAGGGGAACTGCTGTGCCTGGCAGGCGCGGCAGCGGGTTGCCACGCCACCCAGAAAAACGATTACCCCATCACCGTGATGCGGGGACACTCGGTTAGCGAAATCATCATTTCCAATACCGAGATCGATTTTACCGGCATCGAAAACCCTTCGGCGGTCATTGCCCTGGCCGATGAAGGCGTCAGCCGGCGGCGGGCCATGTTGACCGGGCTTGGGCCGGAAACGCTGGTCATCAAAGCTGCCGGAATCGAACTGCCACCGTGCCGGGCCACTGTCGTCGAAGTGGATTTCAAGGCCAGGAAGATCAAACCCCAGGATTGGGCGGTAGCCGCCCTTGCCGTATTGGCGGGACGGGAAGAGATCTTGACCCGGGAGATGCTGGATGCCGCTCTGAAACTGAGGTTTAAAAAGGCGGTGTATGACGCAACGTGCGAGGTGGTGGCAAAGGCGGTCGCCTGAACCGGTGTTAGCGCGTAGGATAGGCTATTTCAAATTGGCGGCACATCCTGCCAGACCCCGGGGATTTCGGTATTGCAGAACTTACACCGGTTTTTCAGCAGGTGATATTCCCTGATAAAGTAGCCCTGTCGATTGATGATCCGTTTTTTGCACTGGTGGCAGAAGGTGTTGTTTCCCTCATGCCCGGGCACGTTGCCCACGTAGGCATACCAGATTCCCTCCGCCATGGCGAGTTCCCGGAAACGGGCCAGGGTGGACACCGGCGTCGGCGCCAGACGGTCCAGCTTGTACTTCGGGAAAAACCGCGTAAAGTGGACCGGGTGCTCCGGTCCGAGGTGCTTTAGTATCCATCCGCACATCCGCTTGAGCATCTCCTCGTCATCCACGTATCCGGGGACCACCAGGTGGGTCAATTCAAAATGGATCCCCTGTTCGTTGAGTGTTTCGAAGGTATTCAAGATCGGCTTGAGCCTGGCGCCGTTGAGCTTACGGTAAATCTCATCGGAAAAAGCCTTTAAATTGATATTGGCGCCGTCCAGCACCCGGCAGAGGTCCAGAAGCGGCCGCCGGTTGATATACCCGGCCGACACCCATACGTTCCGGATGCCGTCCTCCCTGGCCAGGGCTGCGGTGTCGGTCATGTATTCATAAAAGGTGGTCGCTTCGGAATAGGTGTAGGCAAT
Source organism: uncultured Desulfobacteraceae bacterium (assembly GCA_964631805.1). Lineage (GTDB taxonomy): Bacteria > Desulfobacterota > Desulfobacteria > Desulfobacterales > CAZWAE01 > CAZWAE01. The sequence continues at coordinate 7,505 of CAZWAE010000004.1, read as the reverse complement.
GGAATGGCAGCGGGTCTTCCTGGCGGCGGCCACCACCTGGTCGGGGAACAGCTCGGCATGGCGGACTTCGTGGGGCTTGGCCTGGGAGATCTCCCAGTTCTGGCAGTTCAGGCAGCGCAGGTTGCAGCCCGTGGTGGCGATGGAAAAGACCTTGGTGGTGGGGATGAAGTGATACAGGGGCTTTTTTTCGATAGGATCCACGTGTACGGCGCAAGGGTTCCCGTATACCAGGCTGAAAAGCCGGCCCTCCGAGTTGACCCGGGAGCGGCAGACACTCCGATCGCCCGGAGCCAGGATGCACCGATGGGGGCAGATTCCGCAACGCACCTTGCGGCCCTCCAGTTTCTGATATGAAACCGCCTCTTTCGACCATTTCCAGATCCGGTCCGGTGCATCCCCCTCAAACACCCGGCCGATAATGTCGGGAGCATGGTCCAAGGGGGATTTTTTCCCGCCAAAAGGCCAACCCGCATATGCCGTGGCCGCACTGCACACTAGGGCTGCGCCCCCGCACAGCAAAAAATCACGTCTGTTGATGTTTGTCATATCCTGTTCCCACTGCCAACATGCTCAATGCCTTTAAGGCGATCAAACCGAAAGCCGCGCCGGTAACACCCGCATAGGGGATCAACACCACACTGGTCAGGAGCGTACCGAACGCCGCCCCAACGAGGTCCGCCGTAAATGCCCCCGTTGCCGCTGCGTTGTCATCTCCCCTGAGGCTCAGCACCACCGGAAACTGAAATCCACAGAAAAGCGAGACGATGAACCCGAAGACGAGATAAGCCCCTCCGGGCACGGGGACACCGCTTTTTCCCACCGCCAGTAGATAGAGAATCAGCATCACCATCAGACCCGCATCGGTGGCCAAAAGAGCGCGTTTCCCCGGACCATTGGTTGTCTTCAACCGGTGCCCGATCCATGCACCGGGCATCAGTCCGGCCAGAAATACGGTTACGATCAACCCGATCTGCGTATAAATATAACCGAAATAGATCTGAAAGGCAAAAATCACCAGGATTTCGCTGCCCATGGTCATACAACCCGTTGTAAACAGCACAAACTCCTCGCGGGTGGTCCGAATCAGATAGATCAGGCATAATGTGCACACCGCCACAATGAACGCTGTCGGGGATGTGGAAAACCGGGCAAACCACTGGGTGAACATGATCCGCATCAGACGCGGCGAACGGTCGAAGTTTCCCGGGGTTGCCGGGTCCACCAGTTCCCGGATCTGCCGGATTCTCTCCCCTGTCAGATTGCCATCAAAGTACCGGCTGATGTATTGGGTGGGAATATTTTTCTGTTCGAGGCGGCCTGGAATATCGGCGGTCAACGGATGCGATCCGCAAAGAAAGTAGATTCGCTGGCCCGGCAGCATCAGCACATGTTCGAAATAGGACCGGACCGTGTTGAACAATGAGGAGATCTTCTGTCGCTGGGGCTCCGCCAGATAGTTGTCAAACCCGGCAACGGAAAAACTCAGGATACCGCCCGGTTTCAGCCGCTGCCGGACCAGGGAGTAAAAACCATCTGTAAAAAAACGGTTGGTCTGATAAGTCTGGGGCTCGGGTAGATTGACCATCACGGCATCATATTTTTTTTCGGTTTGGGACAGAAAGGCACGGCCGTCCAGATGAATAAGATCCAGCCCGGGTACGTTCTCGACGAGATGGAAACGAAACTGGACACGGGCCAGCTCCGGATTGAGCTCTACATAATCGATGTTTTCGAGGCGATACTTGGCCAACTCATTGAGCATCCCGCTTCCGGCGGAGATCAAAAGAACCGATTCGGGGTGGTCGACCTGGGCCATGGGGTAATGGATCGCCTCCTCGGCGGACACCACGTCGTGGCTGCTCAACACCGGCACACCGTCTTCAAACACCGTAACCTGTTCTCTGTTTTGGTGAACCAAAATCCGTCCATACCTGGATTCCTTGTAGTAGGCCAGTTCACCTTCGTGTGGCGCCAGGGATGGTGCTTCGAAAGCCACGCCGGCCATTAAAACCGCCAGAATAATCCCCGCTCCGACCGGGGCCGCCGGGTGTCTGCTAAATGGTCTTGGGAAAAGCGCGGGAACACAGGCGAGCATTGGTAAGTTGGCCAGACATATCCCGGCAAGGGGGGTGAACAGATGTACCAGGGCAAAGGCGAAAAGGGCCCCGCCCGTCACATCCCCGATGTTGTCCGCCATGTAGACCTTAGCACCGGGATAGGCTGGGTCGGTTTGTCTCAGGGCAAACAGGCTGTAGGGGAGGACAAACCCGACCAGAATGCCGTAGGGGGCCATGGCCAGGAAGGTATAGGCCAGGGTTGAATAGAATCCCACCGAGACGCCGGGAAGGAAGAAAAAATCCCTGAAAAGCCGTATGCCCAGTATCTGAAAGACTGGGAGTCCGGCCAGAAGCAGGGACAACCACCCCAACCGGAGAAGGGTCGGCGGCCGGAAGCTACGGACAACCCACCGGGCCAATGCGGTTCCCATGCCGCCCAGGACCAACCAGTTGAAAAGAATCAGGGCAATCACAAATTCGTTGCCCTGGAATTGGGCGAGACACTCCCTGATGATTAAAAGCTGGGTAACCACCGAGGAGATCCCGGTGGCGACAATTACCCGGGTGACGGCACCTTCACCGATGTTCTTCAAAGTACTGAACCTGATAGGTGGACACCTTGAGGCCGGGTTGTTTCCAGGCGTCGGCCGGCAGCCCGGCTTTCATACACAGATGGGACAGAAACTCCTCCGGTCTCGGCAGTTGTTCCCACACCTGGGGAAGAAAAGTGGAACGTGCAAACCCCTTTTTGATGATAACGCCGTCGATGTTCACGCGCAGTTTGGACAGCAGGTCCTCGGCATCAGTAAATTCCAGTTCCCGGGGCTCGGTCAGAATGCTCACCTCGATATCCACCCGGTCGAGTTCGGATGCGGTCAGGGGCCCGAAACGGGGATCGCGGAATGCGGCACTGACGGCATTGCGCCTGACGCCTTCCCTCAACGATTCATCTGCCGTCAGGCTGCCGATGCACCCCCGCAGATGACCGTCGATTTTCAGGGTAACGAAGGTGCCCCGGCGGCTATCGAAATGGGTGGAGGCCAGCATTGTTTCCTCATCGCTGGGGACCTCTTCCTTCCGGCCGAGCCTTGCCTGAATCGTCCGGCGGGCCAGCCGGACCAGTGCCTGCCCATTTTCATCGCTTAATCGGTCCTGATCCTTCTTTTGATCATTCATTGGGTCTCCATAAAAGGCGATGGCCGCGTAGCCCACCACACGGTCCTTACCGCCCGCGGTGTCCCCGCTATTGGCATAGTGGATCACCTCCGGATGCCAGCCGTGACGCCTGGCCAGTTCCATGCCGACCAGAATCGGTGCTCTCCCGCAGGCAGCATTATCCCGCCTGGAAAACGCTTCGGAAGACAGGTCGAGAATCATCCGGAGGGTCTCTTTGTCCCTTAAAACCGCTTCATCATAAGGCAGGTAGTGGGACAGATCCGAGCTGATCACGAGAAGCGTGTCTTCATCGATCAGACGGTCCAGGTCCCCGGCAAACCGGTCGATTTCCCCTGGACCCAGCACAACGGGTACCAGTTGGAATCGGTCGAGATATACCTGGAGAAAGGGCAAAATCACCTCCAGGGAATGTTCCATGGCATCGGACGCCGGAACCGGTTGGTACCGGTGGGAACCTTTGATCAGGGTCGCCGCGTCCCGGTGCAGTCTGACCAGGCCGAGGGGCGTTTCCCACGCTTTGGCATCGCTCACCGCGCCGTTTCGAAATCCCACCCGGTGGTCGGGGCCGAGGAGAAGGACTTTGGGAAACCGTTTCCCCCGCAACACCCGGGATGCATGAGCGGCCGTCCATCCGGAATAGACATATCCGGCATGGGGTAGAATCAGGGCTTTGAGTGTCTTTTGGGGCGGCAGCGAGAATGCCGTTTTCTCAGCTTTCAGCGTCAGACGCCGGATGGTCTCGATCAGCTCGCTTCGGGAACCGGGATAGAATTTTCCGGCCCAAACCGCCTTGCGGATCAGTTCCGCCCTCCCCTCCTGCAGGGGGAACAGAATCGACAGCATCAGGACAACTGCCGCCGTCAGACAATAAATTTGTCGGTTCCGCCCCATCTTCGAACCTCCGGGAAACAGGTTGGCTCATGCCGAAAAAGTACCCACAGGCGTCCTTTCACACACCACCGAATGAAAAAACCGTATACTGCCCCTCCAAGCGGCGGCATTCACTATTTCTATCATACCCGCAGTAACAATTGCAACCTGCGGGATAAGATGATTGAATCGACAATATACCTTGATATTCAAATTATTTATAAACAATAGTGCGATTTGTCGGGACTTGTCAAATCCAACAAGATTGACATAACAATCTGTTTTGTAATAGAATGCAGTATTCCTGCCGATATTTTTTCATCGACATCATAATTACGGATACATAGGGCATAAAATTGCAATGCCCTGAATTTCACATTGATAATTCTGGTAAAGGAGGTGCGAATGTCACTGATTTTCTCTCCGATTGAGATTGGAAATGTCGAACTTCCCAACCGATTTGTTCGCTCCGCCACATTCGAGGTTATGGCCAAAGAAACCGGTGAGGTCAGCGATGAACTGATCAAAAGATATGCTAAATTGGCCAAGGGAGGCGTGGGACTCAGTGTTACGGGGATGATGTATGTTCACCCTTCCGGACGGGGGTATAAACATCAGACTGGAATTCATCATGACGGAATGACGGAAGGCCTGACGCGATTGGCAGATGCCGTGCATCAGGAAGGCGGCAGGATTGCGTTTCAAATCGCCCATTGCGGCAGGCAAACCACAAAGGCCATGGCCGGACAGTCACCCTTGGCTCCGTCAAGCCGGGGACGAGACCCGATGAACTTTGTAAAACCCAAAGAAATGACCGAAGATGACATATGGGAAGCGGTTAAAGCTTTTGGGGCTGCGGCCAAAAGAGCGGTGCAGGCCGGTGCCGACGGCATCCAGCTTCACGCCGCCCATGGCTATTTAATCTGTGAATTCTTATCGCCCTTTTTTAATATCAGAACGGATTCATGGGGTGGCAGTGATAAAAATCGATTTCGATTTTTAAGGGAAATATATAATGAGGTAAAAACGGTCGTACCGGATGGTTACCCTGTTTTTATAAAGCTCAATACGAATGACTATACCCCAAAAGAGGGAATTACACCTCCACTATCGGTGACCTATGCCAAGTGGCTAGCAGAATTGGGAATTGACGCTGTGGAAGTGAGTTGCGGCGCCACGAACTATTCGTACATGAATATGTGCCGTGGAGATGTCCCGACAACAGAGATGGTCAAAGGGCTTTCCTGGTGGGAAAAACCCATCGGGAAACTGATGATCAGCAAGCTCGAAGGCAAATATAACCTTGAAGAAGGATATAATCTTGAAGCCGCCAAAATGATCAAACCGATGCTTGGGGATATTCCATTAATGCTGGTGGGGGGCATGCGCAAGGTTTCTCACATGGAAGAAGTGTTGGAAAATAATGATGCAGATTTTATATCCATGTCACGGCCTTTCATAAGGGAGCCTTTTCTGGTAAACAAGATAAAAGAGGGTAAAATGGAACAGGTTTCCTGCGTTTCCTGCAATCGATGTCTGGCAGCAATTCCGAACAATCTTCCGGTTTACTGTTATAACAAGGGATTTCCCAAGTAATAATCATTGCGACTGAGGAGCATTACCAAATTCCATCCTTGTGGAGAAATGCGCCATGCAAAAAATGAAAAATCGCTTCAAGCGTTTCCATGAAATGCCTGACAATTTACCAGCCAGCTACTATCGAGGATGGGTTTTAGGAAATTACAGCCAGTTTATGGGAGGCATCGTTCATTTCCTGTTTATTTTTCTTTTTGCCCTGTTTGGAATAGTACCCCTGGCATTATTTAATATCGCCAGTACGATTATTTGGGCCTTTGCTGTTTTTTCGAATCTCAAAGGCTACCCTAGAACAGCTCTGCTGCTCGCGAACACCGAGATTGTATTGCACGCCTGGCTGTGCACCATCGTGATCGGTTGGGATACCGGATTTCATCATTTTATTCTGGTGATGCCATCGATTATTTTTTTTATGCCCTATACTTCAGCAGCCAAGATCGCAGCAACTGCTATCAACATTATACTATACATACTCCTCAATCTTTTTTTTCACTCCTTCACACCGTTGATGCCCATTCATTCAACCCTCGTAACGGTATTCAATTTAACCAATATCGCTGTTTTCGGGTTCATATTGGCTTTTTTTGCATTCCATTACCGCGTCGTCGTCCTGGCGACGGAAGCTCAATTGGAGTCGGAGTATAAAAAAACGAACACGGCGCTGCTTGAACGCAATCAAGTCTTAACGCAACTGAACGAGGAGTTGACAGAAGCTGCGGATTACGTCAAAAGCATGCTGCCAATGCCATTAAGCGACGGGAGGGTTAAAACGGATTGGAGATTTTTCCCATCGGCAGCACTGGGAGGTGACGCTTTCGGTTATCAATGGCTGGATGATGATCATTTTGCCATATACTTGCTGGATGTATCCGGCCATGGTGTGGGTGCAGCTTTGCTTTCAGTATCTGTAATGAATGCCCTGCGTTCGAAGACATTGCCGGATACCGATTTCAAAAATTGCAAACAGGTGCTGGAGTCATTGAACACAGCATTTCCCGGTGAGGACAACAACGATATGTTCTTTTCCATTTGGTATGGTGTGTATAATAAAAGGACTCGGGAACTGACCTATGCCAGTGGGGGGCATCCACCGGCGATTCTATTCGGCAGCAAGGCAGAAGATGATTCAGAAGCGAGACTGCTGAGAACACCATGCTATGTGATTGGCGGCATGCCGGAGGTTACCTACGAGAAACGAGAGTGCATCGTCGGTGAAGATGATAAGTTGTATATTTTCTCAGACGGCGTATATGAAGTTGAAAAACCGGATGGCTCGATGTGGCGATTTCAAGAATTTGCAGATTTTATGACCAAAAATAAAACTGAAGATCAGTCCGCTTTAGATCATCTCTATCGATACGCCAATCAACTAAAGCAGTCAGATGATTTTGAGGACGACTTTACCATAGTCGAGGTATCTTTCAGTTGATTTATCAAGAAAAAAGATTTGTTTGTGTAATATTCTATGTGTAATTCCTCACACGTATTCATGCGCTGAGTCTCAGCCACTCCATACTGATGATACATTTAATTTCAGAAGCCCCGATAGTGATCAAATCCTACAAATCGTTCTTGCCTGGGTAGATGATACTAATCCATAATTCGGTGTGACCCTAATCGATTATCGACAAGGTGGCCAGAATGTCGCTCTGCAGGCTCGAAATCACGGATAACGGTACTATATTATCGTTAAAAACCACATATGATCGATGGGAAACCCATCGCAGCAACAAGGAGGTTGACAGATGATCGTCTATTTTGTTCATAACCCCGAGACGCAGTCAGACCTGATGGTGATGCCCGATA
>CAZWAE010000003.1:58851-61553 GCA_964631805.1 uncultured Desulfobacteraceae bacterium | reverse complement strand
TGAGCTACCGCAGCAACCCCCATTGCGGCGGTCAGGGCGTTTACCTGAAAAACCTGAGCCGGGCCCTTAAAGATCTGGGCCATCACGTCGAAGTCGTTTCCGGTCCACCCGACCCGGAACTGGACGACGATATTCCGGTTATTCATATGCCCTGCCTGGACCTTTACAACCCGATGGATCCATTCAGGATGCCCTCTTTTCGGGAATTGTCCGATCCCGTCAACCTGATGGAATGGATAGGGGTTTCCACCATGGGGTTCCCCGAACCACTGACTTTCGGCATCAGGGCCTATCGGTTTCTGAGAGACCGCGGTCAACGATATGACGTCGTGCATGACAACCAGAGTTTATCCTACGGTATATGGGCCATCGCCAGAAAAACCCCCACGCTGGCCACCATTCATCATCCCATCACCGTGGACAGGGATATTGCCGTACGCATGGCCGGTTCACCCTGGGAGAAGATGAAGCAGATCCGCTGGTTCAGCTTCATCGGGATGCAGAAAAAGGTCGCTCGGATCATGCGGCGGATCATAACGGTCTCCGAATGTGCCAAAGAAGACATCAGCCGCGAATTCGGCATTTCCGGGAACCGCTTCTCCGTGGTGCCCAACGGCATCGACACGGATCGGTTTCACCCCATCCCGGAGATTCCACGGCAGGAAAACCGCATCATCGTTACCAACAGTGCCGATACCCCGCTAAAGGGTCTTACGTACCTCCTTCACGCCGTTGCCGCCATTGCGCGAAAACGTCCCATCCGGCTGGTGGTCATCGGGGAACCTAAAAAAAATGGGGTGATCGAAAGGATGGTCCGTGATTTGGACATCGGAGATCATCTGACCTTCACCGGCAGGATCGACAACGGCAGATTTGTCCGGGAGTATGCCAAAGCTGCGGTGGCCGTAGTGCCCTCGGTATATGAGGGCTTCGGCCTGCCGGTGGGGGAGGCCATGGCCTGCGGCGTGCCCGTCATCAGCACCACAGGAGGCGCCCTTCCCGAGGTGGTGGGAGACGCCGGGATCCTCGTCCCCCCGGAGGATGCCGACGCGCTCTCGAACGCCATCGCGGAACTTCTCGATTTTCCCCAAAGGGCTCGATCACTGGGAAAAGCCGGGAAGAAGAGGGTTCTGGACCGGTTCACCTGGAAACGGGCCGCCCGACAGACCGTCGATGCCTATCGCGAGGTGATCCGTGATTACCGTTGATTTCAGGCATCTGGACATCCCTTCCGGGAAAAATTCAACAAAATACCGGATACTTGATGTGGGATGCGGTTCCGGCCGTCACACCTGCGCCGCGTACCGCCTGGAAAACGTGTCGGTTATCGGCATGGACCTCAGCTTTGAGGATGTGAGCGAAGCCGCCGGTCGTCTTCGTCTCCACGACCGGATGGGTGAACATGGCGGCGGCATCTGGTGTGTCCATGTGGCGGACATACGGAACCTCCCGTTCAAAGACGCCTTTTTTGATCTGGTAATCTGCTCGGAGGTGCTGGAACACATCCCCGATCATCAAAAAGCGGTCCGGGAAGTGCTGCGGGTTCTGAAACTGCAGGGGGATCTGGTGGTCAGTGTTCCCCGATACTTCCCCGAACGGATCTGCTGGTCCATCTCTGCAGCCTACCGCCGTACACCCGGCGGCCACGTCCGCATTTACCGGCAGGCGGCCCTGATCCATCTTCTGGAAAGTGCCGGCGCAAGGGTCGGAAAAGTCCATCACGCCCACGCGCTTCACACACCCTATTGGTGGCTCAAGTGTTTGATGGGGCCGGATCGGGATGACCTTTTACCGGTGAATCTGTACCACCGTTTTTTAACCTGGGATATCATGAAAAAACCGGTCTGGACGCGGATTCTCGATAATCTGCTGAACCCGGTGTTTGGGAAAAGCGTAGTGGTATATCTCAAGAAAAATTAAGAGCCCTTTTTGGCGAGCCGCCGAACGAGTGTTTTGGCAAAGTTTTTGAAGAAAAGAAGCTGGATGGCACTCGAAGCCTTGTCGATGAGGGTCGCGCTGATTTTCATCAGGATACAGTCGGCATCGGCAACCACATCTGCCGTTCTAGGCTGTCCGGCAATATAAGCCATCTCGCCGAAGCATTCACCGGCGGTGATGGTGGCAACTTCGTTTTGCCCTTTCTTGATCATGGCCTTCCCGCTCAGCATGATATAGAAAGTATCGTCAATCTCTCCCTCTGCCATGATCAATTTGCCCTTTGGAATTTTGCCGATGGTGGTGGCTGTGCTGAGTTCCCTGACCTGTTCGAAGGTCAGGTCCTGGAAAAAGGGAATGTTGTGGATAAATTCAAAAATATCCTTTGCCTTGCCATTTTGCGCCTGTTCACTGAACCCCCTGAGGGCGACCCGCAGATCGTAGGCGAAATCCATGAAACCCTGATACCGTTTCTCAGGATCCTTGGCCATGGCTTTCAGCGTGATCTCCTCGAGAATGGGCGGCAGATCGGGACGCAGCTTTCTCATGGATACGGGATCCTCATTGGTGATCTTATACATGATCGTGAAATGGTTCTCACCGGGAAACGCCTTCTCCCCGGTCAGCATCTCATACAGAACACAACCCAAAGAGAAGACGTCGTGGTTTTCCGTCAACTCGCCGTCCTTGAGCTGTTCGGGCGACATGTAGCTGGGCGTTCCCCAGATCCCCATCTCCATGGTCTTGTCCGTCACCTGCGCAATTCC
>CAZWAE010000003.1:50745-58751 GCA_964631805.1 uncultured Desulfobacteraceae bacterium | reverse complement strand
CCCAGGGTCTTGATCATGGGATATTCACGAAACAAACCCGACCCGAGAGCGGTCCGGTACACCTCGAAAGGCGCCTGCCCCCCATCCGCCGGGTCCGGAAAGATATCGTGGATCAGCAGGAATCCGCCGGGCACAATGTGACCGGCCCAGGCGCTGTAATCGGTAAACACCGTTTCCCTGGCATGGCCGCCGTCGATAAACACAAGACCCAAAGGGGTCGCCCATGCCCGGGCGGCGATCTCCGAACGGCAAACCAGGGGGACCACCGTGTCCTCCAGTCCCGCCTGCTCCAGAATGTTCCGGAAATGCCTGAAGGTGTCGATACGACCCGATACGGGATCCAGAAGTTCGGGGTCAAAATATTCCTCCCCGGGCTGCTGCTCCTCCGACCCCCTGTGATGGTCCACCGAGAAGAGGATGGTACCGTTCCGCCGGCAGGCGGCCCCCAGGTAAAGAGCGGACCTGCCGCAGTAGCTTCCAATCTCCAGACACGGCCCCAGCTTGCCTGCCGTCACGGCATGTTCGTAGAGCCCCATGCCCTCCGCTTCATCCAGAAAGCCCTTAACATTTTCCAGCAGGTTGGTGTCGATATCCAATTTCATTTATCGATGCTTCAGCTCCGACTGAACGGCTTTTCCAAGTTTTACTATGGTATACGGCTTTTTCAGATAGATGCCGGCCCCCAGGTCCCGGGCCATCTTAACCCGGTCGGTTTCTGAAAAACCGCTGGCAATAACGACTCTCTGTTCCGGACAAATATCAAGAATCTGTCTGTAGGTTTCGTATCCGTCGATGCCCGGATCCATGATCATATCCAGGACGATCAGGTCCACTGCGTTGTCTTTCACGAATCGGACCGCCTCCTCACCGCTGGAAAGCGTCCTTACCGAATATCCGAGCCGCTTGAGTATCCCGGTGGCAATCTCCCTCTGCTCCCTGACATCGTCCACTACCAGGATCGATTCCCCGCGCCCCATGTAGTCCGTGATGGAGGCCTCCGGATGAGCTTTTTTCATCCCTTCGCGGGAAACGGGAAAATAGAGGACGAAGGTCGTTCCCTCCCCTTTGACGCTCCGGGCGTCGATATATCCGTCATGATCCTTGACCGTTCCCCATACAACAGCCATTCCCAGCCCGGTACCGCTTCTACCCATAATCTTCTTGGTATAGAAGGGCTCAAAGATGCGATCCATATCCTCGGCCGAAATGCCGATGCCGTTGTCTTCAACCGTCAGTGTGACGTAATCCCCCTCCTTGACTTCGTCGTACCCCCTGACAGGGCGGTCGACATACCGGTTTCCGGTTTTCAGGAGGATACTTCCCCCATCGGGCATCGCCTCCGCGGCATTGGACAGAAGGTTCATGACGGTTTTGGAAAGATGGACCGAAGAGCCCATGATGAACAGCAGCTCCGGATCCAAAAAAGTTTCCACAGTGACACGATGATGGTAGCTCGTCAGATTTTTAAACTCCGGCGTTTCGAGATAATCGGTGATGACGCGATTCAGATCCAGTACGTCGGTGACTGCCACCCCTCGCCTGGCCAGGGTCAGCAGATCCTGAACAATGGCGGCGGCTTTCTCCCCGGACCGTTTGATGGTCAGTATCGGGTTTTTCAGAGGGCTTCCGTCCGGCAGATCGAGCAGGAGCAGTTCGGGATAACTGACGATTCCCGACAAAATATTGTTGAGGTCATGGGCCACTCCTCCGGCCAGGGTTCCGATGGCCTCCATTTTCTGCGACCGCTGAAGCTGGGATTCGAGCTTTCGCTTTTCGGCATCGGCCGATCTCTGTTTCGTAATATCCTTAACGGTTCCCAGAATGGCCAACCGTCCACGGTAGCTGAAGGTGGCCACCGTCATGTTGACGATCACCCGCGTGTGCCCGTCTTTGTGAAGCAGGCGCAGTTCATACTCCTGCTCGACGTCGTCTTCTGAGATTCTACTGAGATACCGGCTGCTGACCACGGCATGATCCTCAGGAGCCACCAGCTTGCCGTACCCGAACCCGACGATTTCATCGATGGCATATCCGGTGATGCCGGCAAGGGCCTCATTTGCAAACTGCATCTTTTCATCCTGCAAAATGAATACGCCATCCTGGATATTCTCCACCAGTGTGCGGTACTTTTCCTCGGATTGCTTGATCGCCTCCTCTGCATTGGCGCGGTCGGACATATCCCTGGCCACGCTGTCGATCATCTGGTTGGTGACCTTTTTCAGGGACTCCAAAAGTTCCACTTGGGACTGCCCACCAACACGTGCTGTAAGATCCCCGGCCGCCAGGCGATGGAGGACATCGAAATGTTCGGCGAGCCCGATGGCGAACTCGTGGGACAGATCCACGATTTCGCCCAGATTCTCAGCGGTTTTGTTGACCAGCTGTTTCAGTTTTACGATCAGTTCCAGGGAAGAATCTTCGGGGATCCGCACCCGGGGATCCCCCTTGGATATCCGCTGCAGCGCCTCGAACACCTCGGACAACCCCAGGGCCATCTCCATGCTGATATCGTTGATCTCCTTTTCCTTCCGGTCGGCAAGGCGCTGAAATCTATTGTGCTCCCCGGCCATGATTTCGAGGGCCTCGTTCAACGATTCCGTATCCATATTCGCCCTGAACACCTCGCAGGCCATACACCTTTCCATTTTCTCGAACAGATCCTTGGGTGCCGCACCCCGGTGATGGGGCCCGGAGGTCAGCCAACACGACAAGTCGTCCTGACGATACGCCGGACAATCGCTATTTTTGCAGTGAAAAAATTCCCAACATTTGATCATAGCAGGTAATGCCTGTTCTGTTTAAAACTGGATCTGAATTCTTATCCGGCCGTCGCCCTCATCCTGTATGGATAAAAACAGTTTCCCCAGACGCTTACACCAGGCTCGGACATCCTTTTCAAAGGTCGGGCAATCCCCGATCGCTTCCAGGATATCCCCCTTCTTCATATCTGGCGCCTTTACAGCGATCTTGAGCACCGGTTGAGGACATTTCATTCCGCACATATCCAAAATTTCAATTGCCAATGTAAATCTCCATTCATTCAATAGCGGTTCGCATCAATGGGTGGCACACGCCAGGCATGGGTCGTAGGCGCGAAATGCCATCTCGACCAGGTTGAGCATCCGGTCCGGTATAACCCCATCCCTGGCCACGGCACGGGCCGCTTTGTCGATGGACAGGCTGATGGCGGCCGCATTGTTCTGGGTGGCGACCACAAGATGCGCCGCCGTAACGATACCCCGGCCGTCGGAACGGTAGTGGTGGAACAGGGTTCCCCGGGGCGCCTCGCAGACGCCCGTTCCCCCATCCGGTTTGCATTGTGGCAGATTCCGGACGTGGGAACCGGTAATCTCCCTGTCATCGACGATCTCCACCATTCTCTCGGCGGCATAGAGCACCTCTATCAACCTCGCCCAGTGATAGGCGAAGGTGTTGTGGACCGGCTTACCGCCGAAGGACGCGATCATGGTTTCATATTCCGCATGGGCTCTGACCGTCGGGTATCCGTTGGAAACGTTCAGGCGGGCCAGCGGCCCCACGCGATAGATCCCGCTGCGCTTTCCTTCGGTCAACCCCCGCCACCCGATCTTTTTTAAATACATCAATTTAAGATAGTTTGCGACCTGGACCCGCTCTTCCAGATGCTGTGCAAAATATTCGGCATCGAACAGGGCAAACGGGTTGCCGTCCGGATCGACCACCTTGACCTTTCCCTCGTAAAAATTGGAAAAACCGTCATCATCCACCAGACCCATATAATAGGTTTTCAGGTGAAAGGGCTCGGCCGTCATCAAGGCGTTGTAAGCGGACCGTTTCAGAATTCGCTCGTGGTAGAGAGCCATGGTCTGTTGCGCGAAATCTACCGCCTCTCCCGCCACCTGCCGCATCCATCCTCTTTCCAATTCGGAGATGGTCCCGGACACGCCTCCGGGAAGCCCGCACACCGGATAAAGCGGGTCTCCGCTGATTATGCCGTTGAGTTCGCGGACCTTCTTTCTTATCTCAATCGCTTTTTTGCATAGGGTTTCCCCCACCGTATCAACGATACCGAAAATGTTCCGCGTATGGTCCGGGGCGCCGGGCCCCACGAGAAGATCGGGGCCGCCGAGAAAATAGAAATGCAGCAGGTGGTCTTCATAGATAAACGCGAGATGCATCAGCTCCCGGAGCTTTACGGCGGTCGCCGGCGGCTGGACATTGAAAACACGGTCCAGGGCCTTGCTGCCTGCGATGTGATGGGCGGTGGGACAGACACCGCATATTTTCTGGGTCAGCGCCGGCATCTCCTCAACGGCCCGGCCTTCACAGAATTTTTCAAATCCCTTGAAATCGGGCACCTGGAAAAAGGTGTGGGTCGGTTCACCGGCATCATCAAAATCGACGCGGATCTTTCCGTGGCCCTCCAGGCGGGTAATCGGATCGATGATGACTTTTTTACCCATCTTTTTCACCCAAAGGTTTGCCGCCAAAAATCGATCCGGCAAGGCTGTAACGGTAGAACAGCCCCGCCGCATCAGGTATGGACTCGATGGCCGCCATCATTTCCCGTTCATCATCGGATTCTATGAGTGCGGACAGAAATGACAGGTTTTGGCTCCCCTGATCCATCCCGTTTTCCAGCGGCCCATAGCAACCCCGGCAGGGCATGTTGGCATGAATGCACCGGGCACCACACCCCCCCCCGTGTGGCGGGACCCAGACAGATGATCTCCTGAGGAAGAAAACAGCGCTCGGGATCCCACAGGGTTTCATAAAGCCGTTTGAACTTCCCGACCCGGATCTTTTCCGGTTTGCTGTCGTTTCTCGGGCAGGTGTCACACAACGATTTTTTTTCGGCGAACACCTCCCCTTTCCCAGGGGGTCGATGTTTCAGGACCGCTGACAGGGCTTTCCGGATCTGGTCCGGTACCGGCGGGCAGCCTGGAATATAACAATCGACCGTGATGGCCTGCTCCAGGGTCATGACCCTTTTACAGAGCGCGGTGATCCCCGGCAAACCGTCGCTTGGACCCGTCGCATCCGACGGCAACACCCCATCCGGGTTGTTCACGGTGGAAATTTCCCGGTAGGATCTGCTAAGCAGATCGCGCCGACTGTGGAAATTGCCCAGTCCCACAACGCCACCGGTGTGCGCACAACTCCCATGGGCGATCACCCTCCGGGATTTTCGCCGAAGCAGCCGGGCCATCTCAAGATGATGATCCAGGCGGATCGCCCCGTTGATGAAGACGGTATCGATTTCATCGTCCGCCACGCGGTTAAGGGCGGTGTATTTGACATCCATCACCGCGGGCCAGAAGACAATTTCCGCCTGTTCGGGAATCGAAAGCAGATCCTGGGCCAGATCGATGATCGATTCTTCGCATCCGCCGCAGCTCGAACACCAGTAAAAAGCGATCTTGGGCTTGGATCCCATTTTAGTTTTCCACTCCCCCGTTCCGCCCGCCCGGTGCCTCCTGCCGCCGTCCCATCTTTATTTCAGGTGAGACGATATCAAGAGGGCCCAGCGATCTGACCCTTTGGGTCATCCCATGGACGATCTCCACAAACCTTGCTCCATCGCCGGTCGAGACCGATTCGAATCCGATTCGATCCTCAGCCACGCCGAGACCGGAAAGCACCTTTTTAAGCAGCACATGCCGCGCAAAAGCCTGTCGGTTGCCATCCCGATAATGGCAGGTTCCGGATGGACACGCCAGAACCAGAACCCCGTCCGCCCCGGACTTAAAGGCAGAGAGGATAAACCGGGGATCGACCCTCCCGCTGCACATCACCCGGACGGCCTTCAAATTCGGCGGATAGGCCAGACGTGCCCGCCCGGCAGCGTCCGCACCTTCGTAGGAGCACCAGTTGCAGAGAAAGCCGATGATTTCGGGCTCAAAGGGCATTATTTTTCCTGCATTTCAAAAGGCCGCTGATTTCAGAAAGGATCGCACGGGATTTAAAATGCTTCGGCCCGATGGCCTCCGCCGGGCAGGCCGCCGCACAGAAACCGCACCCCCTGCAGATCAAGTCGTTGATGACCGCCACATGCCGGTCTTCGTCATGGCAAAGGGCTCCGTAACCGCAGGTCCCGATACATATCCTGCACCCGGCGCATCGGCTTTCATCGACTTCGGCGGTCATGGGCTCAATGGTAATTTTCTCTCCCGGGATCAGGCGTTTTAAGATATTTCCGGCAGCGGCCTGCCCCTGTGCCACGGCACCGGCAACATCCTTGGGGCTCTGGGCGCAACCGGCGATATAGATCCCGTCCACCGCTGTGGAAACCGGCGAGAGAATCGGGTCCGCCGATGAAAAAAACCCCCACACGTCCCGCCCGACACCTGTGCGTTCTGCCAGCTCCAAACTACCGGACGACCCCTCCATTGAGGGGGAAAGGATCACCATATCCACCCCGAGATGGACATCTGCTCCCGACACATCGGTATAGACGATGCGGATGCCCCCCTCAAAGGGTGTCATTTCAAGGGATCCCGGCGACGCCATCCGGTGCAACCGGATCGTGTTTTCCGCCCGAGCGCTGTTGAAGACCGGCTGCGCCTCTTTCATGGGAAAACACCAATCGGCATACAGTTGGAATATAGTGGTATCCGGGGCTTTCTGCCGGATCATTCGGGCAAACTTCAAGGTGTACGTGCAGCAGATCCCCGAGCAGTATTCATTGTAGAGAGGGGAACGTGAGCCGGCACAGTGCACCAGGGCGATCCGTCGGGGCGGGCGGCCCTCTTTCAGCAGGATCTTCCCACCCGTTGGCCCATCCGAATTTGCGATTCTTTCAAACTCCAAACTGTTATAAATTTCCGGGATCTTCCCGTAACCGTATTCGGGCGCTTTTTCCAGGTCAAACAGATCGAACCCGGTCGCCAGCACCATCGCCCCCACCGTGATCACCTCCCACATTTCGGTGTCCTCAAAGGCCACGGCATCAAAGGGACATCCATCACGGCATGCCACGCAGGACCCATCCGTGAAATGCAGGCATTGCGCCTCATCGATCCGGGCCACGTTGGGCATGGCGCCGGGATAGGGAATGGTGATGGCTTTCCTCGAGTCCAGCCCCTCGTTGAATTCGTTGACGACCGACACCGGGCACACTGCCATACACTCTCCGCAGCCGAGGCATTTGCGGGAATCTACGTACCGTGGTTTCCGGTGGAGCGTCACCTCAAAATTACCGAAATACCCCTTGAGGTCGGATAACTCGGCAAGGGTGATCAACCGGATTCCGGGATGGTTCAACACCTCGTCGACCATCGGTTCCAAAACACAGGCGGCACAGGTTTCATCCGGGAACAGGGTTTCAAACCGGATGGCTTTACCCCCGATGCAAGGGTCTCGTTCAACCAGGTAGACGGTCCGACCCTGTTGTGCAAGGGTCGCGGCCGCACTGAGTCCAGCGACGCCGGCACCCAGCACCAGTACATCCGGGTTGCAGGCGATCCTCTTCTCTACCAGGGGTTCATGCAAAAGGACCCTTTGCACCGCCGCCTCAATGATCCGTTTCGCTTTTTCAGTGGCCAGAACCCCGTCTGGGGTAACCCAGGCGCACTGCTCCCGGACATTGGCGATCTGGAGCAGGTACGGGTTCAATCCAGCGTTTTTCATGACCCGCCTGAAGGTGGTTTCATGTTCTTTCGGGGTGCAGCCTGCAACCACCACCCGGGTCAGGGCGGATTCCCGGATCTCATTTTCAAGAAACACCTGCCCGTCGTCAGCGCACAGCAACTCAAAGGTTTTGGCGCATGCGACGTTTTCCAGATTTCCCGCCCAATCCAGCAGCGTTTCCACGTCGATGACCGACTTGATGTTCGGCCCGCACCCACATATGAACACACCTATTTTTTCTGTCATTTCAACATTTCCAACCCATGCCCTTATCCATTTCACCCGTTATGTCAGGGGATGAGGCGCCCTTCTGTACGGTTTGTCGACCGGCACGCATATAAAAAATGATAGTGGATAGGGAGGGTGATGGCAAGAGACAAAATCTCTGAATTCTGCTT
>CAZWAE010000003.1:20250-50645 GCA_964631805.1 uncultured Desulfobacteraceae bacterium | reverse complement strand
AATGATAGTGGATAGGGAGGGTGATGGCAAGAGACAAAATCTCTGAATTCTGCTTTGAAACAGGACAATGCCGGAGAGAACCGTTCCGGACCGAAGGGACGGGAAAAGGGGAAAAGCAAGTGTTGTCAGGGACCCTCTTCGTATCCCCTCACCAGAACCTCCCTTGGTTTGGCACCCTCGGAGGGACCGACAATGCCCTCTTGCTCCATGGTTTCAATAATTCGCGCCGCCCGGTTGTAACCGATCCGTAAATGCCGCTGCACCATGGATATGGAAGCCTGCCGCGTTTTTGTGACAAGCGCCACGGCTTCATCGTACTTTTCGTCATGTTCGGTGGTTCCGGATTCGGATTTCTCATCCACCGGAGTTTCCGTTACCGCCTCCACATAATCGGGCGGTTTCTGGGATTTCAGGTGCTCGATAACCCGGGACAACTCCGTCTCGGAAATATAGGCGCCGTGGATGCGTTGAAGTTTTCCCGTTCCCGGCGGCATAAACAGCATATCCCCGTTGCCAAGAAGGTTTTCGGCCCCATTGGTGTCAATTATCGTCCGCGAATCGGTTTTGGAGGATACCTGAAAGGAGAGCCGCGTCGGAAAATTTGCCTTGATAATGCCGGTCAGAACATCCACCGAGGGCCTTTGGGTTGCAAGGATCAGATGGATGCCCCCTGCACGGGCCATTTGGGCCAGACGGGTCAAGGCCACCTCGACATCGCGGGAAGCCACCATCATGAGGTCTGCCAGTTCATCGATGATGATCACAATATAGGGAAGTTTTTCCGGTGTTTTTCCCTCTGCGTCCGCTCCCCGCTTCTCGATTTTCCGATTGTATTGAGCAATATTTCTGACCTTCTCCTGAGATAACAACTCGTATCTTCTTTCCATCTCCCGGACAGCCCAGAACAGGGCATTGGTCGCCTTTTTCACCTCAGTCACCACCGGTGTGATCAGATGGGGGATACCGTTGTATAGGGACAGCTCGATCCGTTTGGGGTCTACCATGATGAGCTTAATCTCTTCGGGCGTCGATTTGTACAGAAAGCTGCAGATCATGGTGTTAAGGGCAACGCTTTTCCCGGTTCCCGTTGCACCTGCGATCAAAAGATGGGGCATCTTGTCCATCTCCGCAACCACCGGCCGTCCCACGATATCCTTTCCGAGACAGAGGGATAATCTTGATTTCGACTTCTCAAAAACACTGGAAACCACCATGGTTTTAAAACGAACCACCGCCCTTTCATCGTTGGGAATTTCAATACCAATGGCGGCCTTGCCGGGAATGGGGGCGACGATCCGGATGCTGAGCGCACGCAGCGCCAGGGCGAGATCGTCCGTCAGATTGACGATTTTATTGATCTTGATGCCCGGCGCCGGTTGATACTCAAAGGTCGTAATTACGGGACCCGGGGACACCTCAACCACTTTCCCCCTGACACCGAAATCCTCCAGCTTCTTCTCCAGAAGCCTCGACTGCATCCGCAGGTTTTCAGTATTCACTGATGCCGGGTTCTTTTCGGGTTCGTCGAGCAGGTTGACTGATGGTTTTTTGAAGCCCGCACCGCCGCCCATAAAATCGAACTCCTCTTGCTTGGGAGCCGGGATCTCCTTGATAGGCTTGGGTTTGGGGGCTTTTATCTTGATTTCACGCTTGGCCTCCCGGGCATGGATCTTCAGGGTTTCAACACGCTTTTTTGTCTTTTTTCTTTTCTCTTTCCATTTGACCCGAAACGTTGAGATTTTATCGAACAGTGCCCGGCCAAAGCCCCATGAACGCTTACCGAAAGTGACCATGGAAAATCCGGTGGTCATGATCAAACCAATCATCCAGATCAGGGTGAGGATGATACCCGCACCTGAAACATTTGAGTATTTGACAAGGAAAGAGGTCAACGGAATCCCCAGCAGTCCGCCGGTGGATATTTTCTTCCCGAATAATAGGATATGATGGGACGGATGGGCGGCGAGACTGAAAATACTGCCGGTGGATAGGATCAGGAGCACTCCCCCTGATAGAATCAGAAGGATGGCGCCCTTGTCATATCCCCCGAAAAAATGGATACTGACCAGCAGCAGGAGCAATGGGAGCCAGAACGCGCCAAGCCCGAAAAGGCCGATAAATAGTCCCGCAGTATGCGACCCGAGGGTGCCGAACATATTCCGGGTTTCACTCGAAGTCGTTGAATGGTGGATCGATGGATCAGTCGGATCAAACGAAAGGAGGCTGATCAGGGTAAAAATAACAAGAAAAAAAAGTAATATGCCGGCTATCTCTTTTCGCAAGGGTCATATCTCCTGAATGAACGGAAGTATAACCGGATGACGACGGATGGTAAAGGAAAAATACTTCCGCAGCGCCGTCTGTATTTTTTTCCGTATCTTTGGAATTCGATCCGTAACCTCCGGACCCACATCCTCAACGATTTCAAGAATCACACACTGGGCATCCTGTAGAAGATGTCCGGTTTGCGTTTCGAAAACAAATCCACGGGACACGACCTCGGGGCCATACACCACAACCCCGGTATCCTCATCAAAGGCCATGTTCACGACAACAAAACCATCTTCCGACAAAAGCTGACGCTCCTTGAGAACACTCCTCCCGACGTCCCCCACACCTTTTCCGTCTATCATCACCCGGCCCGTTGGGACGCGCTCCCGGATACCCGCCGTATTGCCGACAAACTCGATCACCTGGCCATTTTCAGCGAGCAGTATGTGCCGGCGATCGATACCCACCTGCTCTGCCAACCTGGAATGAAGGGTCAGATGGCGGTATTCTCCGTGAATGGGGACAAAAAATTTCGGTTTTGTCAGGTTGATCATCAACTTCAGCTCTTCCCGGAAGGCGTGACCCGATACATGGATATGGGAAATCTTTTCATATATGACATCGGCTCCCTGGCGGTAAAGATTGTTGATGATGGCGGTAATAGCCCTCTCGTTACCCGGAATAAATTTAGACGACAGGATAATCGTATCATCCCGTTGGACTTGAATATGTTTGTGGTGGCCGGTGGCCATGCGCGACAGGGAGGCCATGGGTTCTCCCTGGCTCCCCGTGGTGATGATCATAATTTCATCCTCCGGAAAGGAGGTGACCTCACCGATATCGATCTCCACACCCGAAGGGAGTTTAACATATCCGAGGTCCTTGGCGATGCAAACGCTGTTGGCAATACTCCTCCCGTCAAAAACAATCTTGCGTCCCAGAGAGAGGGCGATGTCGATAATCTGTTTGATTCTATTGACGCTGGAGGCAAACAGCGCCACAATTATTCGCCCTTTGCTTTTTCGGGCGATACCGGCCAGGACCTCACCGATTTCATCCTCACCGATGGTATACCCCGCTTTTTCAACATTGGTGGAATCAGACAAAAGGGCCAGTACCCCCTGATCTCCATACCATGCGAACCGGTTGACATCGGTCATCATACCAAAACCCGAGAGATGCCCTATTTTGAAATCCCCGGTGTGCAGGACCAAACCCTCCGGCGTATTCACGGCCAAACCGACCCCATCCACGACGCTGTGACAGACGCGAATGAAACCGATCTCGAATTTCCCGAACCGGACAGTCTCATCGGGTGAGATGCAATGGAGCCGGGCCGATGTCAGAAGTCCATGATCCTCCAACTTGTTTTTCACAATTCCCAGCGTAAACGGTGTACCAAAAACGGGTACGTTGATCTCACGCAAAAGAAAGGGAAGGGCTCCCACATGATCTTCGTGGGCATGTGTTAGAATAATACCCGCCACCTTGTCGCGTTTCTCCTTCAGGTAACGGAAATTCGGGATGACGAAGTCAACCCCGTGCATATAATCTTCCGGAAACATCAATCCGGCATCGACGATGAACATGGTTTCGTCATCTTCAAACACCATCATGTTCAGGCCGATCTCTCCAAAACCACCCAATGGAATGATCTTCAGCACGCCTATTCACCCCTTTCCAGCCCGGTTCCGGCTTGGATCATCGCCTCCCTGACCGCTTTGACCAGTTGGTTCCGGGTTTCCATTGAATAACCGGAAGTTTGTACCGGTTTCAAGATATCAAGTTTGACGGGACCCGAGCGGACCAACAGCTGATATTTGGGCATGATCTGACGGGTTCCCCGGATAATTATGGGGACAATCGGAACGCCGGCTTCAATGGCCAGCACGAATCCGCCCTTTTTGAAAGGTATGATCCCACCGTCCTCGCTCCGGGTTCCTTCCGGAAAAATTAAAACGGACGCACCCTCGCGAATCGTAGCCGCCGCCTGTCTCAGACTCCGAAAAGCCGATTCCCGGTTGGATCGGTCGATGCTGATATATCCGGCACCCCTCATACTCCTCCCGAAAATGGGAATTCTGAATAATTCCGCCTTGGCCAACCACCTGAATTGAACCATAAGGGATCCCAACAGCACCGGAATGTCAAAATTACTCTGGTGGTTTGCCATATAGATATATGGCGCATCGGAATCGATGTGGGAAAGGCCGTTAACCCGGACCTTCACAAAACTTATCCACAAAAGGGATCTCGCCCAAATTCGAGCCACACGATGGACCCGGTCTCCGGTGCGGTCGAAAATAGAAACGATGATAGCAATGGTGCCGATCACGATAGTGGCAGAAACGGTCCAAAGATAGATGAGAACGGTATGGATCAGCGGTATCATCAAATTATTCCGCACCAGGACCTCTTCGAATCCATTTCAGGTGATAATCTCAAGTTTTTCAAACATAGCATCCACAGAATCGATCAACCAGTTGCGCTGGGGTTCGGTGGCGTATTTTATGCAATCGCATCTGATCCGGTTTTGGGTTCGCACAAGTAACTCGCACGCCAGTTTGGGATAATCCAGTTCCAGGCTGAAAAAATAGGGCCGGCAGTCGACATGCACCGTCTGTATTTCGTCCAGATGGGCCTCGGGGATCGGTAGCCAGTAGAGCCCTTCTATGTCGTTCTGACTGAAACGCGCATCCAGATACTGCTTTATCTTTTCAAAATCCTCGTACCGCAATTCATCAATAACATATTGTTTCATGACAAGATTTTACCATACGCAGCCGTTCAGTGCAAACCGTCTGATATCAAATGGAAACAGGGTATCCATGTCCCGCTTTCCCTGTTAAGAGCCGTGGGGAAGCAGCCATGCCTTACGGTGCCGTTCCTGCGGCCGGCAGGTTCAACATACGGCCCGTCCACCAATGGGAGACAAAAAGGCATTTTGAAAATAGCCTTTCTGAACTTGTGTAAAGCGGAATAAAAAGGGGTTGAAACAGATGAAGTGGAAAAAAATGATGCCACATCCCGGCCACATATGAATGGATAAGACCGGGATGCGGTTAAAGGAAAACGATTAGGTTTCCTCCACGGTGATTGCTTCCGGTTCACAGACTTCCACGCAGCTTTCGCAACCGAGGCATTCGTCGGGCTCTACGGGTACCGATTTTTCATCCTTCATCTCGAAAACCTCCACAGGACATACATCTACACACTCTTCACAACCTTCACATTTATCAGCATCGACAGTGGGAACAAAAGCCATTTTAAAAGCCTCCTTTAGAAATATTGATGGTCACGGTGTTAATCAACACGATTATTTCCGATTTGGGCAAAGTCCATATACCAATTGATAAGGTGAGTCAAGAGGTTCATCACTCTTTTTTCCAATTATATCTAAACACATGTAATTTATAAAAATTTAGCGTGTATAGAGAAGGCTCCCCCGAGATTGATGGGTTCTTTTCCATTTCACGGTGCAAGGAGGCCGATAAGGGTATTTTTATACACAACCGGCTGTTTTTGCTGGGAACACGGCACACCGAAAAGGAATGATGAAAAAACATCAGTGGGCGACCGGTTGGAAATGACGCGGATGGATAGGCCTTTTATGCCATCTTTTTCATCATGGTGCGCTATCGCAGGATGATCCGGAATGTTGTCGGTCCAACTCTCAGCTGCAATCTTCTCAAGCAAAGTGTTCAGGCTATGCAATAGATTGGACCGCCCCGCCCCTTCCTCTTTGGCGAGTGCGTCCACATTCATGTTAAACGGCGTCCCCGTCATCGCCAGATGTTCCGATACATAGTTGAAAATGGAAGGACTGGTCGTTATATACAGCGGGGAGGGTTCGGGTCGACAGAAAAACAAACGACTCCAGGCAGCCATCCGGACCTCTGGCATATAGATTCCGGGGTCCTCGGTTTCTGCAGAACCACCGGGTGACGACGGGTCACCAAGGGCGCCGCCGCCCTCTCCTTTTAATTCGTCAAAAAGATCAAGTTCCCGCCGATGGAGCCGCTTAAACTCTCTTCTGACTTCAGATTTCTGCTGATCCAGTTCCTGGGCGATATGCAGAAACACCCGGGCTGTCATCAGAGATTCAGCATTTTGATCCTCAGATGCCCCGGTATCACCACTGCGGATATGGCACCTGATCGCAGACGTCGACGTGTCGTCAAAATAGGGAACGGCATCACCGGCAGCTTTGAAATAGGACATTCCGTCGGCTTGATGCAGATCGGCCCACTCTCTATGCTGTTTCAAAATGCTGCCGAAATTCTCCGTATCCTCCTCCACAGGTATCCGGATGTTGAACCGGGGATCGACCGATCCTGCTTTAAAGGAGGCCGGCATGCTCAGTTCGGAGGGCAGATAAACGGTAACCCGATCAAAAAGCGTGAAAGCCTCTTTTAGGGCGGCATTTTTCATTCGTGTAAAGGGGAAATATACCGGAATCATATCGCTTTTTCCTTATTCAATTTTACTGTCCCTGACCATAACCCCAAGGGCCCTGATCTTCTCCCTGATCGCGTCGGCCTCTGCCCATTTTTTCTCCGCCCTGGCGGCTTCCCTCATTTGGACCAGATGCAGGACTTGCGGGTCGGAAAGGGGTGGCGTGAAATCGAAGATGTTCAGGACCGAATTGACCCCCTTCAGGGCCGAGAGGATTTGGTCGGCACTGTGCGTGTCGACCAATCCCTTCAGGCAAAGCGTGTTGATGCATTTTATGTTTTTAAAGACGGAAGCCATGGCAGCGGATATATTCAAATCATCATCCATCGCGGTGATAAATTCGTTTTTGATATCGTAGACAATCTGGTTGGTATCCGGATATGAAGGGATCCCGGAATCAACATTTTGAAGTGTATTTACACACGAATCGAGCCGTCTCAGGGATCTGCGGGCATCACCCAGCCTGTCCGGCGAAAATGTCAGGGGCTTTCGGTAGTGCCCCGACAATAGCCAGTAACGGATCTCTTTTCCGGAAAATCCCTGTTGGGTCAAATCACCGAGAGCCAGTTCGCGCTCCTGACCCTCCTTCCCGCCGTGCAATTCCTGAACCCGTTCGCAATGCACCCAGTATGCGGCCGGCGATTTTCCCGTGAGCGCTTTGGATATGGCAATTTTATTTTCGTGATGTGGGAATATCAGCTCTCTTCCGCTGGCTTGGATATCATAACGCTCCCCAAGATATTTCATGGTCATGGCGGTGCACTGCATATGCCAGGATGGCCGCACGTTTCCCCAGGATGTTGCGGCAAAAATTCCCCGCTTTAATTCGGAAAGCTTCGAACGTTTGAGCAGGGTAAAATCCCGGGGGTTGTCTTTTTCATAGTCATCAAGATCAACGGTTGCGCCGAGCCTGATTTTGTCAAGATCAATGCCGGACAGCTTGCCATATTCCGAAAACCGTGAAATATCGAAATAGAGGGACCGAAGCTTTTCATATGCCGCCCCTTTCTCCACCAGCTTTTCCGTAAGGCTCACCATTTCATTCACGTGCTCGCTGGCAAGAGGATACTTCGACGCTTCGGCGATACCAAGCGCTTCCAGATCCTCTTTGATCACGGCGATGTGGGTCTGGGTGAATTCACCGAGGCCCTTTCCGGCCTTCTCCGAACCCTCAATGGTCTTGTCATCCATATCGGTGATGTTCATGATATGATTGACATCATATCCCCTGAAGGTCAGATATCTGGACAAAATATCGGAAAATACGAATCGGCGGCATTGCCCGACGGTCATCCGGGCATGGGCTGTCGGCCCGCAGGTATACATTGAGACTTTCCCGGGTACCAGAGGCTTGAACGCCTCTTTTTTCCGGGTCATGGTGTTGAACAATTTGAGCCCGATCTCCTCCTCGACCGTGAACAGCGGCGTGCTCAGATATCGTTCCCCGCTGTCGGAAAACAGGACGACCAGGATCCCGTTTTCCATGGTTTCCGCTTTTTTGCGGGCGATGGCCATGGCGGCCCCGCTGCTCATTCCGACAAAAAGCCCCTCTTTTCGGGCCAGTTGCCTGGCCATTTCGTACGCTTCTTCATCTTCGATGTTGATCTTCTCATCGAGACGCTTTTTATCATATATTTCAGGCCTGTAGGCCTCCTTCATATTTTTCAGCCCCTGGATTTTATGGCCGAGGTAGGGTTCAACCCCGACAATCCGTATATCGGGGTTATATTCCTTCAAACGCCTGGACATCCCCATGAGCGTACCGCTGGTGCCCAACGTGGCCACCAGCATGGAAATCTTTTCGCCGGTCTGCTCCCAGACCTCTCTGGCTGTGCCGTCGTAGTGTGCCATCCAGTTGGCGGGGTTGTTGAACTGGTCCGCCATGAAATAGCGATCGGGATTTTCACGGGCCAGCCGGTAGACCGCTTCTATGGCCCCATCGGTTCCCAGATGGCCGGGTGTCAGACGGATCTCCGCTCCCCGGGCCTTTAATATTTTCTGCCTTTCAACACTCACCGCCTCCGACATGGTCAGCAGCAGCCGGTAGCCTTTGACGGAACAAACCAGAGCAAGACCGATCCCTGTGTTCCCGCTGGTGGCCTCGATAACGGTTTTGTCATGGGTCAGATCACCGGACTTTTCACCCGCCTCGATCATGTACAAAGCCGGTCGGTCCTTGATGGATCCCCCGGGATTGAAATACTCGAGTTTTGCCATGATTCTGACCGAGGGATTCGGGTTCAGATGCCGAATCTCAACCAGGGGAGTGTTACCAATGGTATTCAGAATAGTATGTGTCATAAAGGTCCATTATCCTCTTCCGGAAATGGGTCCGGGGAGATCATCAGGTGATCATTTGGGACAACAGCCGGACAATATCGTCACGTACATGTTGTATAGAACGCGCGGCATCGACCACCCGGTAGCGTTCCTTCTCCAGCCGGGCCTGCTCCAGATAACCGGATCTTATCTTTTGGTGAAATGCCACCGATTCCTTTTCAAAACGCGTTTCCATACCAGACCGTTCGCCGCTTTTGATCTGGTCCCAGGCCCGGGAAAGACCGGTCTCCACCGGCAAATCGAGGAGAAAGGTTACATCGGGTTTCAGCCCGCCCAAGGTCATTTGGTGAATCCGATGGATCAGATCGATATCAAGCCCCCTCGCATAGCCCTGATAGACCAGAGTGGCATCCATAAACCGGTCGCAGACAACCGTTTTCCCGGCCTCCAAGGCGGGGATAATGGTCGCATGGACATGTTGTGACCGATCCGCCATATACAAAAGGAGTTCGGTGTAGGGAACGATGCCCCGGTTGCCGGGATCCAGGAGAATGGCCCTGATTTTTTTTCCGATCCTCGTTCCACCCGGTTCCCGTGTCATCAGGCACTCATGGCCTTTCTCCGTTAAAAAGCCTACGATATGAGCCATCTGACTGGTTTTCCCGCACCCCTCGATACCTTCTAGTGTGATGAACATATGCCTCTTATACCTTGCCGGTTGCCGTTGGGAAGCTGGTTTTGATCTCCCACTCTTTCAGATCTTCCAGGAACCCGTAGTCGGTGGTGTCGCATTGGATCGGCGTAATGGATATGTAATTGTCGGAAAGGACCGACCCATCCACATCGGTATGGTTCACGAAAGTCTGAGAATCCGGTCCAGACCAGTAATATGGACGGTTCCGAGGGTCAACTCTTTTCTCAAAAAACTCTGAAACCGGCGCGATGCTTTGACGGCTGACGCATACCCCCGAAACTTCGGCAAGGGATACCCCCGGGATATTGACATTCAAAATTGTCCCGAAAGGCAGGCCTCTGTCATGGACCATCTCGGTAAGCGCCCGAACAAAGAGGGCGGCATCCCTGTAGTGCTCCCGCTGACGACCTGCTGTGGAGACCGAAATGGCCGGGACTCCGTACAGGGAGGCCTCTTTTGCCGCCGCCACCGTACCGGAATAGTGGATATTGATACCCACATTTTCTCCGGGATTGATACCGGACACCACCATATCCTGGGGTTCTTCCAAAAGCTCCGATAGGCCCAGTCGTATACAATCAACCGGTGTGCCATCCACGGAATATCCCGAAAAACCGCTGGTGGAATTCACTTTCACCGGTCTTAGCGGCTCATGCAGCGTAATGCCGTGGCCCACGGCACTCCGCTCTCTATCCGGCGCAATCACCGTCACATGGTGCCGTGTCGCCAACGTCTCGGAGAGAATTTTCAGGCCTTCGGCAAAAACACCGTCGTCATTGGTCAGCAGAATATTCATCAGGATTTCAGATCCAAGTTCATCTTGACTTTTATCGGTAAATTGGCTTTATACTCGAAATTCTAATTGCGTTCAAGATGTTATCCCGGTAATGGAAACCCCGGCCATACGCGTGGTATTCACCCTAACCCAATCCGGATGCCTATGCTCTCACATCTCATTTTATGGAAATCGACCACACCGTGTTCAGGATCGGCAAAACCCCATCTCCGGGTCTCGGCCCCAAATTTCATCGTTTTGATATCTGGATGTTTTTTTATAGCGATGCTAGTGGCGTTGTTGAACCCCGTCACGGTGACGGCTGCGGATGACCCGCTGGCGGACAACCCCGACCTGCCCTGGCATATCACCGCCGACCGGCTGAACTACGACGACAAGGCAGAGCAATACATCGGTGAGGGCAACGTCACCATCTCCAAGGAGGGGAAAAAACTCAAGGCCGATTTTGTCCGGTTTGATCTGAATACCATGGAAGCATTTGCAGCAGGGGACGTGGTCATGACCGTCGGAAAGGATGTTCTCAGCGGCGACCGCATGGAGATGAACCTCAAAACGGAAACCGGCACCGTTTATGACGGCTCCATATTTATTCATGAAGATCACTTTTATATCAACGGCGCCACACTGCAAAAACTCGGTGAGAAAACGTACGCGGCGGATACAGCCGCCGTTACTTCCTGTAAGGGGGATCGTCCCGACTGGAAAATCACCGGAAAAAACGTAAAGGTCACGACTGATGGGGTGGGGGTGGCGGACCATGCGACCCTCTGGGCAGGCGCCCTCCCCGTTCTGTACACCCCTTTTATCGCGTTTCCCATGAACAAAAAACGCGAGTCGGGTTTTCTGTTTCCCCAAATCGGTTCCGGGGACCGAAAGGGATTTGAGTTCAACCAACCCTATTTCTGGGCCATCGACGATCATTCCGATGCCACCTTTTATGCATACCACATGGAAAAAAGGGGCGAAAAAATCGGCATCGAGTACCGGTATGTATGGGATGAATCTTCCCGGGGTGCTGCTATGGTTGACTATTTCGACGACAAAGAGATCGATGACGGAAACCCGGAAAACAGCCGGTGGGGATATGGCGATGACAATGTCCTGCGGCCCAATTCGGACCGGTACTGGTTCCGGATGAAACATGACCAGAAATTGCCATTTGACTTCACGGCAAAACTGGATGTGGATCTGGTCAGCGACCAGGACTATTTAAACGAATTTAAGGGCGGGTACGGCGGTTTTGATACTACGGACGCCTACTTCATTAAATATTTCGGCCGGGGCCTGGACGATGACAACGATACGGTCAGGCTCAACCGGCTGAACCTGAACAAAAACTGGAGCCATTATACCATCAACGCCGAAGCCAGGTGGTACGACGATGTAATCAGTCGCCGCCAGAATGATACCAACCCCATCCTTCAGCGGCTGCCGTTCGTCAATTTCAACATTTCCAAACACCCGTTCAGAGATTCCATTGTCTACACGAATCTGAGCTCCGAATATGTGCATTTTTACAGAGAGGATGGCGAACGGGTCCACCGGATCGACGCACATCCCCGTGTATACCTGCCGTTGACCCTGGGCAACTACCTCTCATTCGAACCATCCGCCGGAGCCAGGGGCACCTATTGGTATGAGGCTGAAAACCCGTCGGGAAACAGCGGCAGTGATGACACCCACGACAGGGCACTCTATGATTTAATGGCCGATCTTTCATCTGAAGTTTTCAGGGTCTTCAAGCTGAAAGGCGAAACGGTGAAAGCAGTGAGGCACGTGTTGCGGCCGCGCGTTGTATGGAATTATATACCGGAAGAGGACCAGTCCGACCTTCCGCTCCTGGACGGTCTGGACCGAATCCTCAAAACCAACAGAGTGACCTATTCGATCACCAATATTTTCACCTCCAAATCGCTGAGTCGCATAACTAATAAGGTTTCCGACGCTGAAAATGGGAGCTTGAACGCAACGGAGGGAAGCCATGGGCTGATAGAAGAGAAAGATGACGACAATTACCTCTATCACCAGATGGGTCGTTTAAAGATCGAGCAAAGTTATGATATCAATGAGGCAAACGAAGACAATCCGGCGTTGCGGGTGAATCCTGCCCAAAAGGAGCCGTTCTCGCCCCTGTTCGTCGAACTGAACTTTACACCGGTGGACTGGTTCTCCATGAGAGGGGACCTGAACCGATCATTCTACCGCAGCTATTTCAACTCTCACAACATCGCCATAAACCTGAAAGACACCCGGGGCGACAAATTGGGTTTTGAGCATCGCTATTCACACAATGCCAGTGAAACCCTTTATGCCGATCTCCAGGTAAAAATTACGGACCGGCTGCTGGCTTATGGGGATTATGAAAAAAATCTGTTTAACAGCAAAGAGATCAGGACCGGTGTGGGCATATTTTACAACAAAGGGTGTTGGTCGGTTAACTGCAACTGGTCCAAGCAGGAGGATGACCACCAGATCTCCTTCATGGTCAGATTGTTCGGACTGGGCGAATTCGGCAGGACGTTCGACATGACGACATTTGGATTCCCATCTTCCGCCGATCCGGTGGAATATCATTAGGATATAAACAACTACAAATGCAAATTGATAAATTTGAGCCCGCTTGGTATGCCGTGCATACCAAGAGCCGGTTTGAAAATGTGGTTCATGAGGGATTGGCAAAAAAATCTTTGGATGTTTTCCTCCCGAAGATCCTGGTCAAGAGCCGTCGTCGTGATCGAAAAATGATGATTCGTGTTCCTTTGTTCCCGGGTTACATATTTGTCAAAACCGACCTCACTCCCAATGAACACCTCGGGATCCTGAAAACCGTGGGTGTCGTTCGGATGATCGGCAACAAGGGCGGTCCTGTTTCAGTGCCTGAACAGGATATTGCCTCATTGAGGATCATGGTGGAAACCGATCAACCGATAGAAACGGGCACTCGATTCAAAAAAGGTGACCGCGTGGTGGTGGTTCATGGGCCTTTTATCGGTGTGAAGGGAACCTTTTATCGTTACAGGGGGCAGGGACGGGTCATTGTGAACATCGACGCCCTCGGACAATTCGCCGGTGTTGAAGTCGGTGAGGACGATGTGGAAAAGTTGCCAGATTTACCCTCATAACTACTTGACTTTCTATAATGTTTTATTTTAGTTTATTCATTGGGAATATACGACCACCCGCTATCGTGAGAAGGAGGATTTATGAATAAGCTGGAGTTGATTTCAGCACTCAAAACGGAGGCAAACATTTCAAAATCGGAAGCGGCAAAAGTTGTTCAAATTTTTTTTGACAGTATGGCCGAGGCGATGGCTCGGGGAGAACGGGTCGAAATACGCGGACTTTGCAGTTTTTTTGTAAAGGAATATAAAAGCTATATCGGCCGGTATCCTAAAACCGGTGAGAAAGTTTCCATAAAACCGAAGAAACTTCCCTTCTTTAAATCCGGTAAGGAACTAAAGGAACGGGTTGATCATTGACACCGTGTAAAGGTTTTCAGAGATTTTAGGACAAGAACAGCCCACACGAATACTATCCGCGTTTCTCCGGAAGGAGAAAATTCCACACGCTCTCCTTTTCACCGGACTTCCCGGTACGGGGAAGTCCAACCTTGCATTGGAATTTGCCAAAGCATGCAATTGTATCCGGGAAAATACCCGCGGAACGCTTCTGACGATCAGAAGCCAGCCCAAACACCATCCGCCGGAAAACAGGAACAACAGTGAAAAGAATGAGGATTGCCGCTGCAAGTCATGTCGGGTTATTGACGCCGGCAACCATCCGGATATCCTCCCAATAGGCCCCATCGGAGCATTCGTCAAAATCGGTCAGATTCGGGACCTCAGCCATACGCTGTCCATGAAGCCGTACCAGGCGCAATGGCGGGTGGTCATCGTGTCAAAAGCACACACCATGAATCCGGCAGCCGGGAATGCATTGTTAAAAATGCTGGAAGAGCCACCGGATCGAACATTGATCATTTTGATGACATCACAAAGGGCCAAACTCCTCCCCACCGTCGTGTCCCGATGCCAGCATATCCGATTCAAACCGATACCCACAGAGCGCATAATCGCCTATTTGACAGATGATTTGGGGGTTGAATCCGAGCAAGCCGCCATCATTGCCGCCATGTCCAACGGCAGTTTTTCGTTGGCCGCAGAGAAAGCAAAGGGGAACTGGATATCGCGTAGAAACTTGATAATAAAAGAGATCGTGTCGATTTCCGACAAACCGGTAACGTCGATTTTGGCCTTTGCCGAAAAGTTGGCGCACGACAAGACGGCCCTTATAGAGTCATTGGATATCATCCAGTCGTGGCTGAGGGACATTCTCATCTTCAATCATGCACCGGATAGAATTATTCATAAAGACTTGACCGAAAGAATTCAATATGCTTCAGAAGGTTCTGACCCGGCTAAGCTGCTCAAGAAAATGAAGGTGATGGAGAAAACGCAGCAGGTTCTTCAAACCAACGCGAACGCACGCTTGGCCATGGAATCAGCGCTGCTGGAATTGGCGAAACAATAGCGACCGGTTAGACCGGGTAAAACGGTTGTATTTGCAGTGTGAAGATAATAAAGGATCAAAATGGGAAAAGTAGTCGGGATCCGCTTTAAGCCGGCCGGGAAGATATATC
The DNA here is from genome assembly GCA_964631805.1 of uncultured Desulfobacteraceae bacterium. Taxonomy (GTDB): domain Bacteria; phylum Desulfobacterota; class Desulfobacteria; order Desulfobacterales; family CAZWAE01; genus CAZWAE01. The sequence goes on along the minus strand of CAZWAE010000003.1, from coordinate 35,510 downwards.
ACTTTGATGCCGGTGCTTTTGTTCTCAATAAAGGAGATCACGTCATCGTTGAAACGGAACGGGGGCTCGGTTTCGGAAGGGTGATCACGCCGCCGACACCGTTTGAAGCGTTAAATACGGATAATCCGAAAAGGACCTTGAAAAAAGTATTCCGCCTGGCCAGTGCTAAGGATTTCAGCCAGATAGACAGAAACCGCAAAACTGAAGGTCGGGCGCATGCCTATTGCCTCAAGTGTATCAAAAAACTCAATCTGAAAATGAACCTCTTTAATGTGGAGAGCGCATTTGACGGCAGCAAACTGACTTTCTATTTCACATCCGATGGACGCATCGATTTCAGGCAACTGGTTAAGATGTTGGTAAAAAAACTCGGTGTCCGAATCGAAATGCGCCAGGTGGGAATCCGGAACCAGGCCAAAATGTGTGGCGGCATCGGACGTTGCGGCAGGGCCATCTGTTGCACGACGTTCATTGAAAAATTCGGCCCGGTATCCATCCGCATGGCAAAAGAGCAGGGGTTGTCCCTGAATCCCACTAAGATTTCGGGCCAATGTGGTCGTTTGATGTGCTGCCTGACCTTTGAAAACGAGACCTACAAGGCACTTAAGAAAAAATTCCCCAAAATAGGAAAAACGATTTTAACCACAAAGGGAAAAGGCAAGGTGATCCGGCACAATGCGATTCGCAGCAGGATTGCCGTCCGTTTGGAGGGTGGTACCGAAGCGGAAATCGATCCTGAAGATATTGTAAAGAAGACTTAAAGGAGAACAGATGGGAACGCCATTTTATATCACCACTCCAATTTATTACGTCAATGCAAGGCCCCATCTGGGGCATGCCTATACAACGATTGTGGCGGATGTGGTGACCCGATACCATTCAATGAAAGGCACCGACACCTATTTCCTGACAGGTACGGATGAACATGGAGATAAAATTGTCCGGGCGGCAAAAAAGGAAAATTTGACCCCGAGGGAATATGTCGACAACATCAGCGGCCTCTACCAGGCCCTGTGGCCGAAGCTGGACATCAAATTCAGCGCCTTTATCCGGACCACCGATATGCCCCATATCAAAGTGGTCCTGAAAATTCTGCAGGATATTTATGATTCGGGAGACATCTATTTCAGCGAATATGAGGGACAATATTGTTTCGGATGCGAGCGTTTCTATGCCGACCGTGAACTGGTTGATGGGAAATGCCCGGACCACCAGACCGCACCCGAAACCATTAAGGAGAGCAACTACTTTTTCAGGATGAGCCGATATCAGGAGTGGCTGATGGACCACATCAAAAGCCATCCAGACTTCATCCGTCCTAAACGGTATCGAAACGAGGTGCTTGCCTTTTTGAAAGAACCGCTGGAGGACCTTTGCATCTCCCGTCCCAAATCGCGTTTGGCCTGGGGCATCACCCTCCCCTTTGACGACAACTACGTGACCTATGTCTGGTTCGACGCCCTGATTAACTATCTCTCCGCCATGGGATATCCGGATGGAGACCTGTACCGGAAATTCTGGCCATCGGCCCAGCACATCGTGGCAAAGGACATTCTCAAGCCCCACGGGATATACTGGCCGATCATGCTCAAAGCCGCAGGGATACCTATTTACCAGCATCTGAACGTGCATGGATACTGGAATGTCGAAGAGGGTAAAATGTCAAAAAGCATCGGTAATGTGGTCGAACCGATGGATCTGAAAAACATTTACGGTTTGGATGCATTCCGGTTTTTCCTGATGCGGGATATGGTTTTCGGGCTTGACTCCAACTTCAGCGAAGAGGCCATGGTCAAACGGATCAACTCGGATCTGGCAAACGATCTGGGCAACCTGTTTTCAAGGACCATTACCATGGTCCATAAATATCTGGGAGGTACCATTCCGGAGGTTCAGCTGAAGGCCGAAAATGAATTCGGTCCAGGCCTCAAACCGGATGCGTTGGCCGCGATAGTCACATATGAAAAATCCATGAACGATTTTGCCTTCCACAAAGCGCTGATGGGCGTCTGGGAATTCATCGGTCGGATGAACAAGTTTATCGATATCACCGCCCCCTGGCAACTGGCCAAAAAGAGGTCCGCCGCCAGCCAACTTGAGGTGGTCCTTTGCAACCTGCTCGAAGGACTCCGTGTGGTTGCCGGTCTGATCACCCCCATTATGCCGGAAACCGCTTTCACCATGCAGGCACATCTGGGGATGGATGCCGGGGAAGGCGCTTGTCGGCTTGACCACCTGAAATCATGGAAAGGATTAAAACCGGGAACCGTTTTGCCAAAAAGCATTACCCTGTTTCCCAGAATCGACCCCGATAAAATGAAAGACAAGGCGTCCTCGAAGGGGGCGGTGCCGCCAGCGTCCGTCGATTTCAAACCGGAAATCACCTTCGAAGAGTTTGGCAAAGTTGATTTAAGGGTCGCCAAAGTCATTCGGGCCGAAGCGGTTCCCCGGTCGAAAAAGCTGCTGAAGCTGGAGATCGATGTGGGAGAACGGAGGACCATCGTTGCAGGGATCTCCCAGCATTACACCCCCGAAGATCTCATCGGCAGGCAAGTCGTTGTGGTGGCAAATCTGAAACCCGCGAAATTGATGGGGGTTCTCTCCAAGGGAATGCTGCTGGCGGCTGTTACCGATCAGGACAGTGTTGTGGCCACGGTTGAAAAAACCCTTCCCCCCGGAACCCCGCTTCAGTAGGCTGGATTGAAAGCACCCATGGATTTCAAACGTCCCGTATCGAAACATTCAGTTGGGAATGAAAGCGCCCCGCTCCAAAGCTGGCGATCCTACCAGACCTCCCTGAATCGGTCTGCCCTTCATAAACGGATTTTTCGTAAATCCGTCAGGTATATCACCCTTACCCTGATATTGGCCGGTGGGCTCTATGCAATTCTGGGCGGTTTTATCGGTGTGGCCTGCCATTACAAACCAGCCGGTAAAGCCACCGTCGCCGGAGGGGATGATTCCCCCAGCGAACAGTTTCTGAAACCGCTTGCCAAGCTCCAGGTCCAATCCCTTTTGGAAAACCATGATTTCACCAATCTTAAACGGAAAACAATCGGGATGGTCCACAAAGGTCAAAATTTACGGATCGAAACCAGCCTTGAAATGCCCCTGCAAAGCTTTCTGCTATCCAGGCTGAACACCGCCACATCGCGGCACATTGCCATCATCGCAATGAAACCCCTCACCGGACGTGTGCTGGCAATGGTCAGTTTTGATAAGGACGATGCCTCAAATAACCTTTGCTTGGAAAATCGATTTCCCGCCGCCAGTGTGTTCAAAATTGTAACAGCTGCGGCGGCCATCGAAAAGCATGATTTCAAACCGGACACACAGATGACGTACAACGGCAGGAAATACACCTTGTACAAGTCACAATTAAAAGAGAAGAGAAATAGATGGACGAGGAAAATCAGTCTCAGGGACAGCTTTGCACAATCTATCAACCCGGTTTTCGGCAAACTGGGGGCGCTTTATCTGGGGAAATCGGACCTGTCAGACTATGCCGATGCGTTCGGCTTCAACCGCAACATCGATTTTGAACTTCCGCTGTCCCCCAGTTCGATGACCCTATCGGACGATCCGTACCAATGGGCGGAAATCGCCAGCGGGTTCAACCGAAAAACCCGGATATCCCCCCTGCACGGCGCATTGATGGCTTCCGCCGTGATCAATAACGGACGTTTGATCGAACCAAGCATCGTTGATCGAATCAAAGATGAAAAGGGCAGAACCCTTTACCTGGGGATGCCGGTTACGCTAAGCCAGGCGATAAACGCTGACGGTGCAGATACCATTCATCTTCTGATGGCAGAAACCATCAAATCAGGGACTAGTAAAAAAATATTCAGAGGATACAACCGGGATAAGATTCTCTCCCGCCTGAATATTGGCGGCAAGACCGGCTCCATCGACAATGACAGCCATGAGATCCGGTATGACTGGTTCATCGGATTTGCAGAAGAAAAAAATGGATCGGAGAAGATCGTTTTGTCAATTGTTGTGGGCCATGAAAAATATATCGGCGTCAGAGCCGGTGAATACGCAAAAATGGCCATGAAACACTATTTTAAGAACTATTTTGCCAGTATCGGGAAAAAAGCCAAACAAAAGGCGGAGGGATAACAGACGCCGCTTTTCGCCGTTGAAAGGAGTTAAAAAATGCCGGGATTCGAAATTTTTGGCGATGAGGAACGAAAAGAGGTACAGGATGTTCTGGATTCCGGCGTCTTGATGCGGTATGGCTTCGATCAGGCCCGGGGAGGCCATTGGAAGGCCAGGACGTTTGAAACGGAGTTGTCCGCCCATCTGGGAGCGCGTCACTGCCACCTGTGCGCCAGTGGTACGGCGGCATTGAGCGTCGCCCTGGCAACCTGCGGGATCGGTGCGGGAGACGAGGTGATCGTACCGCCTTTTACTTTCGTTGCCACCATCGAAGCTGTTCTATCCGCCGGTGCCATTCCTGTGTTTTCTGAAATCGATGAAACCCTCTGTCTAAATCCAGCCACACTGGATGCAGCGGCAACACCTCATACGAAAGCCGTGCTGCCGGTTCATATGTGTGGGGCGATGGCGCGGATAGAAGAAATTCGGAAATGGTGCGATTCTAAGGGGGTCCTCCTGATTGAGGATGCATGCCAGGCGTTGGGGGCCGGAATCAACGGCAAGGCGGCGGGCACTTTCGGGAAAATGGGCTGTTTCTCCTTCGATCCGGTTAAAACCATCACCTGTGGCGAAGGCGGTGCGATCATCACCGATGATGACACGCTGTACGACACCGCCCAGGCATGGGCGGACCACGGACACGATCATATCGGCGATGACCGGGGGTTGGAAAAGCATCCCATCATCGGGTCGAATTTTCGTATCAGTGAATTGAACGCTGCCGTGGGGCTTGCCCAACTCCGAAAATTGGATTTCATCCTGGAACGGCAAAAAGCCCATAAAACCCTCCTGAAGGAAGCGATGTCGCAAGTCCAGGCCATTCGGTTCCGTGAACTCCCGGAGGGGGGGGGGGATTCGGCCACTTTCCTGAGTTTTTTTCTGCCGGATGAAGTCACCGCCCGAAAAACGGCACACACCCTGGGTCAGGAGGGGGTGGATGGTTGTTTTTACTGGTTTGACAATAACTGGCACTATTTCAGACAATGGCAGCACATCAAAAAACTGGCCTCCCCGGCAACACTCCCATTGCGACTGCACGAACGTTGCCCGGATTACGAGAAGGTACAACTGCCTGCGTCGGATCAGATTATGAGCCGAACCATCTCCATGCAGATCAAGCTGTCCTGGACGAAAGAGGAGATCCAGCGGCGTATTGAAAAGATGCTGCACGTATTCCGCCAACTATAATTCGGGGTGACAGACCCCTTCACCACCATTTCAACTGCTTGAACCAGGATGGAATCATGTTCAGAAATTTTAAAACCGTGCCACAGGTTGTCTTCGGAAGAGGTTGTTTCAATCAGTTGGGTGATATTCTCCAATTGAAACGGAAAGGGACGGGATCATCCATGATCTTTCTGGTGGATGACGTATTTCAAAACAAAACCCTCGAAAACAGATTACCCCTAGAAAAAAATGACCGACTGATGTGGGTCAATGTTGACAAGGAGCCCAAGACAACCGACGTCGACACCTTCAGGGATCGGATCACCGCTGATACCGGTTTCCATTCTGCTGGGGTGCCGGACGGTGTCATCGGCATCGGGGGCGGTTCCACAATGGACCTTGCCAAAGCGGTTTCACTCATGCTGACCAACCCGGGAAGTTCCGCCGACTACCAGGGATGGGATCTGATTCAACAGCCTGCCGTATATCACGTGGGCATCCCTACCTTGTCCGGCACGGGAGCTGAAGTATCAAGGACCACCGTGCTCACCGGTCCCGAAAAAAAGCTGGGAATCAACTCCGATTACACGGTATTCGATCAGATCGTTATGGACCCGGAACTGACCGCCGGGATCCCGTCGGATCAATGGTTTTTCACCGGCATGGATTGCTATATCCATTGTGTCGAATCCTTGGAAGGCACTTTTCTCAACGCCTTTAGCCGTTCCTATGGCGAAAAGGCGATGGATCTGTGCCGGGATGTTTTTCTGGGGGAGAATCCTGAAAAGGCGGACAAATTGATGATCGCTTCCTATTTCGGAGGGATGAGCATCGCATATTCCCAGGTCGGGGTCTGTCATGCGCTCTCTTACGGTTTATCCTTTGTCACCGGTGTTCACCATGGCATCGGCAACTGTATCACCTTTGACTACCTGGAAGAATTTTATCCTGAGGGTGTTCGGGAATTCCGCCGAATGCAGGAAAAACATCAAATCGATCTGCCCAGGGGTATCACGGAAAAACTGTCGGACGGGCAGGTTGACACCATGGCGGATGTTGCCCTCGGATTGGCGCCCCTCTGGGAAAATGCACTGGGGAAGGACTGGGAACGCATTATGCCCCGGGATCGGGTACGTGCGTTATATCTTCAGATGTGATAGAGATGGAGAAATCCATAATCTTAGAAATAAGCATATTGGATGCCCCCTATAGGGGATTGAAAATCGAGACTCCCCGATCCATAAGGAAGAAATAAAATGGTCACACCCTCTGGAACACCCAATAAGTATGATATGCCCCCCAAAAAGCCCCTCAATTGGATCTCAGGAATCAAGGGAATGATCCGCAACTATCTCAACGTATCATTTGGCCGGGATCTCAACCCGAGTGTTTACTTGGGTTGCCATCCTTCGAAGGTCTGTGGGCATGCCCTCATCTTCTTTCCCTGCCGGCCAAATCAAATAAACTGCGGGCTCACGGGAATCGTTTATTATAAAAAGAAGCCGGCCGACTCCGATAATCGGGAATTATTTCCGGATATTCATCGCATGGTCGGTATCGTTGAAGAATACCGTTTTACCACACTGCATCAGCAGGGAAAAGCCATCTCTGGGGAGAGGTATCTGGGAGGCACGGATCTTGCCGACAAACTGCTGCAAAATGTTCAGGCCCTGAAAAGAATCGATTTTTTTTATAAAATCTACCGCGATGAAGACCGACAACTGGAATTAAGCAAACTGGCTGCTCGGTTGGAAAAAATCATAGACGGTGAATCGGCGCAACTGACCCGGCAGATGGGTTTTCTGGAAACAGAAGAGGTAACAATCATGTCCCGGGGGATAGAGGCGATCCGGGATATCTTCTGGGGAATGAAGGTGGAAACGCTGGGCAATATAAAAAAGTTAAATGCACTGTTTCCCCAACCCGAAATGATGCCTTCCAAAACCGCTATTCGTGTATTTAAGAATATCAACGCCGTTCTCAACAGTGTCGACCGTCTTGAAGTGCGGGGACGCGATTCTGCGGGTATCTCTCTTTTGTTCGTACTCCAAGAGGATGAGTTCCAGGGGTTTCTGGAAACCCTGGAAAATGTTGATTTGATGGAACAATTCGAGAAGAGAAAAGAAAATGGGGTACTGGTCAACAACGCCATCACCATCAACTGCCGAAAGGACAATGCCGGGAACGGAAAGGTAGCGGTTACGCTGGCGTACAAGGTGGCCGCGGAAATCGGTAGCCTCGGAGATAATATTATCTTTCTCCGCTGGCAGGTGAAAAACGACGATATCCTCCATACACTGGTCAACTTCTCCTACGATTATCATACGGTCCTATGCCATACCCGGTGGGCTTCAATCGGTGCCATCACGGAACCGAACTGCCATCCTGTGGACAACAAAACCCAGGATGTAGATAGCAGGGACGGCATCATTCATGTGTGTCTAAACGGAGACATCGATAATTACCTCGAACTGAAAACGGAACTGGAGGCCCGGGGACGCATCATTCATGAAGAGATCGGAACAGACACCAAAATTATTCCCCTTCAGGTGCAGGAGTATATCACCCGGGGGCACGATATCGAAACCGCCTTTCGGATGGCGGTAAGCGATTTCGATGGATCACACGCCATATCGATGCACACGGACATCGCACCCGGCAAACTGTTTTTGGCTCAAAAAGGCAGCGGCCAGACCATCTTTATCGGTCTTTCGGAGGACCACATGATGCCGGCGTCCGAAGTATACGGGTTTGTCGAGGAAACGCCCTATTATCTGAAAATGGACGGGGAAAAGATTGTACCCGGGATGAGCGGCGACACCCAGGGACAGATTTTCATCCTGGATCAGGATTCAAAGGGTCCCATGGATGGGCTCAAAGCCATGTATTATGATGGAACACCGATCACCCTGGACGAGACGGCCATAAATAGAACGGAGATCACACCGCGCGATATAGACCGCCAACAATTCCCCCATTACTTTCTCAAGGAGATTTCCGAATCCCCGGTTTCTGTTGAAAAAACACTTCAGAATAGATGGAAAATAGGTGACGGCACTGGTCGGTTGTCAACCATCACCCTGAATGACGATACATTCCCGGAAAAGGTGAAATCCGCCCTTACCAGCGGCTCTATCCGACGCATCTGTTTCGTGGGCCAGGGAACGGCCGGGGTCGCCGCCCTGGCTTGTGCCAATATCCTCGAGCATTATATGAACGACACATCGATGGTGATTTCAGCCCTGAAAGCTTCCGAACTCTCCGGTTTCAAAATTGACCGTGATGACAACGGCGGGGGAATGGAAGACGTGCTGGTTGTTGCCATCAGTCAATCGGGAACAACTACGGATACCAATCGTACGGTGGACATGGTGAAAGAGAGGGGGGCGCTCACCCTCGCCATTGTCAACCGCAGAGATTCGGATATTACCTTTAAGGTTGACGGAGTCATGTATACCAGTAGCGGCAGGGATATAGAGATGTCCGTCGCTTCCACAAAAGCGTTTTATTCCCAGATTGTGGCAGGCGCCATCCTGAGCCTGAAAATGACCGCACTGACCGGGCATCGAACGCCTGAATTTATCTCATCGGAAATTGATGAGTTGCGGAAAATTCCGGACCACATGAGAAAAATCCTTGCTATGAGCGGGCAGATTCAGGCTTCCGCCAGAAAACACACCACCACGAAGACTTACTGGGCTGCGGTCGGCAGTGGTCCCAACAAGGCCTCTGCGGATGAAATCCGTATCAAACTCAGCGAGCTCTGTTATAAAACCCTCTCCTCCGATTTTGTCGAGGATAAAAAACACATCGACCTGTCCTCGGAGCCGCTGATCATTGTTTGTGCCGCCGGCGTAAGATCTACGGTAATTGGAGATATCATCAAGGACACGGCCATTTTCAAGGCCCACAAGGCGACCCCTATCGTCATTACGGATGAGGGGGAACATCGTTTCGACCCCTATTCCGCAGATGTTTTCCATGTGCCGCCCGTGAAGGAACACCTGGCACCCATCGTCAATACCCTTGCCGGTCATCTCTGGGGTTATTACGCAGCGCTAACCATTAACGATGGATCAAAATTCCTGTTCAGCTTCCGTGAAAAGCTCCAGAAGACCATAGATGGGTACGCGAATAGTGGAATGAGTGTATTCGAGCTGGTTGTAGAAAGATCGTTCAGGGAAATGATTGTTCAATTTTACAGGCAATTCAGGAAGAAAAAGGCTGAAAATGGCCTGCCAACCGCCATGGGCCTTGAAACTGCTTCCGACCTGACACTTCTATTGAAGTATCTCGCCGGTAAGCTGCCCGTCCCCGATTTCGAAATCGATTTCGGGAAAAAGGGCACCGCCCTGAACATGATCAACACGTTGATGGAATGTCTCGGCGATGCCATCAATATGATGGCAAGACCGGTTGATGCCATCAAACATCAGGCAAAAACGGTAACCGTGGGAACCAGCCGTATCAGTGAAACCGTCGAGGGCATCCTCTTTGATACCCTGGCCAAATACAACATCAGTATCTCACGCATTACCAGCAAGAATATCATTGTCCTGAAAAACCTTCAGGATATCATTTCCCGCATCGAGGGGGTCATTCTTTATCGAATCGGGAACCTGGATCTTTTGGGGGAACCCATAGAGCAAACCACCATCGAAGTCATCAAAAAGGAAGGGGTGTTAAAACCGATCCCCTCCAGGGTTGAATCCGATACACGGCTCAAGGGAACCAAACGGATCATCGTCCGCGAAAAAAACGTCTGGATCGGTATCGGGAAGAAAGATGACCGGAACATCATCATGATACCGATCATTTCCGCCTCTGCTTCTGCGGCGGATATCATCGACAATCTTCTCCTGGTGAACATCTCCTTTAAAGACAACCTGTCATTGCCTGTGAAGATAAAAGCTCTGGGAGGCAAATTTGAACGTATTCAAAATATCGTTCAGGAGAGCAGCGTCAACTGGATGGATAATTATATTGAACTCGTCAGAATGGAAGACCTTTTCGGTTTATCTGCTGAAAAAATAGGGGATAGAATCGTTTCTTCGGTGAGCTGATAAAGGTCTTTACCGCTGAAAAGTTTTATTGATCAAAGTCCGATAGTCTGCTGCTGGATACGGGAACCCCGTCGGGACAAACGGCAACAAATCCGCCAACCTATCGCGGGTATCCTCCCATAACAGCTTGAAGGATACCCTCCGCTGCATCGAAAAGGGATTCCAATTTTTAAATCGCCCCAATAAGGTACTGAATCAATCCGTATTCCGCTTTTCAAGGGCGGCTCTTATAAATTCCCGGAATAATGGATGCGCCGCCATGGGCCTTGATTTAAATTCCGGATGGAACTGACACCCCAAAAACCATGGGTGTTCTTTGATCTCTATCATTTCAACGAGATCACCGCTTGGGGACGTACCGCTGAAAACGACCCCCTCTTCTTCCAATGCCTCTATAAAATCATTGTTGAATTCATATCGATGCCGGTGCCGCTCGGAGATTTCGGCCTCTCCGTATGCCTCGTAGGCAAGGGTCTCCGATCGAATCTTGCAGGGGTACGCTCCCAGACGCATAGTAGCGCCCTTGTCCGAATCCACATCCCGAACCTGAACGGTATTTGTCTTTTCGTCATACCATTCCCGCATCAAGTATATCACGGGAAAAGGTGTGTTCTTGTCAAATTCCGAGCTGTTGGCACCCTCCATACCGGCGACGTGCCTTGCGTATTCAACAACGGCAACCTGCATCCCCAGACAAATGCCAAAATAGGGAACTTTTTTTTCCCTGGCATATTGTACGGCACAGATTTTTCCCTCGATACCCCTGGACCCAAACCCGCCGGGTACCAGAATCCCATCGACCCCTGAAAGAATCCCGCTACAACTGTCCGGATCGATGGTCTCCGAATCGATGAATTCAAGATTCACGCAACTATCATTGGCGATCCCGCCGTGATACAGCGCCTCATTCAGGCTTTTATAGGATTCGGTCAGATCGACATATTTTCCGACAATGGCAATGGTTACCGAATATTTCGGTGATTTATACCTTTGAACAAATTCCTCCCACTCCTTCAGTTGGGGCGCACGGGTCCAGATATGGAGCTGTTCCACAATTTTTTCATCCAGGCCCTCCCGGTAAAAATTGAGCGGTACCTCATAGATACAATCCACATCCTTTGCCGTAATGACGGCATCCTCCCTGACGTTACAGAACAGGGCGATTTTTGATTTTATCTCTTTTGACAGATTCCGGTCCGCCCTACAAAGCAGGATATGGGGCTGGATACCGATACTCCTGAGTTCTTTGACACTGTGCTGGGTCGGCTTTGTCTTTACTTCCCCGGCTGTTCCGATATAGGGAACAAGTGTCAGGTGAATGTACAGTACGTTTTCCTCTCCGGCATCGGCCCTGAACTGGCGTATGGCCTCAAGAAAAGGCAGGCTCTCAATATCACCGATGGTACCCCCGATCTCAACGATGACAATGTCCACGCCGTTGGCCACCAATCGAATGCTCTGCTTGATCTCATCGGTAATATGGGGAATCACCTGAACCGTTCCACCCAGATAATCACCGCGCCGCTCCTTATTGATAACGGCATTATAAATCTTCCCGGTAGTAAAATTATTGTCCCGTCCCAGGTTTGCATGGGTAAATCGTTCGTAATGTCCCAGATCGAGATCCGTTTCCGCACCGTCATCGGTCACAAAAACTTCACCGTGCTGGAATGGATTCATGGTACCCGGATCCACATTGATATACGGGTCCAGTTTCTGAATGGTTACCGTCAATCCCCGGCTTTCAAGAAGCGCACCGATAGCCGCCGAAGCCAAACCTTTGCCAAGAGACGAGAGAACCCCGCCGGTGATAAAAATGAATTTTGTATTGGTATCCATTGCCGCCTCTGTTTCCCACTGGTTAATTGAAAATCATCGTCAGTCGTACGTTTTTCTAAATTCCTCAATCGCCTTCCGAATTTCACTCATTTCATCCGGTTCGCCGTCTACCTCCTCAACCTTCTGTTCGGTCCTGTACACTGCTCTGAGATGCGCCATATCAAAATAATCCCCGGTAAATCCTGGGTTGACCGCCGTTTCATCGACATGAATTTCACGCAACATCACGTCGTCTTGAAAAAAAACAATGTGCATGGGATACCAGATTTTTCCCACTTGCCGCCACTGGCGATATCGAATATCCAGGATACGGTCTGAATTTTCAAGGACATTCCGGACAATCATCAGGCGAACAGGGCGAAATGTTTCTTTATCCAACCACAATTGGGAAACTGTTTCATCCGGGTATTGTGCACCGATGATGAAGACGATTTCTCCCTCGAATCTTCCTAAACTCGATACCTGGACGTCGACACCATGATGAATCAACCGTTCCTGCAACAATTGACGCGTGCGATATAAAATAACATCCTTGTAGCTGTCAAACCAGGAACCGGATTCAGGCGATATCCTCCCGTCGACGATGGTCATATCGTCCCCCGGGGTGACCACATGAATCCGCTGGATATGATCCGCCTTGATATCGGACCGAAACAGGTCCGGAAAACCATATCTCAACACTTCCGATACGACAGCTTCTCCACCCTGAAGTTCCCTGTCATAAAATACCAGCCGCTGGGTCACTTTAAGCTGCCGTGCCCTGCCGCTCTCTCCCGTCATCAGTTGCAGAATATGGGGTCCCTGAAGCACGTAGCCCGATGCGGGCCAGATGTTCAGGACCATACCGGTAACGATAACGAGAAAGATCTGTTTCAGTTTTATATATTGATGCATAGGTGTCGCTATCGACCCATCACCGATTAAAAGAGTTCGTCTGCAAAAACCGCACCGCCCCCAAGTTCCTCTTCAATCCGGACAAGCTGATTGTATTTGGCCACCCGGTCGCTTCGCGACAGGGATCCCGTCTTGATTTGTCCGCCATTGACACCCACGACCAGATCGGCGATGAATGCATCTTCCGTTTCCCCGGATCGGTGGGACACAACGGTGGTGTAACCCGCCTGCTTTGCCATCTCGATGGTATCGAGAGTTTCCGTAACCGTGCCGATCTGATTCAACTTGATCAATATCGAATTGGCGATACCACGTTCGATCCCCTTTGTAAAAATCTTGGAATTGGTGACAAAGATGTCATCGCCAACGATTTGAATGGACCCTTCGAGGCGGTCTGTCATCAGCTCCCAACCGGCCCAATCCTGTTCAGCAAGCCCGTCTTCAATGGAAACGATGGGATATTTTTCGATTAAATCCTGATAATAATCGACCATGGCACCAGCGGTTAATTTTTTCCCCTCCGATGCCAGAATATATTTTTTACCCTTATAAAATTCACTGGCTGCGGCATCAAGGGCGATCCCGATCTCGGCACCGGGTTTGTATCCTGCGGCTTTGATCGCATCTATAATGAATTTCACGGCGGATTCGTTGGACGCAAGGTCCGGGGCAAAACCGCCTTCATCCCCAACCGCGGTATTCAGACCCTCTCCTTTTAATAATTTTTTCAAACTATGGAAGGTTTCAGCCCCCATTCGAATGGCCTGACTGATGGATTTGGCACCCACCGGGACAATCATGAACTCCTGGATATCGAGGTTGTTGGCCGCATGGGCGCCACCATTGACAATGTTCATCATGGGCAGGGGCAGGCACCTGGCGTTTATACCGCCTATATATCGATAAAGAGGGAGACCGAATGCCAGAGCCGCGGCTCTGGCTGCCGCCATGGAAACGGCCAGGATGGCGTTTGCACCGATATTTTTTTTATTGGGCGTTCCGTCAAGCTCGATCATCGCCCCGTCCAATGCGATCTGGTCTGTCGCATCCATTCCCATGACGGCCGGAGCGATGAGTTTTACAACATTTGAGACCGCCTTTGTCACGCCCTTGCCCCCGAATCGCTTTGACCGCCTGTCACGTAATTCCAGAGCCTCCCGTTTCCCGGTGGAAGCACCTGAAGGTACGGCGGCTCTTCCGATGGCGCCACACGCCAGGCAGACATCCGCTTCGACGGTGGGGTTGCCTCGCGAATCAAGAATTTCTCTCGCTTTGATATCAATAATTTCAGTCATACACGCCTCCTGCCAAAAGGTTTCACTGCCTGTTACCCACACCCTCAAATGATATACGGATCCGGTGTCAGTGCAATTGAACCTTTTAGAAACAAATGTTAAGATGGTGAATGAGGTGGTTGGTGAAAATGATCGGTCACCTTGACAAATCGGGTGTAGATGATACTCTCGTTCACCTTTCATGTCAAGCATGGGGCTGATGTGAATTTAAAATGAACAGACCTTTTACAAGATATATCTGACAGAGAATAGTCGTTATGAAAATGCATGATTTTTACACTATCGCACATCTCGTCGTTGCCGGCATCAGAGTCTTGACCCACCAGAAGAGCATCCCCCCATCCATCTCGTCGGTCTGCGACTTGCTGGCCATTTCCGGAGAGAAGGGACATCATGTTGTACGACGGCTTACGGAAATTGGGGTTGTGGAGAACATCAGCGGGGCCTATGGAACCAAGCTGTTCATAAAAGACCATCTGCTTCTGGAGAAGATCTCCCGGGAAGAAACCGACAGCAGATTGGATGAAGAGGTAAAAAAATTCAAAGACGGGCAAAAAAACTTTTCAAAAAAAATCGAGTCCTTCAAAGCTGATCAGGAGGAAAAAAAACGAAAGCTCTTTGCCAATTTGGAGAAAAAACTTCAAAAGGGAAAAGAGCCATTATAGATAGCGGGTGTTATGAACCCACTCCAACCAGGGTGACCTCAATACGCCTTGTCCTGGGCCTGTTGTCGTGATTGAGGGCGACCACCTGCTGCCAGGTTCCCAATGCCAGCCGGTGGTTCCTCACGGGAAGGGTTATGGAAGGACCCAGCAGGGCCGCCTGAACGTGGCTGTGT
>CAZWAE010000003.1:16310-20150 GCA_964631805.1 uncultured Desulfobacteraceae bacterium | reverse complement strand
CCTCACGGGAAGGGTTATGGAAGGACCCAGCAGGGCCGCCTGAACGTGGCTGTGTCCGTTACCGTCATGCCATGCCTCTTCATGGGCATAATCATCCCCCGGCGGCGCCATTCGCTCCACTGCACGTCTCAAGTCCTCTACCACACCGGGTTCATACTCAATGGTCGTAAGGGAGCCGGTTGAACCGACAATACATGCCGAAAGGTGTCCGAAGGCCATTTTCGATTTTTTTACCAGCTGCTCTAGATCTTCGGTGATATCGCAAATATCGGGACCCATATCCAGCCGAACCTGGAGGGACTCACAAAATACCGATGAGGACGGCGTCATTGTTTTCGCACCTTTCAGCTACCGAACGGCAACCCCTTTAACAATCCTTTAGCGGTGTCTTTCAACGTTTCTCCCTGTTGTTTCAACTGATCCCCATCCGGAATTGCTTCCTTGAGGTCAGGGAGTTTCGGAACCCCTTCAGTAAGTGTCTGTTGCAGCAATCCTTTGAGATCCGGTCGAAATTTTGGTTCTGAAAATGTTCCGCTGATCAGCACCGGCACCATGATACCGGATCGTTGCTGGCTATCGCCCTGCCCTTTGATCGTGGCGACAAACTTGGGGGTGACCCTGAAATCCAGTGTTTCCTTCGCCAAATGGGCTTTACCCGCTGCGGCGACACGGACAAGGGGCGACTTCATGCGGGTAGCGGTGGTACGTACCAAACCGTTTTTTATGGTAATCGGTACCGCAAGTTCTGCAAAATCGGTCCTGGGTTTTGGTCCGCCCGCCTCCGCAAGTCCGAAAGCCACTTTGGCATTCCGGACCATACCGGCCAAATCGATGCCCACGATGGCACCATCATTGAAAGTCAGATCGGCCCTTCCGTTGAGGGTTTTTTTAATACGTTGCGGTTCATCACCTGCCAATGAGAGGGACAGGTCCGCCTTGCCCACACCCTCAAGGAAATCCTTATCCGCAACATCCCTGAGAAGTGGTCCCGCCTGTATGCCATCGGCCTGAACAGATAAAGCGGTTTTCGGTGTATCCGTTTTGACATTTACCGTCGCTTTTGCCGCCACAGCGCCCTCATACAGGGCCAGGGTCAGCGGGGCTGCCTGAATAACACCGTTTTTCGCAGTCACCTTTAGCTTTATATCCTGAATCCGGGCATTTTTCACTTTCAGTTTGCCGACTTTTGCAGCCCCATTTAGGATTAGCTTTCTAAAGGGTCTATAATCGGTCTTCTGCTTGGCCTCGTTTTTTTGTGTCCCCGCTGATGGGACTTCCCCGGAGTTGTTCTCCTTTTGGTTATCCCTTCCGGAAGCGGAACTGCCATTTTTCCCGACCGTCTCTTTTGGCGTCGGTGGGGCCGGTGGAAGGTATCGGTCCAGATCGATCTGATCCAAAGTGACATCAAATGACAAATCGGGTTTGGAAAACGCCTTGGCTGCCATGGAAAAGAGAAGATTGGAATCGTCCAGACTCAATTCCCCTTTTGAAAGACTCACGCTCCGTGGTGATCCGCTTAAATGAAACGACAGCCTCGCCGTTTTCAGCACCTCCGGATCGGTTGTCCGGATCGCCTCCGCCGCATCCAGTTCCGTAAGAAGCTTTCGAGGTGAAAAATCACCCAGCCGGATATCCAGGTCAAAGCTTGGGTCACCGGTCAGATTTTCAATTTTGCCTTTTAGTTTCAGTTCGATCTGCTTCAACGCCTGGAGGGTCAAATCGAGCGGTATCGGGCCTGTCATGAACTCTTTTCCCACCGGTCCCAACTGCCCGGTCAGGGCCAGGGTCTTTTGATCTGTTTGGGCCGAGAAATCCATTTGAATGGGCCGGTCAAAGGAAACATCTTTGAGCTTCAGGGTGACGTCGGACACCTTTTTCCGGGTCCCGGTAGAATGATCGACCCAGTCGATGGTTCCGTTGGTGATGGCAAATTCACCAACAAACAGTGTTTTCAGGGGAATTTTTCCGGAGGATTCCCCTGCTGATTTTTCCCCGGTCGAACCTTTCTGCTGCTTTACATCTTTACCTGACGGTACGCCGGATTTCGCCGCATCAAACTCCCAATTCCCGCTTCCGTCTTTTTTGCGAATCAATGTGATTTCGGGAGCATCCACCACAAAGCGCTTGACCTGAACATCTCCGAACAGCAGGGGAATCAGCTTGGCCCTCACATCAAATGCCGCAATGGTCACAAACTGGTTATCCGCAAAACCTGCTACATTCCCCAAACGGAGATTTGAAAATGAGATGCCGGCCCATGGAAACAGGGATAATTTGAGGTCATCACCGATGCTGAAGGGGCGCCCCGTGACATCGGCGACCTGTTTTTCAATCTCCGGTTTGTATTTCTGAAGATCCACAAACATCGGGATGATCAACAAAGCGGCGATAATCAATACCACCAATCCGCCCCCTCCGATGAGGGTCCATTTAATGGCTTTATTCATGGGCTTTTCCTCCCGTTCCGATCCGACATTTTGACAAAAAATACGGAACTATAACTCCAAAAAAGGACTCCGAAAATTGAGCCCGGGGGTCACCATCCTCTCTTCTTTTAGGTTATAGCCTCGAAAAAAGAATAGCGGATACAGATGGAATCTATTGGAAGTGTTTTACGAATTCTTCCGCTTCGGATATCGATTTGCCGATCTCCTTTAGAAGCGCCCCCACTTCCACCTCTATATCATCCGCCTCTTTTTTCAGTGCACCGATGGATCTCGCATTCAAGTTGTGCTTCAGATATAGAACATAGTCCCGCAGATCCCTTAAAACCGGGTTTAATTTCGATTCGGCTTTGGCCATGGCCTTTTGGAGCCGTTGGAATCTCGTTTGGGTAGCCGCCAGGGATTGGCGGCTTTTGGTCTTCAGTTTCTGATTCGTAATCTCGTTGATCTCTTTTTCCCATTCAAGAAAAAGGGCCCCACCGATCTGTTCAACCCGGTCGATCCGCGAACGGACCGATTCGGCCCGCTCCTCGCAGGCTTCGTAATCATCCTTGAGCCGGTCATAGAATTCTTCCAAATCCCCTCCGGAAAACCCGTACATCTCCTTGATCCGGCTCAGCACATCCTTGAACTGCTCGGAGGCCTTCTCCTGTTCGCCGGCCGCTTTCTCCACCTGATCCTTCAGCAGGTGTCTCTTTTCTTTTCCCAGCTTCTCCCAGACCGCATAATAGGTCGTCTGGCATCCGGTAAAAACGAAGATGGATAATAGAAATATTCCAATCGTGACGATTGTATAATGTCTCACTGCTTAACTTCTCCCCTGGGTTTCCTGTCGTTATTTTCTACCTGTTTTCTCAACACACACGCCGGGCCGGAGTTGCCCCCGGCCCAACGGTTGTTGCCTGATTTCAAGGGTCATAGAGATGTCTGCCTACCGAATCGGCATAATCTCGACCCTCCGGTTCAGCGCACGGCCATCCGATGTTTTATTGGTTGCCGCGGGATTCACTTCACCGTATCCTTTGGCCGTCAAACGGTCTTTGGCAATTCCCGCCTTGACCAGATAAGCCTTGACGGCATTGACCCTTCGCTGGGAGAGGCCCATGTTGTAGCCTTCCGATCCGACACTGTCCGTGTGTCCCCCAAGCTCCACACGGAGACCCGGGTTGTTTTTCAGAACCTTCGCAACATTGTCCAGGATGGCTGTCCCGGATGACTTGATTACAGACTTGTCAAAATCGAAGAGGACATCTCCGAGGACCCAGCAGCCTTCCGTGTTGACCTTTGCACCGGCAGGCGTACCGGGGCACTTGTCCAGGTAATCATACACACCGTCACCATCCGTATCCAGGGGGCAACCCACGGCATCCACCTTGACACCGGCAGGCGTACCCGG
>CAZWAE010000003.1:5528-16210 GCA_964631805.1 uncultured Desulfobacteraceae bacterium | reverse complement strand
CAACCCACGGCATCCACCTTGACACCGGCAGGCGTACCCGGACATTTGTCCAGATAATCGAAGACACCGTCTCCATCGCTGTCAAGATACCGGTTCAGAAAAACCTTTTCCACGTAATCCGCCATGCCGTCTGCAGAAAGGATATCGTCGGCATTCACGGCGAATCCGCATGCACCTGCCTTAACGATTTGATCAAGGGTGCCCTTTCCTGCCGGGTCATCACCCACATGAACGGTGTAGATACAAACCCGGGCGCCGAATTGCTCCTTCATCATCTTGACCGCCTCCACCGGTGAACTGTCCGTGGCTTTTCCATCGCTGATGAGAATTACGGCAATTTTACCCGCGGCTGCCGACAGGTCCTGAGCACCTGCCAGGATAGCCGCTGTCATGGGTGTCGTACCCCCTGCCCTCGAGATTTTATCCAATCCGCCCTTAAACCCACCTTGCGTGTAGTCGGTGAGTCCGTAGACAAGCTGCGTCTTTTTCCGGGACAACATGGTACTGTGACCAAATGATCCCAGCGCCCCATCAATTTTCAGGTCCGGTAAGGTCTGGTTCATACGGTCTGCCACAGCCTTGGCCACGGAAAACTTGGATCGTCCGTTGTAAGGTTCAGCCATGGAAGAGGATGCATCCAGAATCACCAGAAAGTTGTCCACCTTGGGGGCATAATGTCCGCTTGGAAAGGATTTGGGGCTGAATGATCCCAGAGGGGTTTGCATGTTTTGTGCGGCACAACCGAAAACAAATGCTCCGATAAGGCCGACGACCAAAAATCTCAATGGGTGTTTTCTCATTTTTCTTCCTCCTTTAGTTCTATTTTCCTTGTTAGTTGACTTTATTCCGGTAACATCTTTTCTAAACCGCCAGCTGAAAGCGATACGATACTTCATTGCCGCTTATTTACCTTACGAAGGTCGAGGGTTTTTACCCAGTTAAAAATCGCGCGGCACCGCGGACAAAACAAAAACCGGCCAAACAGATGGTCGGGGTCAGCCTCCAGAATTTTTTGACATATGGGACACACCAGCTTCATAAGCACCTCTACCCTGCCAGATAGAGCAAATCCGGTGCCAGGTGCTCGCTGTCGAACTAAAAAACCTATATTACTTTGATTTTATTTGTTTTAAATCGTTATTGAGACAAACAATGCGTTTGGTTCATACCGTCGATGATGTGAATTCCCCCACCCTGTCGGCGCATATGACGCACTATATCATTTAGGGGTTTCGATAGATAATTGAACCTCAGTAATCACTTCAGGCTGAATTTTTCCAACCGGTACCGGAAAGTATCACGGGAAAGGCTTAGCAACCGGGCTGCTTTGCTTTTGTTCCCGCCGGATTGTTCCAGGGCTGAGACAATCAGATGACGTTCCACATCCTCCAGATTCACACCTTCCTCCGGCAGTTGCCAGGGTTCGGCACCCTTATTCGGTCTACCTTCAGGAACAATCAGCTCCGATCCATGGATCATGTCACCTTCTGTAAAAATCATTGCGCGTTCAATGCAGTTACTCAGTTCCCTGACATTGCCCGGCCAGGAATAACGCTCCAGAACCCGCCTTGCGCCTTCTGTAAGCCCTCTCACTTTTTTGTTGAGTTCGATATTGAATACTTTTATCAAATGATCCGCAATGAGCAAAACATCGCGCCCTAAAGTTCGCAGTGGCGGCATGGTCATGGAGACGACATTCAACCGGTAGTAGAGATCGCTCCTGAATTGCTTCTCCGCCACCTCTTTTTCCAGATCCCGGTTAGTAGCGGTGATGATCCTCGCTTTCAACTCAACAGATCTGTTGCTGCCCAACCTCCGGAATGTCTTCGTCTCCAAAACAGTAAGCAGCTTGGCTTGCATATTCAAGGGTAAATCACCTATTTCATCCAGAAAAACAGTGCCACCCCGCGCTTCTTCCATCAGTCCTGCCCTGGAACCCGTGGCATGGGTAAAAGCGCCTTTGACATACCCGAACAGTTCCGATTCAATCAGGTTTTCCGGCAAAGCCGCGCAATTAATGTCCACAAAGGGTGCATCCGCCGGCATGGATGAATAATGGATGACGCGAGCCGCCAGGTTCTTACCGGTGCCGCTTTCCCCTAGAAGTAAAACAGTGGCACTGGGAACATGGCTTATCTTATGTATCGTCTTTCTGATATCATTGATGGCGGGCGCGTCTCCAAGGATACTCCCATCCAGGAATTGCTTGTGAAACGCAGGATTCCTTTTATAAAGCAACAGTTCAAACTTTTGCTGGTTCAATTCCTGTTTGACCCGGGCAGTTTCGGTGACATCTTCAACAACCAGCACCCCCCCTCCCGGGTTGTCTGCCAGCATATAAAAGTTGAGATAGCGAATCTGTCCCGGCCCGTATTCCCGATTCACAAAATCCAGGGAATAATCGGACTCCTTTCCCTCCAGCACATCCCCAATGATGTCTTCGCTGCCGACGAATTCAGGGATCAGATCCAAAAGGCGTCTTCCCTGAAATGATGAAGGCGGTTCATTGAGAATACGACAGGCGGCCTTATCGGTTTTTCTTATCGTAAGAGATGAATCGAATCCGATGAACCCCATTTTTTTTATGGCAACCAATTTATGAAAAATATCGTTCATATGAGTCTTCACTATCGGGTTCGGGGAAATTGCAGGTAGATCTGAATGCTACCAGCATCCGGGTGGATTGTAAAGATCGTTTCATGATCCGGGATAACCTGCATTTTAGATTGACAAGCGCTCCCCTATACCCTACCTTATTAATTACCCGTTATTACATTGTTTTAGCTTTCAGAACGGCTCAATAAAAGGCGTTCCGAGGGCGGTGCCGCCAGCATTCTCCTCTATCGTGTCGGTCGCCGCCTGGCGATACGGCCTCTTGTGTCAACCTAAGACAACAAATCCGACCCTTTAAATTCCGAAAGGAGGCCCGCATTGGCTGCAAAACCAAAGAAAAAAAAAGATCCCCGCAAGGCAAACGCCGGTGATTCCACCCCGGTTTCACCGGTCGATGTCAGCGGCGTCGGAAATGTTGATAAGATCAGAGATATCCTGTTCGGCGCACAGATGCGGGATTATGAGAAAAAGTTTGCCCGGCTTGAAGATCGTATATTGAAGGAAGTTTCCCGCATGAGGGAGGAAACCACCAAACGATTTGATGCGCTTGAGTTGTATATCAACAAAGAGGTTGAATCGATTGGAAACGGTTTGAAAGATGAACAGGCCGAACGTGTGGAATCCGGAAAGGAGATAACGCGGGAACTCCAGAAGGCATTCAAAAGCCTTGAGAAAAAAATATCGAAATTGGAAGCGCAAACAGGGAAAAACGCACGGGATCTCCGGCAGCAGATACTCGACCAATCCAAGTCGCTGACCGAGGATATCCGGAAAAGGTATGAGGAGACCTCGGAAACGTTGGATCAGACCGCTGCCGAACTGCGGGATGAAAAAACGGACCGGGCGACACTGGCCGAGCTTTTGACCGAAATGGCACTCCGTTTATCGCATGGGTCCGATATGGGACTCGGTCTTGATCCGGAGATCATGGATCCCGAGTAGAACTGACGCCATGGACGATGACAATAACAATCCCGAAATCAACAGCGCCCCGGAGAAAGGGGGGATGGAGGAACTCCGCCTGCTGCTGATCGGAAAAGAGCAGGAACGACTGGCCCGTTTGCAGGAGCGCCTCGACGACCCGGAGCGGCATGCCACCGATATCAGCAGGGTGCTCCCTGAGGCAATCGTCCTCGGTGCAAAAAGAGACCGGAAGCTGGCCACGGCACTGATGCCGACAGTAGAAGAGATTGTCCGCGCATCCGTAAAAAAGGATATCCGGACCTTTGTAGATGCGCTGTTTCCGGTTATCGGGCCCGCCATACGCAAAGCCATCTCGGAAGCATTTAAACAGATGATTCAGTCGTTGAATACCGCACTGGATCAAAGTTTCTCCTGGCAGGGACTGAAATGGCGGCTTGAATCGATCCGGACCGGACGCCCTTTTGCGGAAGTAGTCCTGCTCCACAGCCTTGTGTACAGGGTAGAACAGATTTTCCTGATTCACCGGGAAACCGGCCTTTTGCTACAGCATGTCAAGGTCGAATCGGAAGCGTTTCAGGATGCGGATCTGGTCTCTAGCATGCTTACCGCCATTGAGGACTTCGTACGCGACTCCTTTAATATGGAACGAAATCAGACCCTGGAAACCATACAGATGGGTGATGTCACCCTCTGGATCGACCAGGGACCTTACGCCGTCCTTG
Source organism: uncultured Desulfobacteraceae bacterium (assembly GCA_964631805.1). Taxonomy (GTDB): domain Bacteria; phylum Desulfobacterota; class Desulfobacteria; order Desulfobacterales; family CAZWAE01; genus CAZWAE01. The sequence goes on along the minus strand of CAZWAE010000003.1, from coordinate 11,951 downwards.
CAGGGGCCATTCGGGGTAATGCACCGGAGGACCTGCGAACGACATTCCACGATACTCTCGAAAATATCCATCTGGAAAAAAACGACGTTTTTGCATCGTTTGATGGCGATACAGCGCCATTCGAATCGATCCGGCACTATCTGGAGGGATGTCTTCAGGCCGGATATCGGGAGAAAAACCGCAAATTCTCACCGATATTTGTCATCCTGACAATTGTCGCAACAGGGGCACTGCTCACCTGGGGAGCGTTGACCGTTCGCCATCAATTAAACTGGAAGGCGGCATTCCAAACACTGGCCGCCACTCCGGGGATCGTGATTACCACCATTGATAAATCAAGGGGGCATTACCACATCAGAGGATTGAGAGATCCCCTGTCGGAATCCCCGGAAGCGATCATTGCCCTTTCAGGCCTTGATCCGGAAAAGGTGGTCTTCGCTTTCGAACCTTATCAGGCGATGATGGCCGAATTTGTCCTCAAGAGGGCTGAAGCCCTTCTTGCCCCGCCCGATGGGGTGGCTTTGGCATTGAAGGGCGACACACTCGTTGCCGACGGCTCAGCCCCCTACCAATGGATTCTCGAATCGCGCAAACTTGCCGTCGCCTTGCCGGGCATCCTTCGATTCGATACCCACGGATTGAGAAATTCCGATCTTGTCGATCTCGCTCCCCCCGATACCGTTACCTTGAATCTTGAGGACGGCAGACTCACCGCCACAGGTGCTGCCGGACATCGGTGGATAATGGCGGCCAGAACAAAAGCATCGCTCATTGCCGGGGTGACGCAGTATAATGACACCGATCTGACCGACCTGGATTTGAAAGCCTTGGGTTCCATGGCAGCTTCTCTGGAAAAAGAAGTCATACTGTTTGAATTCAACACGGCGGACCACGTATCGGAACAGACGGAAACCATTAACCGCATCCTCAAGCAGATTGTCCAATTATCAGATATTGCCCGGATTGTCGGAAAAGGGATGGTTATAACGGTGATCGGGCATACAGACAGTTCCGGCAGCAGGAAGCGTAATTTTGAACTAAGCCGGCATCGTGCTAAACAGGTCCGAAGCTGGCTCATCGCAGGTGGGCTTAGTCCGGAGTTGATCGAAGCAAAGGGAATGGGCGCAGCTGACCCCGTTAGGGAAGGAAATCGGGAAGAGGACCAATACTGGAACCGGAGCGCCACGTTGACCGTTACTTTTCGGGAAGCAGAACCGACAAAAAAACTAAGGTGATCAAACCATGATTCAGAAAAAAATTTGCATGCTGGGCGCATTTGCAGTGGGCAAAACATCCCTGGTCGGGCGTTTTGTAAAGAGCATATTTTCAGAAAAGTATCTGACAACCGTCGGGGTCAAAATCGATAAAAAAACCATTGTGCACGGGGACACCACTGTCAACTTCATGATATGGGACCTGGCCGGGGAAGATGAATTTCAGAAGGTTCAGTTGTCTTATCTGCGGGGCGCTGCCGGTTACCTGCTGGTGGTGGACGGCACTCGGAAAGAAACGCTGGATACCGCCGTTCGGCTGATAAAAAATGTCGAAACCGCCGTGGGAAAAGTGCCGCATGTGGTGCTGTTGAATAAAGCCGACCTGATGGACCATTGGGAAATCGATATGGATGCCGTGGATGCCGCAATACCTGAAAAAAAGACGGTCTATAAAACCAGCGCCAAGACCGGGGATCATGTGGAAGACGCTTTTCGGGCACTGGCGGCACGAATAGTGGAGGCACAATCCATTGACTCAGTTTGATGCCGCACACCTGATTTCGGCACTGGGAACGGTGGTGTTCCAGTGGTCGGGAAGCGTTAAATTCCAAGTCAAAACCGATTTTCCCGACTGGTTCCACCGGCTGTCTATGCCTCCTGGGCAGGCCGGTAAAGAGATTGATATCGAAAAGCTGTTCCCCTTCCTTGAACATTTTCTACTGGATGCCCAAGCATTCTGGCGCGAGGGTGCCTCCGATTCTCTGAAATCCGGTCCATGGATCGAATCCGATCTTTCCGGCAACGAGATCGCACTTGAAGCGACTGCCGTGATTTTGAACCAGGTCCCCCTGCTTCTCATCGAAAAAGCACGTTTCGATTATGGGGAGCAAAAAGACCTGCTTCAGAAAGGGAGAGAACTTCAACTGGCGCACAGCCGTTTGGAAAAACTTGAAAACGCATTGAGAACGGCCCAGGCGGAAACGGAATCGGTCAATCAAGCGCTGCGCAAAGCCAATTTAGAACTTGAAAAAGCGATCTCCCTGGCCAATGAAATGGCCTATGCCGCCGAACAAGCCAACTTGGCAAAAAGCGAATTTTTGGCCAACATGAGCCATGAAATACGGACACCGATGAACGCCGTTATCGGTATGACGGAACTCATTCTGGACACGGATCTGACAAGAGATCAGCTCGATTTTGCCGAAACGATACGAGACGGGGCGGAGGCCCTTTTACAAATCATCAACGATATTTTGGATTTTTCGAAAATCGAGGCGGGCAGACTTGAATTTGAGAGGATCGATTTTCATCTCCGGTCACTGGTGGAAAATGTTCTCGATATGATGGCGCCCAATGCCTACGAGAAAGATCTGGAGATCGGTTGCATTTTTTCACCCGGTGTTGAAACCGCCTTGAATGGAGACCCGGGCAGAATACGCCAGATTCTATTAAACCTTGCAGGAAACGCCGTTAAATTCACTGAAGCCGGCGAAGTGGTGATCCGGGTGACGGTGGAAAGTGAAAACCGGTCCGAGATGACGATTCGGTTCACCGTCAGCGATACCGGTATCGGCATTCCCCCGAAGCGGATGGATCGGCTTTTCAAGACATTTTCCCAGGTAGATGCGTCCACCACCCGGAAATATGGGGGTACCGGTCTGGGCCTGGCCATATCAAAACGCCTGGCCCAGGGAATGGGAGGTACTATCGATGTGGATAGCCAGGAGGGTAAAGGCTCCGATTTCTGGTTTGCCATCCCATTCCAAAAGCAACCGTCGGCTGACAAGCATCGTGGACGCGTGGAAAACACCCTGAAAGGGAAAAGAATCCTGACGGTGGCAGCAAAACCGATCGTACGGGATATCGTAACCTCATGTCTTGAAACAACCGGATGTCGCCATGAAACAGTATCCGGCACCCGGGAAGCTATGGATCGACTGAAGAATGCGAATACGAGGAGCACGCCGTTCCATCTGATTATTTTCGACCCCGTTCCCGACAAAGACACGCTACTGACGGTTGTAAGGTCGGAAATCGGATTTCAGGAGGTCGGGCTGCTCATGCTGACCGCACCGGTCCGATCCCCCCGCCATATCAAATGCACGGAAATCGGAATTTCCGAATATCTGGCTAAACCGGTCAAACAATTGCATCTCATCACTTGTCTTCACCGCATCTTCGGAATTTCCGTCCAGGAGAGCGTTCTTCATCCGGGACCATCCGCTGGCGAAAAGCCGGAAGCCATCAACAAACCTGAGCGGAAACTGAATGTCCTGCTCACCGAGGACAATCGTATCAATCAGAAGGTGGTCTCAAGGATGTTGGACAAAATCGGATTCAGCCACGACATCGCGGACAATGGGAAACAGGCGGTGGAAGCCCTGCGTAGAACCCGCTATGACGCGGTCCTCATGGATATGGTGATGCCGGTGATGGATGGCCTGGAGGCTACCAGAACCATCCGCAACCTGAAGGCGGGAGTGATCGACCCGGCCGTTCCCATCATCGCGCTGACAGGAAATGCCTTGAAAAAAGAACAGGCCAAATGCATTGAAGCGGGGATGAACGAATGCCTCACCAAACCGGTCAGAAGTCAACAATTGTATGAGGCAATTTTGAGGCAGGTTCCGGAACAGGTATCGGTTAACCGGTCCCGCATGGGAAAGGGAAACGAAGAAATTTCGGATATATTCAACAAATCGGAAATGCTGGACAAACTGGACGGAGACGAAGCCTTTTTCGATGAGCTTTGGATCGATTTTACAGCAGATTTCAACAGAAACCTCCGGGCGCTCAGGAAAGCCATTACCGGAAGAAATACCGAAGAGATTGCCTTTTATGCACACACCATCAAGGGTTCAGCGGCAACCCTGGGCGCCACGGCACTCCGGAAGATTGCACTGGAACTGGAAATATCCGGAAAAAAACAGGATATGCCCCTTGCCACCCTCCTGGCGGGCCGGTTGGAAAAGGCCTTCCAGGAACTCGCCCACGTGGTAGAAACCACCTGAACCGAAATGATTTACGCCAGTTCCACTTTCCAATTCCAGATGCCGGAACGCTTTTTCATCTTCACCTTTTTCGGCAACGGTTCCTTTAAATGGATGAACAAACGATACCCCGCCTTTTCGAGTTTCCCCTTCAGGTGGGTAAGATCCATTGCCCAGTTGGGAAATACCCAATAATCGGAACCGTTCTGTGAAACCCAGCCCTGCTCACCCCTGGGACTGGCAAAGGGTTCGTCTAAAGCGATCCAATCCGAAACGATGCGGGAAACGCACAGCGGCCAGTTCCCGGAAATCACCATTCCCAGCGGGATGGGGCTGTTCCCGGCCAACGCCATGTAGTCGTCCGCACCCAGTTCCGTGCTGACGATGGCACCGTGGAATCCCATGTCCGCAGCTGCTTTCAAGGCCAGCGGGTTGGCGAGATTGCAAAAGGGCCCCGCCCACAGCTTTAACCTGTCCCGGTTGGGAAACAACCCCACCTGCCAGGGTGTGTTGAGAAAAAAGCGCCGCCCCCCCTTTTTCCGAACCCGGTCCACCAGACGGGTTAACGCTTCCGCCGTTTCAGGCCAGATGACAGGGGGGAGCCACCATCCGATTCTGGAGATCGTTTTGGGGTCAAGGCGGGAGACGGCGGTTTCCGACAACCAGATGCCCTGCGGGACACTTGCTTTCCGATGCTGCAGCCTCCGATGAACGGTCAGTTCACTCACCGGCATGCGCACACGGGTCTTTTTCGAAAGGCGCAAACGAACCGGACGCGGTTTGGGGCTTTGAGACTGAGTATTTTCATCCACAGCATCCGCCAGGGATCGAATCTTTTCAACAAGGGCTTTTTCCCGCCGATCCTTCAAAAAAACCGGCGCCCCCTTTTCCGGCATCTTTCCGGAGATGGCTTTCAGATAAAACTTACCCCTTTTCGGAACATGTTTTCGGATCTTGTAAACGGCATGGAACCGGTCGTCTTCATATCCCACCCGCAGGAGATCCCCGGACAGTAACGCTTCTCTGGGAACGATGAAGGGCTTTTTCCGGTCACCTTTGACCGTTCCTATCAAAAAACCGGAACCGGTCTGCCGGTCGACGTTCACCGGGTTCTGGGGTCTTTGGGGTAGAAAATGATAATGGGTGCCCGAACGTCCCAGAGATCGCTCCAGCAGTTGGAGAGCGGCGCGCTTCATCTCCGGATCCGTCCCCTCATCGCGCAGCAGGCGGTATGCGCGTGTGGTGTAATAGACATAATGGGGACCCTTCTTCCGGCCTTCGATTTTCCAGGCCGCAACCTCCGGAATTCCCTTAAGCACCTTCACCAGCACGTCGAGGCTGAGATCACGGCAGGAAAAGGCCCGTTTGGCCGCCCCTCCGCCCTGGGTGTACATCCGTCGGCACGGCTGGACACACCGCCCCCTGAGGCCGCTTTTGCCACCCATATAGCTGCTCCAGTAGCACCGCCCCGATACCCCGTAACAAAGGGCGCCGTGGACGAACACTTCCAATCCCATCCCTTTGGGACAGGCCGCCGCCATGGTCTTGATCTCATCGATGTCCAGTTCCCGTGGCACCACCACACGATCCACTGGAAATTTTGCCCGTAAGAATTCCAGGGCTGCCGGAAAAGTCACATTGGCAAGGGTGGACAGATGCACTTCACCGCTAAATGCGGTCTGCCGGATCACCTCTTTCACCCCCGGGTCCTGGATGATCACCCCGTCCGGCTTCACCCGATGGGCCAGGTCATTGAAAATACCGGCGGCCACCTCCAATTCACCGGGTTTGATGAGAGTGTTGAAAGTCACGTAGACGCGGGTTCCCTTTTCATGTGCCAGCCGCACCAGGGGCGCCAACCGTACGGATTGAAAGTTTTTGGCCTCCATCCGGGCGGAAAACTGCCGGAGTCCACAGTAGATGGCATCAGCCCCGGCGGCCAGAGCCGCCAGGAAAGCGCCCCTGCTACCCGCCGGTGCCAGAATTTCCGGTTTTACCGGACCGCTTTTTGTGTTTTTCATGGGTTATCTTCCGTTAATTCCGTTTTTATCTCTGTCAGAAAGCCGGCCTTCCGATTCCTGGCCGTTCACCAGTGTGCGGTAGTAGGCATTGCCGGTCATCAACGTTTCATGCGTCCCTGTGGTCACGAACCGGTTCTCTTCAAACAGCAGGATGCGATCCGCATGCCGGATGGCGGAGAGTCGATGGGTGACGACGAA
>CAZWAE010000003.1:0-5428 GCA_964631805.1 uncultured Desulfobacteraceae bacterium | reverse complement strand
ATGGTGCCGGACAGCAGCAGCGCCTGCTGGGACACATATCCGATCCGGCGCCGCAGGGATCTGACCTCGAACGCGGATGCGGGTTTATCGTCGAAATATATTTCACCGGCAGTGGGTGTGTAGAACCGGAGAATCAAACTCAGCAGGGTGGTTTTCCCGATTCCACTGGGCCCGACAATCGCAATGCGCTCACCCGGCCGTATGGCAACAGAGAGGTTGTCGATCACCGGTTCCTTTCCGTCGTAGGAAAAGGATACATTCTCAAAGACAACCCTTCCCTCCAGATGATTCACAACCTGTCCCTTGCCGATGTTCTCCTCCACGGCAATGTTAAAAAGCGCGGATACCCGCTGCAAGGCAGCCATGGCGCGCTGCAGGTCCATGTTGGAAGAAGCCAGGAACTGGACGGGGCTGAAAACATATCCCAGGTAGATCTGAAATGCCAGCAAGGAACCAAGGGTCCATCGATCCAGGATGACAAGATATGCCCCTCCGGCCAGAACCATCATGCGGGCAACGGCCGGTACAGCGGCAATGGCAAGCGCCGACAGGGAGCCCACCGCCGTCCCCTCCAGGGAGATCCGGTATTCGGCGCGCAAAAGCCGCATCAAACGCTCCACCGTGCGGTTTTCAGATGAGAACGCTTTAATGAGTGGAAACGTGGCGATAGATTCCTGAAGACGACCCGTCACCAACGCCCCCCGCTCCATCATGTGGTGGCTCAACGCATGGATCTTCCGGGAAAAATAGCGAACGCCGAACAAAATGCCGGGCAGGACCAATAGAACGGCCACGGCAAGGCGCCACTCCAGATAAAACAGCAGGAACACGCCGCCGACCAGCCGAACCGAATTGCTGACGATTTGTACAACAGTGCCCGAAAAAAACCAGTGGACCTCCTCGATGTCGGCGGTCAGGCGCGACATCAGGTATCCCGTCTGATGGTCGTCAAAAAACCTCTTGGGTAGTTCAAGGGTCCGGTCGACCAGGTCCTGCTGAAGGTCCAGGGACACCCGTTGTTCAAACCTTTTTGAATAAAAAGGTTCCAAAAACTCTGCGAGCTTGCCCCCCAGGGCGATCAGCGCCAGCAGGACGACGGCACCAATCAAAAGTCCCGGGCGGCGTTCCAGGATCACATCGTCGATAATATACCGTGTGATAAGGGGCTGCGGCAGGACAAAAAGGGCTCCCAGAAGGATCAGGCTGACACTCAGCAGTCCGTCCCGCCAGTGCCGGAGAACATAGGGAAGCAGGTTCCTCAAACTCTCTGCCGCACCGGGATGGGTTTTCCCATCATGAATCCGATCCCCGGGCAGGCTGCGGACGAGTCCTTTTTTTAGATATGTAAGCAAACTGTCCATCTGCCGTATTGACCTCGATCATTAAAAGTTCAGCCCACCTTTTAGCGCATCACTTACCGGGAATGATAGTATAGTTCCGATGATAATTCAATTTCCTTGAACAAACAGATCGATGGGATTTGTATCAACGGAGGGGAATCGATTTGGGAATTCGTGACGCAGGTCAAGAAAAAGGTAAAGATGGACTAACAGATGATGACTGCCCCCTATTTCAAGTCAAAGCTGGAGGAGTTCCACAAAAAAAAGCAGGGGAGGGATATGGCCGCCCCCTGCTCTTTTAACCGGTCATCTGCCGGGTGATCGACTGCTACTCAGGTGGATAATAAAAACCAAAATTGTAGCCGTCCGAGGCATCTTCGGGCAAATCTATTCCCCCTATAGTAAGAGGGCTCGTGGGAGTAAAAAAGATGAACAGTTGCTGGTTTGGAGTGCCTTCTATGCTCTGAATTCTAATGGCATATCCCTCACCGTCCGGTGGCGAGAACCCATAATTACCATCATCATCAGTCGTGGCGGTATCGACAACCGTCCCGTCCGCCGCCAGGAGTTCGAAAATGAATCCCGAAATGCGGCTTCCGGCCACAATAAATTCGCTTGTCTCGTTGCCATCGAGTTCGCCGTCTTCATCCAAATCCAGAAACACACGCCCGGAAATAGACGCCGGTGGCGGGGGTGGCGGGGGTGGTTCCTCCCCCCCGCAGGATGGCCCCGGCAACCGGGTTTCCCCGGAAGTTGTGGCAATATAAAGCCCGGCTTTTAATCCTATATCGACGAAGCCGGAGTCGTCAATGTTCCCGACCAGGGTATAGGAATAGGTTCTTGTATCGTCCTTATCCAGCTCAATATCCCATTTAATTCCATATAGGCCAGTTGTGGGGTCGACACCGACTCCCATTTGTTTTTTCGGATATGTGGAATCCACTTCGATTTCATCATCATCGCAGACCGGCAGACCTGCAATGAAATGGCTGAGGGCGGGGTTGCCAGTCACTTCCACAGTATAATAGAAAGTCGTTTGGTCATTCTCTTCGTCCCAATCCCTGCCATCATAGGTGACAAGCCAGGGGATGGGATTTTCCGGGTCATTCAGAGTGACAGGTATAAACTTTTTCTTGCCCTTTTCGCCACTATTATTGCCCTTGCCGCCCTTGCTGAACGCAAAGCCGGATCCAAGAAAGAAAAAAAGAACGGCAAAAAGCAGCACTCTAAGCAGTTTCTGGCTTCTAATTTTAGTCATCTTATATTCCCCCCGCTTGATGGCTTCCGATTTTGGGCCACCTTGTTCTGGGTGATAGTTGCCAAAAACAAGCACCCCGAGCTACCGCGAGGTGACTTGTCTATGAAATACCACAGGTTTAGTCAACTCCCATGCAACTATCATGCAAACACCGCATAAAAATATTTTCCTATTAAATTCTTAATGTTACTGATCTCTCCGGATAGTTTCGCTCACACTATCCCGGGAAATTGTGATATTTTTTTCCAAAAATTATGTAGTAATTTACATATTTTTTATCTTATCTCATTTTCAGCGCCGGATCGCCCAGCAGAATATAGATATCCTGCATATAGGCATCGGTGTCGGCTTCACTGTATTCTCTCAAGGCTTTCAGAATCGCCTCTCCCAGGATGGTTTCACCATCCGCATAGATAGCCCGGAAGAACCCTCTGTCCAACACCTTGGCGTAGGGGTTCAGCGATTCGCCGGATGGCGACCAGATGGCAACGGCGCCGCCATTGGTATTGAGCATCAAAGCCTCGCTGAGGTAATCGAGACCCGGCTCGGCAAACTGGCCCACGATACAGGTCATGGCCGTGAATATGGTCGGTTTCCCCATGTTGGCCATGCCGGGAATGGCACCGGTATATGGATCGACCAGGAGAAGGCCCTCATCTGCCAGTTGGAAGGGACCGCCATGCCCGATGTAGTTTACATGGCCCACCCCCGTGTTGATGCCGTTGAAGAAATCCGCCACGGCGCTACCTACAGATGAGGGATCCAGGTGCACCGTTATTACCTCCTCGGTTGGTGCAAAGCTCGCCACATCATCGCTGTCCTTCGGGAAATTGCCTGCTCCGTCTGCATTATCCGCCACCATCATCACACGGTTTTTCCAATCCCCACCTGCTTCGAACAACCTTATCTTGGCAATCATGGAAAGGAGTTCCTCTTCCGACACCGCCGGCAACCGGCCGATGGCGATCTCCGGTACGCCGTCGTAGCCTTCCACATCCCCGAACCAGTTGTCCGAGGGGAACAGGCCGTCCGGCGTATTCACAATCATGGTCGGCATGAGGCTGTCGCCTAACCCCAGGACATTTTTATGGTCGTAGGTGCCCTCGCCGGCCAGAACGACGTATCTGGGCCCCTGCCGCCATTTGTTGTGGGCATACGCGAGGAACGCCTGGATCGCTTCCGGATTGGCAATGCCGTAATTGAACTCGTCGTAGATATCTTCCAGTTCCACGACCTTCGTGGCATATTCGCTCCGGTAATCCGCCAGCGTCTGCGCCGCATTTTTCAGCGAAGCCGGGGTGATCACGACGTATTCCGCACGGGTTCGCCGTTTTTTCAGGTTTGACGGCGTATCGGCGACGACGGACTCCATGGTGGAGATGGCCTGCCAGGTGGCAGCCATGTACTTCCCATTGATGTCCGGCTGGGTGAAGCTGATCCGGTATAGCCCGTCCTCATCTGTATCGATGGTAACGCCTTTGATGTGCACCGGCTGCCTCGGGTTGGTGACGTCGAAAAGGTAGACGTCCGCTTCGCTGAACCCGCCGACGGTGATCACCTCATGCGTCCCGCCGGAAAATGCCAGGCGGTCATTTACCGCATGGTAGGTCCGTCGATAGCTCAGATCGAAGCTGTCGATACCGACAATACTGATTCTAAATGGATTTGCCGGGTCGAACACCGACTGGATAGTGAGCAGGTTATCGCCATCCACCAGCAGGGTATGATCCAGTTCAAGCGAGAAATCGCGCCCGTCGAAACCGGTCCACGCAACGGTATCGATGACGGTACCATTGACCGATATCGCAACCACATGGCTGCTGGTATCGATCCCCGGAGGTGCGAATTCTCCCAGGTCGGAGTTCAGGCCCTTCAATCTGATGGTCAATATGGCTTTCTCCGATACAGGGGCAGCGTCCCCCACTTTGAAGGGGAGGTGCATGGCGGTTTGGTCAAATCCATCCGTCGGATCGAAATCCGGAAAAAATAAGGCACCCCACAGAAAGTAGTCATCCTGAGGATCGTCAAAAAAGGCGTTCGCCGGCTGGAGATCCTGTTCGTAATGGCTCGTTGCGGTATACGTCTGTTCCTCAAGCACCGGATCCGGGCCTACGCCATTTGCCCGCTGCATTCTCAGGCCTCTTCGCTTCTCCACCCAGTACACGTTTTCATCGGTGTAAATACTGTCGATCCCCTCGCCGTAGAAAAAGATCCCCTCATACCCCTCATCGGGCATCCAGGCGACCAGCTTCCCGCGGTTTTTCAGGTTCAACTGGTGGCGTTTAATCCACCGGACCGCCTTGTTCAGGGAAACGCCCAGCACTTCGGCGATGCGTCCGGCATCCAGGTAGTAAATATCATCCGTAGTGACGAACATCTTGGCCTTCGGGCCTTTCCGATCTCTTTTCAACCGCCGGGCTTTCTTTTTCGAAAGTTTGGCGGCCAGGGCACGCAGTTTTTCACCTTTGGAGCGTTCCCGTTTGATCCTGCTGTATTCAGATGTCATCGGTGTTGCAGAGAAATCGATGCCGGGTTGTCCCACGGTCACCGTAAACGGCCCGTATTTGTTTCGCTTGCCCCTGGCTTCCACCTCCACCAGCAGATAGGTGTAGGTGCCGCCGGGTCTTGCTTTTTTATCTACCAGGCGGTATGTGCCGCCTTTGGGGGAGAATAGCAGGCCGGGCATCAGTTTCTTGTTGACCCGCTTGAATTTGCCGTGCTTACCACCCTTGCGTTTCAGGTAAAAACCGAGGGTTCCCCGTTCCGAGGCCGTTTCCCACTCCACTACGACCTTGCCGTTGACATGGTATGCCTTGAAATGGGACAGCAC
>CAZWAE010000002.1:60395-66630 GCA_964631805.1 uncultured Desulfobacteraceae bacterium | reverse complement strand
AAAGGTCTCGCCGGCTTCAAGCCAGCTCTCTTTTAAATAATCCTTAAAATAGATCCCGGATATGGGCTTTTGTTTTATCCCGGTTTTGTCGGGAAAAAGCAGATACACCAACAAACCCACGGTACTGTCAAATGCTGTGTAGCTGCCGTCTTTGAAGATGATCTGGCAGTTGAACTCCGGATAACGGGCAGGATACATGCCGCATAAGGGGCATTCACTGTCCGCCTCGATTTTCGAGGGCTGAGAAAAAGCCCCATCGGTCATTCCAAATGTGATAAACAGGATAATGATCAGCCCATATTTTTTCATATCAACCGGCCTGTTTTTAAATAATAGGTCACAAATGGCATAAAGCTTATCATCAGGAATGCCAGCATTCCCCAGAGAGAGATACGATCTGTTTTTTTTTGAAAAAGCCTCACCTTTTCCGCCAGGGCTTCCGGCTGCTTGATCGTTTCCAGCAACCCCCCGGTCATGCCGGAGGCCGTGGCACCAAACAGGCACAGATATAGCGGGATACCGTAGTAACGGTACTCCGCTCCCATAAAACAGAAAGGACATTTATGGGAGAGCATTTCGTAAACATATGTACTGATAAAAGAGATAATATTTGCCATCGCCGTTACAAAAAATGCGATCCAGAGCGGGACTTCGAGAAGATTCCAAAACCAGTTTTTATCTGGAACCCAATGGGGCAGCACAAACCGATTCAACAAAATCAATAGGGTAATGCCGAAAAATAGTGGTAGAATAAGCCCGATGGAAGCACCGGCCAGGGTTCCTCCCACCCCCCCGGCACCCTTATTGTAAATCGAACCGCAGCAGGAGGTGATAACCGATGGATCCAAATGCAAAACAAAGGCAAAAAGTAACACCGTCTCCATCACCGCGAGGGGATAAATCAGCATCAGCCCCATATACTTTTTCCGCACCAGCGGATAGGTCTCAATCTGGCCGTCGAGCCAATTGATCACCAACCAGAAGAAATAGGCAAAGAATGAAACGATCTTAAGATCCAACAGGGGAAATCCATAACTGTTGGATGACAGCGTCCCTACCGTGCACATCGCCCCGGGTAAAATGGCGGCCAGTTCACCGGCAGCCATTTCAAACAGAAAAAGCATCGATATTTGCGTAAGCAGTACGAAATTCATCACCGTGGAAACCAGGTAGGTTTTCTTTTCCAGAAGGAACTGCTTCTCATCGGTTGCGTTGTAATCCCATCCTCTGAATATCTGCCAGGCCATGACCACCCCCAGGGTGAACACCAGCAATAAAACACTGTGCCCTATAATTAACCCCAATATCCATGGATTTAAAATCATGATATCGTCCGACCGTCCTTCATTTCAAATACCTGATCCACAGACGAGTGTTGATAAACCATCGGGTCATGGCTTGTAATTAGAATCGTCTGGCCGGTTTGTTTCAAACTCTTAATATAATGCAGGAAATTTCTGGTTAAGTGGCTGTCGAGATGGGCGCTGGGTTCATCCGCCAAAAGTATATCGGCGCCATTTATCAACGCCCTTGCAATGGCCACCCTTTGTTGCTCTCCTCCCGAGAGATGACTCACCTTAAATTGTCTGCGGTGTGTCAGATCAAACTGCGCAAGGAGACGGTCCGCCCTCCTGTTTCTCTCCTTTGGGCCGACACCTTCCGGAATGAGGGGCAGTACAATATTATCCAAAACACTCATGTCGGCAATCAGCTGAAGGTGTTGGAAAATGAAACCAATGTGGTTCCGCTTATGCAGACTCATAAATTTTTCCGGAAGCTTGGAGACTCTTTTTCCCTTGATGGTCACTTCTCCCCGGGTCGGTTTTGTCTGGCAGCCGATCAAAGACAGCAGGGTCGTTTTACCCGATCCGCTGGGACCTTTCAGCACCACCAGACTGCCTTTGGCAATTTTCAGCGATGCATCTTTCACGGCTGTGACTTCATTGGGTTTCCCCGCATTATAGGTTTTGGTGACGCTGATGGTTTCAATAATGGGATTGCGCATGGGTTCCTTATCAACTATTGCGTATAATGACGTCGGGGTCGGTTATGGCGGCTTTCCAGGCAGGAAAGACCGTAACCGCCAGATAAGGTACCACGGCAATCGTTACGATCAGCAATAAAAATTTTGGATCGACATCCGGCACCAGCCGAAACGATGGATACAGGGTCGACCAACCGATAAAAATCTCCCTTAACCCGGGTGCCCGTAGCCCATAAGTGTATGCGTAAGCCAGCAATATACCGGTCAGGCTGCTGATCCCGGAAAGGAGGAGTCCCTCCCAGAATTTAACGGACAAAACAGCATCCGTATCCCAACCGATAGCTTTCAGAATACCGATTTCTCTTTTCTCCTCCGGAGACAGGCCGATGGCTTTGTCCCAGATTAAAATTAAAAAAGCGAGGATCGCCACCAGCAGGCTGGAGATGACAAAAGCGCTCTTCCAGCCAAAGACAGAAGCATAAGTACTTTGAATCTGTGCCCGGGTGACCGTTCTCAACCCGGGGAAATAACGGCGGATCTTCAAAGCAATATTTTCGATCTCCTCGGGATTTGGAACGTGGACAGTAAGATCGGTAAATTCATCCGGGGGCACCTCCAGAATCCGTCGCGCCCCCTCGGTCTGTAGTATCATCATGTCATTTGACTGCAACTCCGTCTCTGTTGTAAAGGTTCCGATAATATCAAAAGGGATGGGTTCCCGCCAGGTCGGTTGATAAAACAGAAAGGCTTTATCCATCCGAATCCCTTTCAACAGTTCAAAAACCCCTCGACCCACAATCATCCGGAAATCAGGATTTACATCCGCATGGTCGGGACCGTTTTTCCAGTTGACAATCTTCCGGAATTCACCCTCCTCGAGCAGATCCAGATCCATCCCGTAAATCGTAAAATTGGCCCTCAGTGAAGCCGGATAGAAATACCCCCAGACCCTGGTTTCCACCGCTTCCACCCCGGGTATGGCTTCAATACCGGGAATATATGAAGCCGGCACATTGACTTGGCGTCCGCCCAATATTCGTTGAACCGTGATATCGGGCAAATCGTTGCTGGTCACCATCATCTCGCGGGTCAGGGAGCCGGTTATAAAAAGAATGGAAGAGACGATAAAAACCAGGAAAATAAAAATGACCAGGATGAGGCCATTTTTCGATCTGCGCCGCAACAGACCCTGCAGGCAAAAATCGATGATGCTCCTCTGTTTTTCAAACCAGCTTCCTGAAATCATAATCTTTCAGACACCATTCACCTCTCCGATTCACCAAAATCGATGGGAGACGGCATATTTGAATAATCAGGCGGCGCAAACGCAAAACCGGCCGGAAAATGATCCAGGCTGGCCGGGTAGTCCTGAAAGGGAGTTGTCAGGTCTGCGATCGAATAATGCCTTAAATACCTGGCCGCGCTGGTAATGGCCAGATTCGGCAAACCCACCGCTTTCTGAAACTGACGCCGCAATTTCAATCCCTGCTCGGTTTCTACCAGCCGATTGCGAAAATGCCGGTATTCCAACCCGCCCCACAAACACAGAACCACCGTCATTATCGCCAACCAGGAGGATTTTCTCATCGATTTATTCCAGATCGACCGATTTCTTAGCTTTATCCAACCGGTCCAGCAGTTCCGGATGGATTTCCCTAAACGGAAATATTTTCGAACCGTTATGGTCTTTCAAAAATGTTTCCGCATTTTTTTTGCTATCAAAAGCGATCAGTTCATGTCCCATGGGTCCTAAAACATCGCTTCCAACGACATAGAATGCTGTCTCGTGTTGAATGAATTTCAGCGTGTAATAATCCCTTACCAGTATACGTTTAATATCCCGTGCTTTTCTATCAGGGTTGAATTTTCCCGGGTTGAAATAGAAACGGCTCATACATTTCATCCCGTCAAAACTGTGATGGGAGCCATCCTTAAATTGAACCTGGGTGATCCATTTGGGATAGGGATGGACAAACATGCCGCAAACCGGACAGCGATCCTTTTTAGTAACCGAAATATAAAGCTTTCTTTCGGTACTCTTTTTCTTGCGGGTGAGGTCCAGTGCCCAGATATTCGGAACGAAAAGCATCATACTGGAAAAAACCAGTATCTTAATTCCGTTTCGACGATTTCGGTTCATTTTACGATTTCATCTTTTTTCTTTTGGCCGCCCGTCTCTTACGGATCATGGCGGTGTCCTTTGCCATATCGAGATATGCCCGAGCCAGGGTTTTATCAAAATCCACCAGGTCACCGCCATGGATTTTTTTTGCAGCTTTTGCTGCGTCAGAGGAAGAAAAAGCCATTTTACTCCGCCTGGTCATGGTACCCGGCAAATCGGAACCTGCCAGATATATCGCTTCATCCACCTTGACCAATGGTTTTATCTTGCCCTCAGATCCGAAATCGGCGGCATAAATCGCCTTGATGCCGCGATCCAGATTAAGAGAGAGGCTGATGGCCAGGCAGTGCAGGGAACAGGTGCCATCTACCAGGTCGTCGTCATAGTGCACCAGGTGGCGGCTGTGGTTCCACATGGCCCGGTCCATGCCGCAATAGGGGCATTTCGGATATTTTTTCAGTTCCTCTGCAAGCGGGTTGGGATCAGGTGCGTTTTTAGGGATAAACTGCAGGGGAGTGCCGTCGCCGTCACTCCTGGCTCCCTGTTTGAGCCAGCCTTTGCCCGGCATCATGGCGCCAATGCTGCTGGCATTCGCCCGGGTGGCGTACAGACCGGTAAAACCGGTAGCGCCGGTTACTGCTATCATCCGTAATGCCTCTCTACGATTCCATTTTTTACTGTCGCCCATTTCAATCCTCCTTTTTTATAGATCCAATGTTTGCCCTACCCTCCAATTGGTTGAAACAAAGACTTTGAATCTAACAACTAACGTTTTCTACCCGAGCCCCGAATTTATACAAGATCGCCTTTTTTAAACCGAAAAAAACCAAGCCATGAAAAAAACACACCTAGAGACAGGGGATACAGTATGGTAAAAGCCAAAAAACCGTTATATCCCAGATTGTCCAGTATGACGTAGGAAGCCGGACCCATGGACGTCAATTCCGGATCAAACAGGAGCACCGCACCGGTACGAAACACCATGATCGGATTCAGCAAAGCGGCGGCCACGATCACACCTTCCCTGATCTGCTGCTGAAGCATGAGGCCGATGAGGATAACATCTATGAACAGCAATAAAACCAGCCAGATCAGGATGGAAAGCCCCAGACCCCACTCCTGTTTCTTGACAAGGGTGGAAATGAACATTCCCAATCCCAGGAAACACCAGGAAAGCGTTCCCAAAAGAATGGAATAATACCCGGCAATCTGCCAGGGAATGGCAAGGCCCTTAACCATTCCCCAGGCGATGGCGCCCAACAGCGCCGCACTGATGGGGATAAATATCAGAAAAAACCGGGAAAGAATTTTTCCCCAAAAATAGGCGCCCAATGAGATGGGCATGGAAAGGAAATACTCAAGAATATTGGATTCCCGGTCTCCCACAATGCTGCGGACCGTTGAGATTAAAATTAAAATGGGCAGGATCGCGACACAGAGCTGAATATATGTGATCAACAATCTGCTCAGTCCTGTAAATCCCATCACCCTTGCTTCGGTAACACCCAGCACAAACAGCAGAATCACCGCTCCGCCAAAAACCAAACTGTAAATGAGGAACCATTTGGCACGAATAGACTCTCTAATATCCGCCAGAGTAACCTGTATAAACGTATTCATTTTATATCGGCCTTGAGGACCGCTCCTATCAACTGATATTCAGTTCCCGGATGTGATTGGCAAAATGAGAAATGGAGGTTAAGAACCGTAATCGTTCAGCCCCGATAAAATGACCTTCAAACTCATGGCCGCCGTTTAAGTTTTTAAAATTCCAATCGGTTAACATTCTGATGGCCGCTTCGTGAGCTTGGGTTAAAAGGACCCGGCAGGTCAACATTTCATCCGCAAAGCGGGATTGACCAATCTCCTCATCCTGTACAACCCGGCCATAATCGATTTCGACAATTCGATTGATCAGATTGATGATTTCGTCTACCCGATGACTGCTGAGCAGCATGGTTGTTTTTTCCATCGATCGGATCAATTGCAGAAAAAAGGCCTGTCTCCCCTGTGGGTCGAGATTGGCAGCCGGCTCATCCATAATCAGTATATCCGGCTGCCTGGCCAGGGCCAGGGCGATCAATAATTTCTGTTTCATTCCCCCGCTGAGTTTTTGGAACGGTTTTTTT
>CAZWAE010000002.1:59100-60295 GCA_964631805.1 uncultured Desulfobacteraceae bacterium | reverse complement strand
TTGTCAAGAACCGGTGTTTTGCCGAATTTTTTTGTAAGGGCGCTTATTTTTATCATTGTTTAAAGAAGTATCTGTTGTAATTTGCCTTTTGTTCCGGATTTTTCCCATTCTCATCTTCGTCATCATCATCTTCGTCATCATCATCTTCGTCATCGGTGCCGTTTGACGCAAACCTGGCCGGCATCCCTTCATCCCCGTCATCGCCATTGTCCAAATCGATTACAGGAGGGTCATAACTGAGATTTGCTTCCGAAAGCAGGACAGGGGCATCTGGCGAAAAAACCGGTGTCTTGTCGATCATCAAGCGCCTGGGTTCCGAGATGGGTGCCAGTTTTGCCAGCAGGTTGATCACGCTGAAAACCGGGGATCCATGAAAGAGAAGCATCCAGTCGTTATCCATCCATAGCGTATCGAGGTAGATGTCGTGGTTGTGTACAAAATCTCCGTATCCGTCCCTGTCCCGGTCAAACCCCTCATAATCACTATAATAATTTCCCTCCCAGAGGTTTCCCGAAGCAATGCCGTGGCCGTGGACTTTCACGGTTTCCAGATTGTCGACAAAGGCGTTGCCCTTTATGATGTTACGGGAGAGGGTCGAGTTGAAGTCTGCACCGATGACGTTGTAGGCAATTGTATTTGCCTTGATGAAGTTATACCGATCCGGTTGAAAGGGGGAGAGATCAAAATACAAACCGGCAGTGCAATAGACGATCTTGTTGTGTTGAATGGTTATATTGTCAACCTCCTTCAAACCAATCCCGACGCCGGTGCCGCCAAGGGAATACCGAATCACATTGTGTTCAACGGTGACATCCCTGCTGTACATTAAAAAGATCCCCACCGTATTATGGTGGTAAATGTTGTTTTTCACCTTATTGCCGCCGGAGTACATGAAATGCAGGGAGTAGCGATTGTTCCACCCCTCATTTTCTTCAATGATATTGTCATTGGAGTACCAGATGACCATATCCCTTGAATCATGGATTTTGTTTTTACGAAAGATATTGCGATGGCTGGCCCAGCCGCGGATACCGTCGCCCCTCAATCCCAGAGTGGCCTTTTTAGAAGAGATCTCATTGCCGATGATCTCATTTTCGTGGGCTTCCTGAAGGTCAATTCCGAACAAGGTATTTTCAATTTTATTGTTGAGTATCCGATTTCGGGAGGAACGAACCAGGATACCGGCATCCACCTT
>CAZWAE010000002.1:2527-59000 GCA_964631805.1 uncultured Desulfobacteraceae bacterium | reverse complement strand
TATTGTTGAGTATCCGATTTCGGGAGGAACGAACCAGGATACCGGCATCCACCTTATCGTGACTATCGCCCGAATTGGTGATGGTCAGGTTTTTAATTACGACACCATCCGCTTTGAGAACCAGCACCGATCCTTTTCCCAGGCCATCGAGGGTTACCAGACCTTTTCCATCCAGTGTGACAGCTTTATCGATGATGACCGGGCCCGTATAAGTGCCGGGATCGAGCTGGACCCTTTCTCCTTCCGGTGTCTGATCAATCAGCACCTGGAGTGAAGATTCCAGACCGGCCCATATCGGGGAAACAGGAAGGCAGGCGATTAAAAAAAATAGAATTGGAAGATTTTTCAAAACCTTTTCGCCTCAATCATCAGGGCCCCCCCGGGGACGATGCCCGAGAGGTTCCCATCGTTTGGGAGGTGGACAATTCGCCGGATTTCGAAGACGATAATGATTAAGAGAAATCAAACCCTCCGGCTTTCCCAGAGATCATAAATCGGTTGCATCCCTATCCTTTAGCGCTTTTCGACGGATCAATACAGACAATACCAGCAGGATGAAAACCCCCAGTAGAACATAAAAGCCAATAGCGGGGTAGGAATGGGTCGTAAACTGGGCGACCTTCCCGTCACCAAATACCGTCGGCATAAAGGGTTTTATTTTGAAGGCTCCCCAGGGGTGTAGATGGTGTCCGAACCAGTACAGCCACTTACTGAAGAATGCCAGATAGAACCAGGGGAGAAAAGCGGGAACAATCCCGAGCAACCACCAGCCGGGACCATTGTAAAACAGATAGGCAAATAGCATGATGAAAAACAAGAGGTATACAAAAGGCACCAGTTTGCGTAGCGTTACCGCGCCGGCTTCCATGGGATTCATACCGATGTAGTGGTTGATGGTATTCATCTCGTTTACCTTGCCGCTCCAATCGGTCAAATTGAAAAATATGGGAATCCCGTCGGGAAAAGCGGCTTTTGGATACTGGGGCGCTTCCAGCGATACCCTCCAGATCGGCATGGTTTTGTATCCGATCAGATACGCATAAAAACCGGTGGGATGATATTCCCAGATCTTATCCCCCATGAGAGGCCTCAAATGTTTACTTTGAGGTGCGTAAAAATCAGTGCCTTCCGGTATTAAAAATGCAAACGGTTGAAAGGACTCGTTTTCCTCGATTTCGTCCTCTTCATCCATGGCCACCGGATCACGGTATTGAAACAACGGCTTCAGTGTGTATGTTCCCAAAAGCAAGATTATGGCAAATCCTGCCAGGATTTTGCTAAGAATTATTCTCTTTTTTATGCTGCCCTTCATCCATAGCCCTCTTAATTTGAGTTTGCTTTTATTTCAAATGCGCGGGGATATCATCATCCTCTTCTTCCTCGCCAAGATCCCACCCCTCTTCATCTTTAAAGCCGACGTCCTGCCAATCCCCTTCCTGCATTTTAAAGCGACCGGCATAATCCACAACGCTCTTCATATCGAGAAAAGAAAACTCTTTGATTTGTTTCACCATATCGGGGTTGGCATTTCTCCTCTTTCCGATCTGAATCCAGCTGAACTGCCGGACCAAATAGAGATAGGTCTGTCCAGCCAGGACCGGGAAATATGCCGCTTCCACCTTCGGTTTGTCCTCTTCTTTTTGACCCTCGATAACCGGAGGCTCTTCTTTCCAGTTGCCCTGGCCATGATCCTGGTGGCACTTAACACAGTTTTTCTCATAAAGGCCTTTGCCCAGTTCCAAGTTGGTTTCCCAATCCGCGTTTTTAGAGATTACGGCCTCATGTTTTTCCAGTTCCCCGGCACCGATGGTATTTTTTAACGCTTCTTTGAAGGCCTTTTTGCTTTTATATTCCTTTTCTTCAATGCTTTTCAGTTTTTTGAAATTATCATTTCCTACATCTTTCTGGATCTTGTCCAGGGATATGGGCCACACCTCCTTCCGCAGGTTGGATAAAACCCAGGACGGCCCGCCCGGGCCAACCCGGGGATTGGGATTCATTTTCAACGTTTGAATATAGGAGCAGACGTCAGCGATATCCTGTGCGCCTTCGATTTGCATGGCAAAGGGATACATGGTGGGGTTGTCACGGTTTCCGGCCCTGATATCGGAGATCTGTTTTATCAGGACCGTTTTGTGCTGGCCGGCGAGCTGCGGAAACACCCCGAGGGGATCGCCCCAGCCGGTGGGTTGGTGGCAGGCCGCACAAACCGTATAAATTTCTTCACCCTCTTCCACATCCCCATCAATCTTCAACGCTTCCAACGCCTCTGCTGCGGTGGCTTTCCACTTGCCCCCGGGGGGAGGCTTGACCAGCGCGGCGGCTTTTTCGGCTGCGGCCTTTCTCAACTCCTCGGCACTCATGGGCTTTTCGTCCGCGAAGGCATAAATTGAGAGAACAATCAAAGAGAGTGTTAAAATCGCTGTCATCAGACTTTTGCAGGATTTTGGAATAATTTTGATTTTCAACTATCTTACCTCCTTATTAAATAATTAAATCCGAAACAGTTTCGAATTCAATCTCTATCATTCTTCAACCTTAACATTGGATAAGTATTCGGCAATGTCCATAAAGTCATCATCTGTAATCTTATTGCTCTCGATGTAAGGCTTTATGCCTCTCATCGCCTCTGAATTGCCGTTTGTTCTTCTACCTTCGAGTATGTCTTTCATCTGTTGATACAGGTAAATCCGTTTGTTGCCGGCGTGCCTGGGATAATCTTCGAATCCCGGGATCAAATCGCCTTTGTGGTAATAGATCCTTCCGCCAATTTTAATAATGATCTCTTTGTATTTCTCGGTCCGGTCTTTTCCTATCAGCGCTTCAATGGCCCCGATAAATTTTCCTTTATCATCGAACCTTTTCTTGTAAAGGGGCCTTAATTCTTTGACTGTGGCAATAGGAATTCCCTCCTTGACCATCTGCCGGAACATTTTCTTTTTTCTCAGATAATACCGTTCCTTTGTTTCGGTGCGTATCATGCCTTTTCCCTGGGGACCGTGGCAGGTATGGCAGGTCAGTTTTTCGAATAACAGAGCCGGATCTTCCGCGAAAACGTTGGCCGTCTGGAATAATCCGCCGAGTAGAAAAAGCGCTGCCGCGGAAACAAGAAATTTTTTCATGATGTGTCCTGTTGTAATACCGTTTAAAAAGAGCCTTTGCAGGGTTTCCGCTGATTGTAACAAATGACCGCATTCATCACAACCAGCGGATTCAATCCTATCTGCCGCTCTCTGTTCCGGGATTCACGGTTTTGAAAACAACCAATCCGCAGAATCCTGGACCTTTGAACCGATTAATTATTGGCCATCCACTATTTTCTTGGCAAAAATCCCCCGGCTGGCACATTTGACCAGATATTGCCATGCCATCTCCTCGTTGAGGAAAGCATCTTGCCATTCGCCTTTCTCAGAGGCCATTTTTGCTTTTTCGCGCCATGGGAAATGCCCCTTGAACTGTTCCACCGCATCCCAGAATTGCAAGGCGGCCTTTTTGTTCAACAGCTCCGGCATTTCGGCATCTTCGATATCGTCCTCCTCTTTGTCCCAGTTCTGTTCCATATACTTCTGCACCCCCACCGCGGATCCCACCGGGTCTTTTGCATTGCAGATATTGGTGGAAGCGGGGACCAGTTTGGGGCATACATAGTTTATCACCCCCGCGATAATGCCGATGGTGTCGTTGTTCTGTTTCACCTTTGTTTTGTATTTCTGTTGATAATGCTCATCGGCGGATACGTTCCCGGCCAGACACAGAAACGCAATCAGTGTAACAAACAAAGAGATTCGTTTCATCATGTTCGTTTTCATGAGTCATCTCCATTTTTCTCGATTGAATTTAATATATCGTGAAATATCAATTGTTTGAAAAATTCCGTATAAAGAAAAAAACGATTTGGAGATTTACGGTTTGACCAGAAAGTATCCCGTCATTTCCAAATGCAGGGCGGAACAAAATTCAGTACAATAGAACGGGAAAACCCCTTCTTTATCCGCCGTAAATTTAAAGGTATTGGTTTCTCCGGGCTCCAGACTGCCGTTCACGTTGTAGTTGTCGATGGTAAACCCGTGGGTCTCATCCTGGGCTCTCTCCAGGTTGGTCACGTGCCAGGTGATCTCATCGCCGACCTTTACCTCGATCACTTCCGGACTGTAATGGCTCCTGATAATGGTTGAATGAATCGAGACCTTGTTGCCGTCCCGGACCACCCTTTCCCTGCCGGGTTTCACCCGATTTTTGAACCATTTCTGCTTGAAGCGTTTAAGGGTTTTCAGCTTGTCAGCCTTTATCATGACTGCATAATGGGGTTCTCCCAAGGGAAGCGGCATATCATAAAGCACCTGCATCGGTTTACCAGCAGAAATATCGATCAATTGATGGTTCTGGGGATGCAGCGGACCGACCTGCACAAATCGATCGATGGCCAGTTTGTTTAATGCTACCAGGTATTTACCATCGGGTGAAACGGTATCGCCTTCAGCCGAGACCAGATGCCCCACATTGTAATGGATCGGCACCTTTTCGATGAGCTTCAGCTTCAAAAAATCCCACCTGGCGATGGCTGAATCCACAAACAGGGAGGTGTAGGCGATTCCCTTTTCCTTGTCATACTGGGTATGCAGCGGTCCCAGGCCTAATTCCACCTGGCCGTGCAGCGAATCTGTCATGCTGAGAATAGGAATGTTGTAGGGGTCCCTGCCTTCATAGGTCTTGCTGTCGATGAGCTTTTTCATCTTCTTGAAGTCATATACGGATACATGGGTATCCAGTTTTCCGGAAACCGTCAGGTACTGCCCGGTAGGATCGATCATCACGCCATGGGGACTCTTGGGTTCCGGAATCAGGAACAGGGCATTGTTTTCCACCATGGTCTTCATCGAGATCACGGCATGCCCGTTGATCTTGGTGAATTTTCCCTCTTTGAAAAGCTTTTTGGCGGTATCCAAATGGATCATGTGCAGGTAGTCGGTGTCTTTTGCCGACATTCCCGCTTCATTTGGCAATCGGTCCCTGAACTTGGTGTTGCCGGGTCCAAACCCCCCGATATATCGTTCCGAATTAAATGAATTGGTGAAGACCCACCCGGCACTGATCTTTTTACCGGCATCCGACAGGTCCTGGGCGTAAGGGGGCAATTCCACGGAGAATGAGTTCTCGGTGATGATCTTTCCCTTTTTCCGGTTAAATTTCCAGAAGGACATGGCGCCGCGGTATTTCTCGTTGAACTCTTCCAGCGGCACATAGTCATTGGTAAATGGTGCGGGATATTGGGAAGCCTCCAGAACATACTCCGTATCGGGTGTTACAAATGCCGCACCATGTTCCGACTTCATAATCGGATTGGGCACGATTTGAACCGTACTGAAGGTCTTGAGATCGATTACCGCCACACGCGGGTTGGCCTTATCATTGATAAACAGATATTGGCCGTCGTATTCCCCGGCGGTTTCAGATATTGCCGGGTGATGGGTATCGCCCCAGGTAATCTTCCGGCCACGGATGCGGCCCTGGTCGAGAATTGCCATACTGTCGACATCACCATAGCCATATCCCTGCCACGGCTCCGGTGTGAAAACGGCTATGTATTTCAGAATTCTCATGGAGGGCACGCCGTAAACAATGACCTGTCCGGATTGTCCCCCCGAAGAGAAGACCACATACTCATCCAGTTTCCCGGTGGGTGTGTACGTTTTGGCTGCGGCCAGAATATCTGTCTGGGAAAGCCCTCTCTCCTTCATGACCTGTTCCAGGGATTGCGCACCTGCCGTTGCACATAATCCCAGAACGATCATGCCGATTAAAACAAGCTGAAACGAACTTTTCAATTTGTTCACCATCTGATCCTCCTTTTCCCTATGTAATAAAATTAACGAAGATGCCCCCGTTATCCATTGGTTTAACTTTAAACCATCAGGCAACCACTATGAGCTCGGCCTAAAAACATCCCACATGAATTTCGGCCATTTTTGAACCCGAAAATCCCGAATCTATGTACGATCAACGTGCAGCGACGTTTTTTTAAAAACAAACTGGACCAGGTGACCCAACAGAGAAAATGTCAACGCTATCCCGAAAAACGACTGAAGTCCGAAAAGCAGGCCGCAGACCGTCCAGGCGATCAAAGTGAATAGTTGAAACCCCTGGGGGAAAATGATGTTTAATAGATCCATATTGCCTCCTTACCCGTTCCACACTAATGGTCGGTCGATTTTCTGAAAAAAAGAGGATCCGAAATCGGGACCGCCGGCACCCGTTGCAGAAACCAGAAATAGCTCAACAAAAAAACACCCGATACGCCAAGGGTAATCGATAGATCATAAAAGTTCGGGGAAAAACCCGGAAGCCCGCCGCTTGCATCAATTAAACCCGCACTTGCATTGTTCTCCTGGATGGAAGGTACAATCAGGAAATATTTTTCCAGCCAGGTCCCGACCAGGACATCCACGGCAACCAGCCTCGAAAACCAGATGGAATTGCACGCGGTCCGGCTCATCAACCCGAAAAAGGGAATGATAAACATGAGGACCAAGATAAACCAGAACATCCAGCCCCATTCCACGGACTGCATCCTGAGGATCAGGTAAGGGGTCTCCTCGGGAATGTTGCTGTACCAGATGACCAGAACCTGAGAAAAAACCAGATAGGTCCACAGGGCGCAGAAGGCAAACGTCAGCTTGGCCAGATCGTGATAGCGGTCGATGGTGATATACTCGGCCAAACCAAAATGGTTCCGGGCAATTCCGGCAACGATCAAAAGGACGGCTGCTGCGCCGATCAGGTTTGAAATGGCATATTGCACACCGAACATGGTGCTGAACCACTCCTGATCGATGGACATCATCCAGTCGAATGCCAAAAGAGTGCTGAGGAGGAAAAAAAGCAGTGCCAACAGCGGTGCAAGCGTTTTCGCCCTTTTTTCCGCTACGGCCTCCTCCTCCTTTTGGGCACCGTAATTGCCAACGAACCGGTCGGCAAAAGGATTACCGAAGCCGCTGACCTTCCCGGCCAATCCGATATCCGGTCTGATCACGGTTTTCAGATAGTAGCTGCCGCCGGCAACAAACAGTCCCAGGAAAACCACATTCCGGATGATAAAAAATGGAAAATTCAACCACCCTGCCTTGGCATGCATCACTTTGTCATGATCCATCCATTCAAAGAAATGGTCGGCGCCGAAAAAAAGCAGGCAGAGGAGAGCCGCACCGATGGGCACAAATGCCCCAAACGCCTCTGTGAGACGCTTGATCGGCCTTCCCCATTTTGCATTGGTGATGGTGAATATCAGGGAAAAACCCAGACCGCCCAGGGCGATGCCGCCGAAAAACATGGTGTTGACAAGCAGCGCCTGCCAGGCCAGATATGAGCTGCTGCCGATGAGTCCGGCACCAAAGCCGATAACGCCGATTCCGACAAAACACAGCAGAAGCTTTTGCAGCCCGCCGCTGAGGGTAAAACGGGTTTCATCCAGAAGGATTTTTATTTCGCTGTCCCTGCTCATTCCTGCTTCTCCAGTTCACGAATGTAGTTGACAATATTCCATCTCTCGTCTGCGGCCACGGCATATCCAAGCGCAGGCATCACCGGTCCCCCGTACTTGGCCTTATGATAAATATAGCCGTCACTGAAATGGGGCGTCAGCGTGATAACGGCCGGCGCAATCATACCCAGTTCATTGACCTTGGTCTTGGCGAAACCCTCTGCATTGATCTCCCGGCTGGATCCGTGACACACCGCGCAAAAAGTGTTGAATTTCCGTTTCCCGTCGGTAAGAGACGGCGCATCCGGTTTATTGGGGTTGATTGTGGCGGTCTTGGAGACAACATCCTTTATGATCCGGCTGAACCGATCGTTCGGGTCTTCGATCTCGCTGCCGTCAAAGGTGACGGCACCGACGACAAACGCATTCATACTCCCCTTTTCCTGCGGTTTGATGCTGACCTGGTTAAACATGTCCGTCATCACGGTGAGCACGGACGATCTGGCCATGAGATTGGCCGAAACCAATAGGACGGACAATAAAATACCGGCAAACAAAAGGGTTCTAACTCTCAAGGTTGACCTCCTCCGCCTGGTGCTTTTTTAAAATTTTTTCCAGCTTTTCAAGGTCGTCGTTTTCGCCGGCCACCACGATACCAAAGCGGTCGCGCATAAATCTGTCGTACTCTTTGTATCTGCGGCTTTTGGGAACCGGATGCTTCCATGTGTCCCACAGGATCAACAGAAACATACCTCCGATGGTAAAATAGATGGACACAAGAACGGATAGTTCAAAGGCGATGGGCCCCATTATGGGTATGGACACAACGGGTTTCCCTGAAACCGGAAGAATCCAGTCGAGGGCCATTTTTGTCATCATCAGAACGGCCGTACCAAACCCGAGAAAGGCGCCTGCAAGCGTGGCGAAAGGCACCCTGCTCTGCGGATTCCCCAGGGCATGATCGATTTCGTGTCTTGGACACGGCGTGTGGGTGGTGATCTGATCGAATCCTTCGGTTTTCAATTCTTTAATGGCGTCACAGGTGTCATCCAGATACTCGAAGGTTGCCCAGGCGCCTAAAAATTTCTTCCTCATTTTTTCTTCCTGAATGGGGGTGTCAGTTTCTCTTTCATTTCAGCAATAGCGATGGAGGGCATGATTTTCACAAAGATAAAAAACCACATGAAAAACCAGCCGAAACTCGCGACGGTGAGCCAGATCTCCACCCATTCGAACTGGTAGCTCCCCCAGGAAAACGGAGCATATCCATGGGCCAGGGAGGTGCCGACAATGACGAATCTTTCCAGCCACATGCCGACGTTTACCAGTAGCGAGATAACGAACAGGGCGGGGATATTGGTTCGGATTTTTTTAAAAAAAAGCGTCAGCGGTACAATGCAGTTGCAGGCCACCATCAGCCAGAAATAGGGGTTCATCTCTCCGAAGGGGCGAAACCAGAAGAGCGCTCTTTCATATTTCGCACCGCTGTAGTAGGCGATGAAAAATTCGACGGCGTAAGCATAGGTGACAATCAAACTGGTGAAGATGATCATCTTGGCCATGCCTTCCAGATCCTTAACCTTGATAATCTCTTTAAAACCGGGAAAGGCCACACGCAATGGAATCATTATCGTCAACACCATCCCGCAGCCTGAAAAGATGGCCCCGGCCACAAAATAGGGGGCAAAGATGGTTGAATGCCAGCCTGGCAGACTGGACATGGCGAAATCCCAGGATACGATGGAGTGCACGGAGAAAACCAGCGGGGTCGCGATGGCGGCAAAGAGCAGATACCCCCGCATGTAGTGAAGCCACTGGTGATTGGTTCCCCTGAAAAGGAAAGCCGGAATGCCGTAAAGCAGGCGTTTCACACCCTTGGATTCATCCCGCACGGCCGCCAAATCGGGAATCAGTCCCAGTACAAAAAAAGCCATGGAGACGGAAACATAGGTCGAGATGGCGAAAACATCCCAGAGCAGGGGGGATTTAAAATTTATCCACAGCTCGCGCTGGTTGGGGTAGGGCAGCATCCAGTAAAAAAACCAGGTGCGGCCCAGATGGATGATGGGAAACAAACCGGCGGTCATCACCGCAAAAACCGTCATGGCTTCGGACGCCCGATATATGGAATTACGGAAGGGCGCTCTTACCAGATAAAGCACCGCTGAGATCAGTGTGCCTGCATGACCGATTCCGATCCAGAAAACGAAATTGGTGATATAAACCCCCCAGGCGATGGGATGGTTCACACCGCTCCATTCCAGGCCGTGCCTGAGCTGTACGGCCCAGGCGAAGGCGCCCATACTGAGGGCTCCGACAAACAGGACCATACTCACCATCCAGGATTTCCCGGGCGGCTCCATGGAGCTGACGACGTTGTCATTGATGTTTGCATACGTGAGCTGGTTCAAGTCGCCTCCTAGACTTTTCGGTTATTGAGGTTCACTTTTTTCAGATAGGTGATCGCAGGCTTGAAATTCAACTCGGGCAGTTGGGTGTATTTGCGCCGGCTTTTTCCCTTCATCTGTTTTACATTGCTGTTTTGATCCTTGATATTCCCAAAAGTGATTGCATCGGCTGGACAGGCCTGTTGGCAGGCTGTCTGGATTTCACCATCCCTTACTTCGCGCCCTTGGTCTTTGGCCCGGTCTTTGATCTCCCGGATCCGATGTTGACAGAAGGTACATTTTTCCATCACGCCCCTGGAGCGGACCGACACGGCCGGATTGAGCTGCATCTGCAGCGGCTTTGGAAACTGGTAATCCCTCCAGTTGAAACGTCTCATCTTAAAAACGCAATTGTTTGAGCAATATCGGGTTCCCACACAACGATTATAGATCATGGCGTTCAGGCCATCGGGGGTCTGGTAGGTGGCGAACACGGGGCAGACCGGCTCGCAGCCGGCGTTGTCGCATTGCTGGCACATCTGGGGTGAATAATAGGTCTCCAGACGCCCGGTCTGTTTGTTTTTTTCAAAATATCGTTCGAGCCGAAGCCAGCTCATCTCCCGCCCCACATTCGAGCGGTCCTTTCCAACCAACGGGATGTTGTTTTCGGCATAACAAGCCGCCACACAGGCGGAACAGCCGGTGCAGCGATCCAGATCGATGATCATTTCCCATTTGTAGGGATCGTGATAAACCGGTGTTTTTTTACCCGCTTTTTTTACCGCGTTTTGGACGTTTTCCGCCATGGGGTCATAGAAACTCCTCTTGTCATCACGATTCAGTGTATAAAAACGCTTCCGGGCATGGTGCGCCGGGGCGTGTTCCTTATACGGCTGTTCGCTCCCGCCGACAGACATTACCTGGACAAACCCTCTCCCTTTCTGACTGCGATCTCCAAACCCCGTCTTGTCTTCAGCTTTTGGGGTCTCAATATCTTTACGGTACTGCCCGTCCATGGTTACGAGATAAGCCTTTTTACCGGTAGGTTTGATTCTCACCCTTTCCCCTGCAAAAACAAAATCGCCCGAAAGGCTGTCTCTGCGCCAGGACAGAAGGTCCATGACGTTGATTCCCACCATTTTTTCTTCCACTTTCAATTCCGATTCCAGGACCGGTATCAATTTGCTTTGGCCGTGGCTGGATTTGTAATTGGGAAACGGCACCTTTCGACCCAATCCTGCCGGCATGGCCACGGTATTTTTATCGATACCGTAAAACACCCATGCGGCCGCCTCCGCTTTTCCGTAAGAGGTTGTGATTTCGACAAGATCGCCGTGTCTTATCCCCAGTTTGACGGCGGTATCGGGGTGGAGTTCAAGCCAGGAGTCCCACACCACCTGGGTTACCGGATGGGGTATTTCCATGAGCCATGTCCTGTTGCCTCCCCTGGCATTGGCATTGTGCAGATTGGAGTTGACGGCCAGCAGGCTGAGACCGATGGTTTTTTCCGGAGGAGGGGGGAACTTTAGCGCAAAGATGTCACGGCTGAGAACGGCGGTTGACGGTTTGAAGTCTTCATAATGTCCGCCATTTTGCAGGGATTTTTTCCAGAATTTATCAAACGGCAGAGAGGTGTCTAATTTTTGATGCAGGATTTTCCAGGAAGCTTTGATATAATCCCGGTAATTAGGGGCTTCAACACCCTCGATTTCAACCAGCCGGGCCAATTCGAGCATCAATCCGCCGACCTCCCTGGCATTGAAGCCCGGCACGGTTGCCATGACCGGCTGCTGCAGAGCAAAAACACCATTTCTCGGGAGGGCGTCCCCCCAGCTCTCTAAGAAATGAGCCGTCGGCAGGTGCAGATCGGCGAGTTCGGAGGTTTCATCGTTTTCCGTGGACAATGAGACCACAAACGGGACCGTCTTCAACGCCTCTTTGAAACCTGAATTTTCGGGAAGAGTAAAAACCGGGTTGACGTTTTCGATCATCACCAGTTGATAGCGTCCCTCCTTCATTCCTTTGATCGCCGCATCCAGATCGGTCATGCTGCTGCCGCCCATGCGGTAATCCGCGCCGAAAACAACGGTCTTCCCAATATTACCGGCCACATAATTGAGGATATTAACAGCGACCTGCAACCGGGTGGCTTCAGGTCCGGCACTGCAGTTTCCTCCGGCGATCGCCAGGCTCCGTCCTTTTTGCCCAAATGCATCGGCCAGTTTCGAAAGTGCACGGGATTCAAGACCGCTCTCTTTTGCAATTTTGTCTTCCGGGAAATCGCTGAGGAGTTCCGTGAGGCGCTGTTTCTCGTCGATGGAGAGATGTTCTGCCTGTTTGAGCAGGATGCGGCTGAGCGCCAGGGCGATGGAAGTTTCATGGCCCACCGGGCAGGAGATCCATTCATCGGCATTGGTGCCGGTCAGCGACAGGTGGGGCGCAATATGAACATACCGGCCTTTTTTCCCATCTTGGTAACGGTGCATACTGGTATAGCTTTTGGTCATCTGAACCGGGTTCAGCCAGCTTTCCAGAAAATCGGCCCCGAAATTGATGAGAAGGTCGGCTTTTTCAAGTGCAAAGTGGGGGATCTCCTCCTTACCAAATACAATGCGGTTGGCGTGCTTTAAACTGTTTGCCGGTGTCATATCAAGTTCAAGAGACGTTCCGCCTCCCATACCGTCAAGCCATTTTTTCAGCATCTCCGGATAGCTGCCGCTTCTGGGCGGGCCGATATAGAGAATGCCGCTCCTTTCATTTTTTGCGACATTCAGCTTCTCCACCAGTTGTTGATTTCCTTCTTTCCAACTGACACCGCGCGCCTCCTTGTCGGTCACAACCATCGGGCCGGCCGCTCTTGCCGGGCTGTAGAGTCCCTGGAGAATGGACTGCCCCTGCAGGCAGATGCGTCCGTCACTTATGGGGTGTCGCGGATTTCCTTCGGCTTTGATCGCTCTTCCTTCGCGAGTTCTTACGATGATTCCGCAATCGGCTGAGCATTCCCGGCAGGTCGTGGCAAAATGGATGGAAACACCGGACACATAGTCGTAGGGTGGCAACTGCAATGGAACCAGTTTCTCGATGGGATCGGAGCACCCGGCGGCAACCATCGTTGCGCCGCCCAGTGCTGACATCTTCAGGAAATTTCTGCGGCTTAAGTTTCTATTCATCCCTGTTCCTTATTATTTGTGACATGTGTAGCAGTCTTTTGATCCCACCAAAAATCCGTCGGGTTGTTGTTTTGCGGCCTGCGCCATAATTGTTCCGCCCCTTGTTTCCCGAACCGGACCTGCAATTTCCCCCCCAACCGTCTGCCTGCCTTCCCGATGACATTTCATACACCACCCCATGCTAAGGTCAGTGATCATGGTTTGCGGGGATAACACATCGTGCTGGTTGATCTCTCCGTGGCATTCCGTACAGTCAAAGCCGACTTGAATGTGGCGTTTGTGAGAAAAATGGACAAAATCGGGGACGTCATGGATCTTTTTCCATTGAACCGGCGTTCCCTTGGGTTTGAATTCCAACAATTTTTTGATCGCATCCTGCTTTTCGGCAGCTTTCTTCGGATCATCATCCGATCCGGCAATCACGCTGTGACATCCAAAACAGGTTGCCATGACGGGAGCGCCGGAGTTGATCGAACGACGGGCGTAGACATGACAGAATTCGCACGACATCCCGCCCTTTTCGATGTGCGTCTTGTGGCTGAATTCAATGGGTTGGCGGAATTCGGCCGGCGGTTCGGATTCGGCGGGCGCGTCGGCCCCCCCTGCCAACCCGACGATTAAGTATAAAAATGCCGATAACAGGATCGGCACAAAAAAAAGCCTCGCCAGCCCTGACCGTTTTTCTGATCTTTTTAAACGTCTTCCATCCAAAGCGTTTGCTCCCGTTTGACGATTCATGGATTGGTTTTCAAAGCACTCTCAACGGCCTGTCTCAATTCTTCACCGTTGATGGGAGTGATGATAAAGTAGAAAACCCCCTGTTCCAGTACCCGGGCCAATTCTTCTTTTGAATTGCCGGAGGATATTGTAATCAGGGGAATTCTGGGCCTGCTCTTCTTTATAATTTCGATGAGTTTGGAACCGGCCATGCCGGCGATATTTTCATCTATGATGGCCAGGTCGATGTCTTTATCCAATATTTTGAGGAGTACGTCCCCGCTGTCTCCCACACATGTCAATGTACAGGCCTCGATGCCATCCAGCACTTCGTACACTTGCGCCTTTAGATCCTCATCCGAAATGGCAAGCAGTATGGATTTTGTATCAGGCACCAAAGCCGGACTCCCGTCTCTTTCATTGTGAGATTGAAATGGAATCGAGGGTAATGATAGCGGTTTGAGGATTGGCCTTTTTCCTCAACACTCAGCAAAAATCAAAGCAATTCCTGTGCCGTCGATCAGAATGAGCCGCTTTCAAATAGGGAAAATAAAGCAAAATACTATGATAACAGATTGTTAGTGGAAATATCCATGGATCGAATAGCAGATTGATGTTGAGGCAGGTGGGGTGAACTGAGACCTCATTGACCCATGTTCCTGGCACACATGTAGATTGCATGTCAGGAATAAATGAAGTATCAACTTGATTCTAAAGGGAATTTTGTGATTAATGGCCAGGGTTGAGACATGTTGGACCCATATGGGACATGTGTGCCACAATTTCTATCCGGGAGGACCACCCGGGAGTCTGTGCCGTTTCAGCATGCGATGGATGGTCTTGCGGTTGATCCGGGCTTCCCGGGCAGCCTTTGATATGTTTCCATTGTACCGTTCCAGAAGGGAGGATAAATATTTTTTTTCAAAAAAATGTATCCAGTCTTTTTTGGCATCTTTATAATTTGATTTTCTGAATGAGCTTAAGATATTAAAATCATTGTTATTACGTATATATTCGGGAAGATCCGCAGGAGCAATAATTTCGGAATCGGTCAGGGATACGGCTCTTTCAACAACATTTTGCAGCTCCCGCACATTGCCCGGCCAATCATACCTTTCCATAAGCTTCATGGCCTCTTTGGAGATTCCTTTTACCTCATTTTTGCTGCCCTTGCTGAAATGTCTCTGGTAATGATTCGCAAGAAGAGGGATATCCTCCCTTCTCTCTTTCAGGGGGGGCAAGGGGATGGTAATGACATTTATACGATAAAAAAGGTCTTCCCGGAATCTACCCTCCTCAGTGGCCCTTCCCAGGTTCTGATTCGTTGCCGTAATGATCCGCACATCGACATTTAGAAGCCTTCTTCCGCCCACACGCCTGACCTGTCGTTCCTGCAACACCCGGAGCAGTTTGGACTGCAGGGTTATACTCAGTTCCCCTATTTCGTCCAAAAACAGGGTCCCGCCGTTGGCGTATTCGAATATCCCGGGACGGGTTACGTGGGCATCGGTGAAGGTCCCTTTTTCATGGCCGAAAAGTTCGCTTTCAAGCAAGTTTTCGGGCAGTGACGCGCAGTCTACCGGTACAAAAGGCCG
The DNA here is from genome assembly GCA_964631805.1 of uncultured Desulfobacteraceae bacterium. GTDB lineage: Bacteria > Desulfobacterota > Desulfobacteria > Desulfobacterales > CAZWAE01 > CAZWAE01. The sequence continues at coordinate 43,654 of CAZWAE010000002.1, read as the reverse complement.
ATGAGAGCGGTCACTGTTTGCATGAATGCTCCTGGCGACCAGCTCCTTGCCCGTCCCGCTATCCCCCAGGACTAAAATATTCGCCTCTGTTTTGGACACTTTTTTTATGAGTTTCAAGACCTCATTGAGCGGCGCACTTTTCCCGATGATTCTGCTGAACCCGAATTCCTCCTTGAGTTGAGAGCGGAGGTATTTGTTCTCGTCTGAAAGTCTTTTCTGTTTGATTCCCCTGTTAACCGCGATTCGCAACTGTTCCGCTGAAAAGGGTTTTTGGATGTAATCGAAAGCCCCCAGTTTGCATGCTTCTAAAGCGGATTGGATGGTGCCATAGGCCGTAAACAGGAGCACAACCACATCCGGGTCTATTGCTTTTGCCTCCTTTAGCACGTTCATGCCATCCTTTTTGGGCATCCGCAGGTCCGTCAGTATAAGGTCCGCAGGCTCCTCCTTAAAAACCCGGGAGAAATCCTCGCTTTGCTGCAACAGCATGCAGTCGTAGCCCGATCGTTTAAGTATACGACGGCAATTGTCCAACATCTCCGCTTCATCGTCGATGATCAATATTTTTTCTCTATAGGTCGTCATGGCATTTCAGTATTCAGCTTTGGCGCCTTTGGAAAGGTGATTGTGAAAGTGGTGCCCCTGTTGACCCGGCTCTTCACATCGATGGAGGCATTGTGCTCCGCAATGATGGCCTGGCTGATGGGCAGGCCCAAACCGGTTCCTTTTCCCACCTCTTTGGTAGTAAAGAACGGATCGTATATTTTATCGAGGTGCTCCTTCAGGATGCCCGTCCCGGAATCGGAAATCTCGGCCCGGATACCTTTCCTGTCCTCTCTCGTGGCCACCGTTATCGCCCCGCTGCCTTGAACGGCGTGAATAGCGTTTTCCACCACGTTGACGAAAACCTGTTCGAGCCGTTCCGAATCTCCCATGATAAAGAGATTTTCGGAAGATAGGTTTTTTATGAACTTCAGCCGTTTTCCCTTTATTTTCTGCTCCACAAGAAAAAAAACATCTGCCAGGAATTCATTGATATCGAGTCTGGAAAATTTGGACTCGGAATAGGTGGTTCTGGAGACAATGGAGAGATCTTCCACGATTTTGGAAATCTTGTGGGCATACTTCCCTATTGTGCATAAGTCCTTTATCAGTTCATCCGAGACGTTTTTTTCTTTAGCCTCTGACTGGAGGCACTCTATCCTGTTGATGATAATCCCGATGGGATTGTTCACCTCATGGGCAACCCCTGCTGCAAGTCTTCCGGCCACAGCCAATTTCTCTGTTTGAATAATCTGGTTTTGAGCCTCTTTCAAATCATCGATCTTCGTTTCTAAATCGATGTTTAATTTGTTAATCTCCTCATTGGCCCTTTCTAATCGTCTCTTTTCCGCCTCCAAATTATGGAACAGTTGTGCCCGCTGAATAATGGAAGCTGCCATGGTGGCAACCGACAGCATTATCTCCAGATAGTCCTGGGGGAAAGCATGCTTTCCTAAACTGCAAATTGTCAGGATGCCCACCAGTTTTTTCCTCGTTAAAATAGGCAGGCATGCATAGGATTTTACTTTTCTGTCAGACTCAAATCCTCTGCATCTTCTGTCTTTCCTCTTTGTATCCTTGATAATAAAAGGTAACTCGTCCCTGATAACGATACATTCCTTGATATTACAAGACTTGCATAGTTTTTTCCCCATATCCGATGGTCCTGAATAAACCAGGTCAAAATTCATCCTACCATTCAACGATAAAATTGCACAGCCATAAGCATTAAATAACTTCCTCGTTTCTTCTACGAAAAACTGCAAGGAGGCTTTCAAATCCATGGGCATGAAGCCGATGGCGGTTCCGATATTGATCAGGGCGGACAGGGCTTCAAATTTATCCTGGCGATGAGATTCAGAATTCTGGTCATTCAACATTACCATTGATCCTCCCCCTTTGAGTTGGACCTATTCTTCCCGCAGGTTTCATTTCATCGTCTAAATTGCAAAACCGGTTTTATCTTCGATCAGCTGTGAGCCGTTTTAATAAAAGCCTCGATATTGCCGACTTTGGACGCCAATGGTATCTCGCAGCCTGGACTCAGGATGAAGCCCCCCCTTTGCCGGGTCTCCGCTATAACATCCTTTGCTTTTCTTTCGATTGACTTCTTATCACAGGAAATAAAACTGAATGGCTTGATATTTCCGTTGATGCAGTGGTGAGGCAATTTTTCCATCGCGACGGAAATGGGAACAAGATAATCGATATTGAACAGATCCGCCCCCGTTTCAGCAAAAAGATCCAGAGTAGGTTCTGTCTGACCGGTGATATTCAGCCAGCATATGGGATCTCCGGCATTTTTATATTCCGTGAAGGCCCGTTGTAAATTCGGGAGTACGTATTCCTTGAAAACAGCCCTGTTTATGACGGAACAGGAAGAGGAGGGGTCGAAAACATGTACGACATGGGCTCCTGCCCTTAATAGAGACTTGCCGAAGTTAACCATGACCCGGGTTGTGAAATTCAACAGATTGCGAAATTCATCGGGATGATCAACGATACAATAGATAAGTTTTTCTATTCCCAGAAGTTGACCGGCCAACGTCATAGGTCCCTGAACGGTCCCGACAACCGCCGTCTCATCACCTGCTTGATCCCTAAGTCGCCGGCATGCTTCTACAATGACAGGCATCCTACCATCTTTTTCGGGATCCGGTATCGAAAGCGTTTTCCAATCATGAATATCATTCAGACAATATTGGTCAATGTGCGGGTACACATCGTTGTTGTAAGCTAACTTTGATCCTAGGGCCTCGGCCTCAAGGGAGTTGTCTGCAAATGCGGTTACACCATCATAGCCAAATCGCCTCCATGTCTCTAACTGACAAATAGCCAGCAATTCTCCACTGTTCAGGTAGTCTTTCAAAGGGATATGGTTTATCCTGGCGGTTATCCCGTACATGTGCGAAAATACAGGCATCCGGTCTGTTTTTTCAAAACGGACGGCTGCTGCTATACGATCGATAGATTTCATGATTCAGATGCATCTATATAGTGAAGGCCGTCAAAGACGGTAACTGCCACATAGTCCACATTGAGAAATTCTGCGGTAGACTGACTGAGCGCGGCCCCTCCGGCAATAACCTTCACGGTACCCAACCCTTTGCCCACTGCGATCTTTCTGACCTGTTTCACCCGTGGAATGGTTGTGGTAATCAGACTCGATATGCCTATATAATCAGCTTGATGGTCAATGGCAGCAGAGACAAACGTATCGGGATCCACATCCTTTCCCTGGTCGAAAACCTCATATCCATAAGATCTCATCAACATTGAAAAGATATTTTTCCCAATCTCATGTATATCTCCTTTAATGGTTCCCAATATGATTCTCTTTTTCGACTCAGGGTCGATCTCGAATTGAGAATCGTTTTTCGTTTCCCATTCGTCAGAGAGATAATCGATAATATCCATCGCAGCTCTCCCTGCCAGCATCAGTTCTAACAGGCAGAAATTTTTTATGGTACATTTCTTGTCCAGAAATTCCATGGCTTTGGTTACGCCATTGACAATAATCTCTTTGGACTTTACACCTCTGCTGGTAAGTGCACGGGCAATTCCCACGGCAGTTTCGTTTTCCCCGGCAACGATCGCTTTCTGTAAATCACCAATCGTTACAACCGCTCTTCCCGGGTATGTCGGCAGTTTCGTCAAAACCCAACCTTTGATTTTCCTGAATGCCCGTGTAACCGTAACCAATTTTATGACCCAAACGGCCAGATTTTCCCGTACAATATCAAAGAAGCCTTAGAGAGGCAATATTATATTAAAATCATTAGAAAAAAACCACAATCAAAGGCGATATCCAGATGTTGCTGATGGTGGTGTGTAAAGGCATTAAAACATATCAGCGAATAGTGGAAAAGAAAAAAATCAATCCTGACCGTTCACCCCCATGTCCACTTGCAGTAATGAATTGGTCAAGCCGGTGGTTTTGTTATGACAACTGTGCCAAATTGTGGTATATGACATCGGTTGAAATGAACCATCTGTCCGGTTAACCCGGTTTCCATAAGGATGAACGATGCGAACGGATGCCGAGAAGGAACACCTATTCAAGGCCATTGACTGCTTTGGCAAGCGATTTATCGTGGTCAGCCCGGAGTTTGAAATCCTGGCATCGAGCGCCCCGTTTTCGGGGATCAGAAACAGCGACCTGGTCGGGAACCGCTGTTTCGAGGTGCTCCACCGCCGCCTGTCCCCGTGTGAAAATTGTGCGGTTCAGGAGGTGATAGAGACCGGTGTGCCCGTTTTGCGACCCAAGCCCGAGGATTCCCTGGACCTGGTCCGGATGCCGTGCTACTACGCCTATCCCATATATGCCGGCGACAAGGTGGAATCCTATGTCAGCATGGACTTCGATCTCCCCACGACTAGCGAGCTGGAGCAAAAACTGCTTCGCAGCAATGCCATATTGCGGAATCTCATCAACAGCGCGGTGGATTGCGTGATTGCCGCGGATAAAACCGGCAAGGTGATCATATTCAACGAAGCCGCCTCAAATGTCTTCGGGTTCACTATCCCGCAAGCATTGGACGATCTCAACATCATGGATATCTATCCAGAGGATGGTGCTTACGAAGTGATGCGGGAACTGCGCGGGGAGGGTCACGGCGGAAAGGGTAAACTGACCGATTACCGGGTGGACGTATTTGATCGGGCGGGCGATATCATTCCCATTAGCTTGAATGCGGCGATCCTTTACGAGAAAGGCGTGGAAGCGGCGACCATCGGTTTTTTTCACGACATGCGTGAAAAACTCGAAATGGAAAGAGACCTGGAACGAACGCAGCTTCAGCTGTATCAATCGGAAAAAATGGCGTCTTTGGGGAAACTGGCTGCCGGAGTTGCCCACCAGCTCAACAATCCGCTGGGGGGGATTACCCTGTTCACCAAGCTGATTTTGGAGGAGTACAAACTGGAAGAAGGAGCAGTGGAAGATCTGAATCGGATTTTGAATGATGCGGAAAGATGCCGGGATACGGTCAAGGAGTTGTTGGAGTTTTCCCGCCAGACCCGCCATCTCCGGCAACCTCATGATCTCAACAAGGCTCTGTCCCGAACACTATTTCTGCTCGAAAACCAAACGCTTTTTCACAACATCATCGTCGAAAAGGCGTTGTCCGACTCGCTTCGGACGGTGGAAGTGGATATCCAGCAGATCAACCACGTATTCATGAACATTATTTTAAATGCGGTCCAGGCCATGAACGGAGAGGGAACCCTGAAGCTGGTCACCCGGATGCTGCCGGGCGATCGGGGGGTCCGGATCGAAATATCCGATTCCGGACCCGGAATTCCGGAAGAAATTATCGGCCGTATTTTTGAACCTTTTTTTACCACCAAACAGGAGGGGGAGGGCACCGGACTGGGATTGAGCCTGGTCTACAGCATTGTGGAAAATCACGGCGGGAAGGTCTGGCTGGAAAACGGCATTACAGGGGGCGTGACCTTCAAAATCGAGTTGCCAACAAATGATGCGAGAAGCGGAGGGAGAGAGTGTGAACAGTAGCCTTGACACTATCAGCATACTTGTCGTTGACGACGAAAGGGATATCAGGGAAGGGTCGGAAAGGATTCTGTCCCGGATCGGTTTCAACCTTTGGACCGCGTCACGGGGGGATGAGGGGCTTGAGATCATCGACCGGGAAGATATCGCCATTGTGCTGCTGGATTTGAAAATGCCGGGCATCGATGGGTTTGAGGTCCTCGAGAAAATACGCGAGCAGGACCGGTCCATCCTCGTTATCGTCATCACGGGGTTTGCCACCGTTGAGACCGCCATTGAGGCGATGAAACTCGGGGCCTATGATTTTATTCCCAAACCGTTTGAGCCGGATCAGCTTCGAATCACCGTGAACCGAGCTGCAGAAAAAATTTCCCTTGAAAGGGAAGCCAAAAGGCTTGAGGAGGATAAACGAAGAACTATGATGGATCTGGATACGGAGAAAAGCCGGATTCACACCATCCTCTCATCCTTGCCCAACGGGGTCATCGTCACCAATTCCAACGGACAGGTGGTCTTGGTAAATCCGGCCTTCCGCCAGCTTTTGAATCTCTCCAGAGAGGTCGAAACCGGCCGCGGTATCGAGGCGTATATCCCCGATCATGGCCTCTGCGATCTGATTTTGGAAATTTCGAAGGGACGGCATATCGATTTTGACGACATTGCCGATTACGAATTTTCGATTGCCGATGAAAAATATCTTCTGGCAAAGGGACAGCCGGTTCTCGGCGAAAAAAACGAATGCCTCGGGGCCGTTGTCAACGTGATGGATATCACCGGCATGAGGATGCTGGACCAGCTGAAAAACGAATTTGTCGCCAAGGTCTCCCACGAGTTGCGGTCACCGTTGTCAACAATCCACGAGCAGCTGGCCCTGGTGCTTCGGGATCTCATGGGAGAGATGCCGGAGAATGATCAGTATATCCTGACCCGGGCCCAGGAGAAAACCAGGGGGCTTATTTCAGTTATCGGAGACCTCCTCGACCTATCCCGGATTGAAGAGGGATTGATCTGCAAAGATCCTAAACCGGTTGAAATCGATCAGCTCCTTATCAATATCGTTGAATTTCTAAAGACACGGGCGGACAAAAAAAAGCAGTCACTGGTGCTGAACCTTCCCGGGGAGAAATTGCAGACCTTAACAGCCGACCCTTTGGCCTTGGAGAGCGTTTTCGGAAACCTCATCGCCAATGCCATCAATTATACCCAGGAGAGCGGAGAAATTACCGTGTCGTTGGACCTTGCCGGGATTAACATGCGTGTAAGGGTTGCGGATAACGGTTTCGGGATTGAAGCCAAATATCTGGAAAAGATATTTGAAAGGTTTTACCGGGTGAAAAATGACAGAACACGATACATAACAGGCACAGGTCTCGGCCTGCCGATCGTTAAAGGCCTCGTGGATTCCATGGGGGGGTTGATCGAGGTCGACAGCATGCCTGGAGAGGGAACGACCTTTACGGTTTTAATCCCTGTTGTACCCCATTGAGCAAATATTCAATCCGGGCGATGATCTCTCTTCTGCCCTATCTCTTTTCCATCGCGTTTAGAAACGCTTCCGGCGGGATCTGCAGGCCGGTCCAGAGCGCCAGGGTTCGTCTGGCCTGGTAGGCAAGCGGCGGGAGTCCGTCCATGAAAGCCACCCCGTTTCGCCGAGCCAGGGTTTCCCAGAAGTTGTCCGTCCGCCCGTAGTTGAGATCCAGGACCAATTCACAACGGGGCAACTTGATGCCTTCCACCAGCGCTGCCAAATCAGCGGACTCGTCGGCGCTTGATACTGAGGTGGCGTTCACGACAATATCCACAGGTGGAACCCTGTTTTTCATATCCTGCATTAATAGTTTTTTTCCGCCAAATTGATTAATGATACCCTTTGTTTTGTTTTCATCTCTTCCAACAACGTAAATGGTTCCGGTGCGGAGCCAGTTTAAAATAAAAGTGGTGGCCCGGGCGGCGCCACCGGTGCCGAACACAAGAGCGGTTTTACCCTCGGGATCGAATTTGGCTTCGGTCAGGGCATCCATTATGCCGATGGCATTGGTGTTATATCCCTTAAGTTCTTCGCCGTTGCGTACGATGGTGTTGACGGCGCCGATGATGTTGGCCCCTTCGGATAGAACATCCAGGAAGGGAATGACAGCTTCTTTATAAGGCACGGTGACATTGGCACCGGCGATATTCAACACACTGAGGCTTTTCAGCGCCTGACCGATCTGATCCGGAGCAACCTTGAAAGGGACGTAGGTACCATTGATCCCCACATCTTTTAATACATTGGTGAATATTTCGGGGGATTTGGACCGGTAAGCCCTTTCATCGCTCAAGATGCAGAAAATCTTCATTTTATGAAAGAAGCGGTCCTTTGCCGCTGGAGCGGATGAGGAAACCCGTTTCGTGAGAAAAGCCCGGCACCGGGTGCGGTACCGGGCTTTTTCGCTACTTTTACTACATGGCCGATTCGGGGTGAAAAGGAAGAACCTCTTTAAGTTCAGGCCCCAGGTATTCCCGTTCGTTTGGACCGAGAATCCCCATGGAGAGACAGATCAAGGTCCAGATATGAAGGGAGTGGTATTTCCCCTCATAATGCTCTCCTATGTCATGGATCTGTGCGTGGCAGTTGTGACACGGGGTGATGCAGTAATCGGCGCCGGTGCGGTCGATCTGTTCAAATTTCATCCTGCCGTAGTATCTTCTGGCTTCCGGAAATCCGGACTGAAGAAAACCGCCCCCGCCGCCGCAGCAATAGTTGTTGGAACGGTTGGGGGTCATGTCGATGAAATTTTCCTCTCCTACCACCGATCTCACCACATACCGAAGATCCTCCGCGATGGGGTCTCCCAGGCTTTTTCGAACCAGCTGGCAGGGATCCTGAACGGTAAAGGTTGCCTTGATATCCTTGTTCCAGTCCGAATTAACCTTGAGCTTTCCCTCCCGGATCCACTTGGCGTAGTATTCTATGATGCTTTTAACCTCGAACTTATGCTCGATCTTGAATTTATCCAGTCCGACCCGGACTGAGAAGAATTCGTGCCCTCACTCGGTGTTGAGCCAGACCTTGCAGCCGAGGTCATCCACCGCCTTGGCCTTGATGCTGACGTTTTCTTTCCACTTTTCATTATCGGCGACAAAAAGGCAGTAGTTCTCCGCAGCCCATCCCTTTGACCCGTAGGTCCAGTCCGCACCGACAGTATGCAGGATTTTCCACAACGGCACCATCTCGTCGGGCTCAGTGACCGGTTCCCTGGAGTTCTGGTTGAGAAAGAACTCCGATCCCTCTTTGTTGATGGGTGCCTGCATATCCTTGAACTCTGGCTGCGATTCCTGATATTCCTCCAGGACATCTTCCACCACAAATTTGAAATCCTCTTCGGAAGCTCCCATTGCACTGCAGGTGTCGTTTCTGCCCGCCATCTCGCAGGAACTCCTGATCCCCTTGGGCTGGTCCTCTTTGGGCCATCTGCTCCGTACATTGAAGACCAGCTGGGGTATATTGATTTTCATGGGGCAGGCATGGATGCATCGCATGCACATGGTACACATCCAGGCCCATTTGGAGGTGAGAACCTCTTCATCCATCCCCAGGGAAGCCATCCTGAGATATTTCCTCGGGTCCATGTTTTCAAGACCGGTGGCCGGGCAACCGGATGAGCAGAGGCCGCACGTCAGGCACAGGTTCAGGTTGCCTCCGTCCGGAAGCAGATCCGCCACCTGCTCTTTGAATGTACTTTCTGTTTTGGGTTTCAGTACTATTGGTTCTGATGACATGTTTTACTCCTCGTCTTCTTATTCCCCAAGAAGTGACTTGATGCTCTGGCAAATCTCTTCTGCAGAGGCCGGTTTTGCTATATAATCATCGGCTTCGGTACTCATGCCGTCTGCATGAGAGTATCGCGTCGACGTCACGTGAGATGCAACAGCGGTCAGCAGAATGACCGGGATGTCCGCTGTTTTTTCATCACTCTTCAGTTCTTTGCAGACCTCGTAACCATCCTTTTCAGGCATCATCACATCGAGTACGATAACATCCGGCGGATTTGCATGGATTTTCTCCAGTCCCTCCACACCGTTATACGCCAGTTCTACGTCATATCCCTCTTTTTCAAGCTGCCCCTGCACGATGGAACAGAAATCCGGTTCGTCATCGACAACAAGAATTCTCTTTTTGTCATTCATGATGTCCTCCTTTGGTTGGGTTCAGCTACCTTTTATCCGTTGGAATCAGTCCATCTCGGGTCTGGGGTACAGACCGGTTCTTTCGACGATCTCCGGGACCATTTCCTCCCATTCGATGGCCATCACGTGAAACCCGGCGACCCCTTCGACCTCTTTCAGCCGCTGGATCGCTTCGACGCAAATATTGACCCCCTCTTCGGCCTGCTTCTCCTTCGGGGTGTCGGACAACCGTTTTACCACTTCGTCCGGGACATCCATTCCCGGCACCCGGTTTTTCATATACTTGGCCATCCCTGCTGATTTCATGGGTGTCATACCGGCGAGGATATGGACTTTTTCATGCAACCCTCTTTCCTTCACCCGGCGCATCCACTCCTCGAACTTGTCCAGATTGTAGATGCATTGGGTCTGGATAAATTCGGCACCGGCTTTTATCTTTTTGGCCAGCCGGGGCACCCTGATCTCAAAAGGATCCGCAAAGGGGTTGGCGGCGGCGCCGACAAACATCTCGGGCGGCCGTTTGATCTCATCGCCTCCCAGAAACTTCCCTTCATCCCGCATGTGCCGGACCGTCTGAAGCAGCTGCATGGAATCGAGATCATGAACGTTCTGTCCCTGCGCGCAATCCCCGAAACTCTGGTGGTCTCCGGAGAGGCAGAGGATATTGCGGATGTCAAAGGAGGCGGCGCCCAGAATATCGCTCTGCAGGGCGATGCGGTTCCGGTCCCGGGTCACCATCTGGAGGACCGGCTCCAGACCCATGAGTTTGAGCCGGATGCAGGCCGCCAGGCTGCACATGCGGGTCACCGACGTCTGGTTGTCGGTGATATTAACCGCATCCACATGGTCTTTGATCAGTTCCGCTTTCTTGATGACCGCTTCGGGGTCGCTGCCCCTCGGCGGGCCGCACTCGGACGTAACGGCAAGATGTCCTGCGGCAAGAACCTTTTCCAGTTTGCTCGGTGTCTTTACTTTCATTGCTGCACATCCTCCCTTGTTACGGTTCTGGGTCCCCCGGCCCTGTCAGTGGACCAGTCTTTTATGGGGCTGAGTTCCTCATACGTGTCCATTTTGTCCAGCGCATCGAGTCGGTCTATGATGATCTGCCAGGCGCAGTCCACCCCCTTGGTGATCTCACATTTGCCACCGGTAGACCCCCCACAAGGACCGTTGAGAACACGTTTGGCACAGCGGGATACCGGACAGATGCCGCCGGTCCTGGCAAGGATGCATTGCCCGCAGGCCTGGCACCTTTCCGTCCAGAGACCGCGTTCCTCCGTTGCCCCCAGGAAAGTGGTGTTGACCCCTGGCAGAATGGGTTTTTCCATGTATTTTTCTGCGGTGAACTGAACCCCGACGCCGCAAGCAAGCGAGACAACGGCATCATACTTGTCGATGACATCCCGGATCTCCTCGAGATACTCGTGGTCGCACTGGCGTTCCAAGGTGCGTTCATCAATTTTGACCTCCTGGCCCTGGTTGAGAAAATACATTCTCAACGCCGAAGCCAGAATGCCCACTTCCTTTTTTCCCCCTGCCTCACATACCGTTACACACTCGTTGCAACCCAGGATCAGGATATTCTCATACTCTTTGATTTCCTCAATTATTTCCTCGATTGGCTTTTTGTCGGCAACAATCATAAGATGAGACCCCTTTTTTTAGTTTAAATGGTCATGTTCCAAATGGCCCGGTTCCGTTAAAATCCACATATCCGTTAGAGACCTACGCCGCCCTTTTTTTTTTAGCCAGCTTCAGAGGGCTCGGTCCCAAATTTTGTATTAATTCTTCCATCTCCCTTGCATACTGTGCAAATAGCGGTCCCTCGCTGGAGGAAAGGTTGTACATCCTGACCCGATCCCCCCCGATTCCGACGGTATCAAGGATCTTGGCGGCCTGCTCCACACGTTTCTTTGCTCTTAAATTGCCGCTGTTAAAGTGGCAATCCCCTTCCATACAACCCACCACATAAACCCCATCCGCCCCTTTCTCGAAGGAACGGAGGATGTGCTGGACATCCACCTTTCCCGTACAGGGGACACGGATGATTTTAATGCTGGCCGGGTATTCCAGACGCATCGAACCTGCCAGGTCCGCGGCGGTGTACCCTCAGTAGTTGCAGCAAAAGGACAGTATAATCGGATTGAACGCCTTACTCATAGTACCCCCTCAAGCAAAGATTCGATCTTGCTTTCCAGTTGATCATCTTCATACCAGTTCAGCTCTATGGCTTTGGCCGGGCATTCGGCGGTGCACACACCGCAGCCCTGGCACAACGCTTCATCAATTTCACTGACCCCATCGGCATTGATACGCGGCACACTGTAAGGACAGGATCTGACACAGACAAGGCAGGATGCACACATTTCGGACTTCACTGTTGCCGTTACTGCAGAGAGTGTCAGGCGGTCCTGGGCCAGGAAGGTGGACGCCCGCGAGGCCGCCGCATAGGCCTGGGCAATGGACTCGTTGATCAATTTCGGGCTGTGGGCGGTTCCGCAGACAAAAATGCCTTCGGTGGCCATATCGACCGGCCGCAATTTAACATGTGCTTCCATGAAGTGCCCTTCAGCGTTCCGTGCCAGTTTGACGATGGATGCAAGCTCTTCGGTGTCTTCGGCCACCAGTCCGGCGCTGAGCACCAGCAGGTCCGCATTGACCTTCAAGCGGCGCTTTAAGACATGGTCCTCGAAGGTGACCGCCACCTTTTCTCCGGCCTTTTCAGAAACCGGCGGATTATCCGGATCGTAGCGGAAGAACATCACCCCCAGATCCCTGGCTTCCTTGTAGTACTCTTCAAGGAGGCCATAGGTGCGGATATCCCGGTAGAGGATAAACACATCCGTATCAGCATTTTTCTTCTTGATGTGGATGGCGTTTTTAATCGCATTCTGGCAGCAGATCCGTGAACAGTTGACATTTTCCTCGTTCCGGGAACCGATACACTGGATCATGACCACCTGGTTGAGGTGATCGGCACCCTTATCCTCGATGATGTCGGTCAGTTCGATCTGGGTTACAACAGCGTCACTTTCGCCGTAGAGGTATTCCTTCGGCTGGTACTCGTTGGCCCCGGTGGCGAGAATGACCACCCCATGGTCGATCTTTCTTTCATACATGCCCGGGCCCACCAGCACCTCCGTGGTAAAGTTGCCCTTGAATCCCGAGAACCCGACGATGAGCGACTGGGTCAGGACCTGGATACCCGGATGGGCCGAGACCTTTTCCACCAGCTCTTTCAGGTAGGCTTGTACATCGGAACCCTCTATGGTGAATTTCAGGCGGTTGGCATTGCCGCCAAGGCTTTCCTCTTTTTCCACGATGACCGTTTCAAACCCCTGTTCCGCAAGACCCAGTGCCGCATTCATACCGGCCACGCCGCCCCCGATGACAAGGCCCCGCTGGTTGACCGGAATCTCTTTTTCCTGAAGTGGGTTGAGGGTCAGGGAACGGGCTATCGCCATACGGACAAGGTCTTTCGCCTTTTTCGTAGCGGTTTCGGGGTCATCCGCGTGGACCCAGGAGTTCTGGTTCCGGATGTTGGCCATTTCGAACAGGTATTTGTTCAACCCGGTGGCCTCAAGGGTGTCCATGAAGATCCCCTCGTGGGTCTTGGGCGAACAGGCCGCCACCACCACCCGGTTCAGGTTGTGCTCCTTGATGAGTTCCTTCATTCGCTGCTGGGAGTCCTCGGAGCAGGTAAACAGGTTTTCCCCTGAAAAAACGACGTTGGGGAGACTGCCTGCATACTCCTGTACGCCCGGTACATCCACCACGCCGCCTATGTTGATGCCGCAATTGCAGACAAAAACACCCACCCGCGGTTCCACGCCACGGACATCGACCTGCTCGGGTACCTCCACACTTTTTGTATTGGTGTTGCGGACCAGGCTCAGGCTTTTTCCTGCCAGGCATGCCGCCGCACTGGCTTCCACCACGGAGGTGGGAATATCTTTGGGTTCCTGGAAGGTGCCGCAGGCATAAACTCCCGGCCTCGACGTTTCCACCGGTTTCAGTGGATCGGAAACCGCCAGATTGTAGTTGTCCAGAGAGATGTCGAGCCGCTCTGCCAGCGCCTTTGAGGATTCTGGTACTTCCAAACCCACAGACAGGACGACCATGTCGAAAAATTCCTCCTGGAGTTCACCGGCGTCATCGGCATAGCGGATACGTAGATCCTTGTTTTCGCCGATCTCGTCTATGGTGTGGACCCTTGCTTTGACAAACCGGACGCCCTCTTTGTCTTTGGCCCGGTTGTAGTACTTCTCGTAATCCTTTCCGAAGGTCCGGATATCCATGTTGAAGATGGCACAATCCAGATCCTCCTTGGAATGCTCCTTGGCAATCATGGCATCCTTGACCGCGTACATGCAGCAGACCGAAGAGCAGTACCCGTTGCCGCACTGGTTGGTATCCCGCGATCCCACACACTGCAGCCATGCGATCTTCTTGGGTTCCGTTTCATCCGACGGCCGGACCAGATGCCCCATGGTGGGTCCGGAGGCGCTCAGGACCCTTTCAAACTCCAGGCTGGTCATGACATTGGGATTGCTTTGGTAGTGGTAAAACTGTTCCAATCCGGACGGATCGAAGGGGCGGCTACCGGAACAGACCACCACCGAACCGACCTCCAGTTCTTTCTCTTCACCCTGCTGGCAGTGATCCACCGCATCGGCCAGGCAGGCGTCCACACACTGGTAGCACTCGGAGCAAATACCGCATTCGAGGCAGCGGTTTGCTTCCGGCGTCACATGCTCCTGGGTGAAGCCCAGCTGTACTTCGTTGAAGTTGCCGACGCGATCCGCCGGCAACAGGCAGGGCATCTTCTGCTTTTCAATCTTTTCCCGGCTGTCTACCGGGACATCTCTGACCACGTCGAAATTGGTTTCGCGGCCTTCGGCTAGGTCCACTCCCCGGATAAACCGGTCTATGGAGATGGCGGCCTCTTTGCCGGCTTGAACCGCATCCACCACTGTGGCCGGCCCGGTGACCGCATCACCCCCTGCAAAGATGTCCTCGTCACTGGTCTGGAGCGTCACCGCGTCAACCTCCATGGTGCCCCAGTCGTTCAGCGTGCAGGCGCACTCATCGGTGAGGCAGGCCCAGTCCGATTCCTGGCCGATGGCGGGAATCACGGTATCCACTTCGATGGTGAATTCGCTTCCCTCGATGGGCATCGGGCGGCGCCTGCCGCTTGGATCGGGTTCTCCCAGCTCCATTTTGATGCATTCGATGGCCGTTACCCTGCCGTTATCGGCGATCACCCGGATCGGATTGGTCAGGGTCATGATCTCGATGCCCTCTTCGGCGCACTCCTCGATCTCTACATCGTTGGCCGGCATCTCTTCATAGCTGCGGCGATAGATGACAAAGGGCTTTTTGCTGCCGGTCCGGAGCGCCGTGCGCACCGAATCCATTGCCACGTTTCCACCGCCGATGACGGCGACGCGGTCTCCCAGTGACACCCTGTTTCCGAGATTGACTTCCCTCAAGAACTCAACCCCCGGATAGACACCCTCGTACTCTTCACCCTCGATGCCGAGCACCTTGCATTCGTGGCTGCCGATGCCGAAGAAGGTGGCCTTGTATCCCTGCTCACGAAGTTCACCAATGGTGACATCCTTGCCGATCTCGACCCCGGTGCGGAATTCCACGCCAAGGTCCTTGATCACCTGGATTTCGGTCTCGATGATATTTCTCGGGAGCCGGTAAGAGGGGATGCCCACGGTGAGCATGCCGCCCAGTACCGGCAGTTTTTCGAAGACCGTGACCTGATACCCCTCGATGGCGAGAAAATAGGCACAGGTCAACCCGGCCGGACCGGCGCCGATGACCGCGACTTTCTCTTCCCGTTTCTCTTTGGTTTCCGGCAGGTAGCTGTCATCGCTCTCCATGTCGTGATCCGCCAGGAAACGGTGAAGGTATTGGATGTTCAGGGGCTGGTCCACCTCGTTTCTTGTGCAGATCCCTTCGCAGGGGTGGTGGCAGACCCGGCCGCAGACACCCGGTAAGGGATGCGCCTGCTTAAATAGCTCCAACGCTTCCCGATGCTTTCCCTCGTTCATCAGTGCGATAAAACCCTGAACACTCACATGGGCCGGACAGGAGGCCTTACAGGGTGCCGTGCCCTGTTTTGTGATGGCGAACGCACCCGGAATCGCCTGGGCATACTGCTTGTATGCAGCTTTCCTGTCATTGAGCCCCTCGTTATATTCATCGGGAAGGGCAATGGGACAAACCTTGGCACACTCCCCGCAGCTGGTGCATTTGGCAAGATCTATGAAACGGGGTTTCTGTTTCACACGGGCCGTAAAACGCCCGGGATCGCCATTAAGATCCAGCAGTTCGGTATTGGTTAAAATCTCGATATTCAAATGCCGGCCGACCTCGACCAGTTTAGGTGAGATAATTCACATGGCACAATCGTTGGTGGGAAATGTCTTATCCAGCTGTGACATGAGCCCGCCGATGGCCGAGGATTGCTCCACAAGGTAGACGTAATATCCGGAATTGGCGAGATCCAGAGCGGATTGCATACCCGCAATGCCGGCACCCACCACCATGACCGATCCCACAAGGTTCTGTTCATCTTTTTCAGATGCGCTCTTCCCTACGACACTTTTTTCATTTTCCATCATTTCCGTCCTTATATCCTTTCAAGTATTTCCGGCAATCTATGCTCCCATCCGATGGTGGAGATCATGACACCGCCAAGCCCCTCCTCTTTTACGGCGGTGATTGTTTCAGCTGCAATCCGGACGCATTCACGCACCTTGTCCGGTGCCTGCTGGATTCTTTTGACCAACTCATCCGGAATGTAGACGTGCTTGATATTCTTTGCCATGTACCGCGCCATCCCCAATGATTTCAGGAGCAGTACAGTGGGAATGATCTTGATTTTTTCGCTGTCGATCCGTTTCAGAAACGGTTTGATGGCGGCAAGATCAAACAAGGGCGGAGTGATGAAGAAAACCGCACCCGCTTCGGCCTTTCGATTGACCGCATCGACTTCCAGCTCCGGAGATATTCCCTGGGCGCCGGCATTGGTGGTCGATCCCACCAGAAATTCGGGGGAACCGGCCAATTCGATCCCGGCCATGTCCTTTCCCTGTTGCAGGCTGCCCATGGTGCCGAGCAGCTCCGGCAGATCGATATCATAAACTGATCTTGCCTGGTGATGATCACCAAAACCCGGTTCTTCCCCGGTGACGCCCATCACATTGGTGATGCCACAACCATATGCCGACAACAGGTCCGCTTGGAGGGCAATGCGGTTTCGGTCCCGGCAGTTGACTTGCATGATGGTCTGAAGCCCTTTGGACTGCAGGATCATGGCACCTCCCAGTGAACTCATGCGCATCACCGCATTGCTCATTTCAGGCACGACAAAGGCATCCACATCGCCCTTTACCCGCATGGCGTTGCCTGTCATTTTTGAGACGTCCACCCCCTTGGGGGGATCCATCTCGGCCAGAACGGCAAAATCTCCCATATCAAATTTGTTTTTTAGCTGCATTTCTGATCCTCTGTATCCTTTTGGTTGGGAAAAGATGGTGAAATTGATCCCTGGCCCTTGCCATTTAATTTCGATCTTACGGTACAGCAACAGTCGTGCCACAACATGGCTGGGCTTCAAAGGTTTTTAAATAGTGTTTAATTTTAGCTTGTTATGCGATTGTGTGTACCTTTGTCCATTTTTGGGGCAATGCAGAAAACACTTTACAAGTATGCCAAAATGGAGTAGTTAGCGATTAAAATTGCGTAAATTTAAATAGTTATGATTTTATGTGCCAGATTGGCATAGTTCATTTCAGGGTACGGCATCCGTTTCTCCGAATCGGGTGAAAGGGGTTTGAATGATCAGCAGCATAATCGCGGTGGATGACGACGTCGATTTTCTCGAAATCCTTAAAATCAAAATGATCGGCATCGGATACGACAATATCAGGGCCGAGGTGGATCCGTTGAAAGCGGCGGGGGCCTTCAAGAAAGGGGAGTCTTTTGACGTGGCCCTCATCGACATGACCATGCCGCATATGGACGGCCTCGAACTGCTCGAATTGATCAAGAATACCAGCCCCACCACGGAATGCATCATGGTGACGGCGGTGAACGATGCCCGATCGGCGGTGGAATGCCTCAAGAAAGGGGCCTATAACTACCTGGTCAAGCCGGTGTCACGGGATACCCTGGCCATTACCGTGAAACGCGCCCTGGAGCGAAAACGGCTTCTGGACATCATCGATATCAAGAAAAAAACATCGCTCCCCAAACTGATTTTCGCGGATACCTTCAAACCGATTGTCACCCAGTCCCGTATGATGATGAACCTTTTAAAGGAATCGGAACTTCACGCCCAGAGCGATGTGCCGGTTTTGATTACGGGCGAAAGCGGCACCGGCAAGGAGCTTTTGGCCAAAGCGATGCACTGCGCGAGCCCCCGGTCGCAGTTCCGGTTTACGCCGGTCAACATGGCCTCCGTATCCGCCGGTCTTTTCGAGTCAGAATTTTTCGGCCATACCAAGGGCGCCTTTACCGGTGCCGACAACGGTCGGGCGGGGCACCTCGAATACACCGACGGGGGGACCCTGTTTCTGGACGAGATCGGGACCCTGCCCCTTGAACTGCAGGGGAAACTTTTGCGGGTTCTCCAGGACGGCGAATATACCAAGCTCGGTGACAGCAGCCAGAAGCGGGCCGATGTCCGGTTTATCGCTGCTACCAACGAAAACCTTGAGCAGTTGATCGCGCAAAAAAGGTTCCGGAAGGACCTTTTTTACCGCATCCGGGGGGGGTGGTTGCATCTCCCGCCGCTGAAGGAAAGAACCGAAGATATCCCCCTTCTGGCCGATAAGTTCCTCAAGGAATACAGCGGAGGCAAAGACCCGTGCCGTATCCATGAAGACGCCATGTGCCGGCTCCTGGAATACGATTATCCCGGGAATGTGAGGGAACTCCGGTCCATCATCCATTCCGCCGCGAACCTTTCCCAGGGAAAGGATCTGACCCTCAATGCCCTGCCTTTGCATCTTCGCCGAAAAAAAACGATGATTGCAAACGGCACTCCCGAATGCGAATTGCTCCGGCCCCTGGCCGATATCGAAAAGGAACATGTCCTGAAGGTGTACGATCAGACGGGGAAAAACAAGTCCCGGGCCGCCAAGCACCTTTCTATAGGGCTCAACACCCTGCGTCGGAAACTGAAAGCCTATGGCGTGGATTGAAAGCGATCCCAGCATTGTCATTACATCAGGCCCTTTTGCTGGAGATCTTTTGTAAAATTCCAACAGCATCCTGTCACGCAATCGCCGTTTGAAAATCTTTTATTTTATGAGGTCGTTTGGGTTTTACGCAGATGTTACCGGGTTTCAAATACTCAAATCTCCCGGATTGTCAAACAAATACTCAAAACCGCCCAGTTTAAAATTCAGGACATTCAAACCGTATGGAAGGCACTCAGGGAATTTGAATTGGACAAGGCGGACTTTGCAGATTGTCTGATAGCTAAGATCAACCGCACCCACGGATGCAGCGAAACCGTAACTTTCGATATAGAAGCTGCCAAGACAAGCGGATTCCTCCTTCTAAAGAGATAACCTCGTCATCCGTTCCCGCCTATTTCCGAAATTTCATCCATATCGAGACTCTCCCTTCCTAATTTTGTGCTCGAAAGGGATTTCTTATAAACAATCCATTGACATAGATCAATGTCATCATCCTGAAAGAAATGTACAATGGTTTGACAATAGATGATAGATTTTTCCCCCGGGGTTTCCCTCAACAAGGAGAATATCAATGGAATGGTCGAAGGAAGCGGACGCCGCCGTAAAAAAGGTCCCGTTTTTTGTCCGGAAAAAGGTCCGGGCCCGGGTGGAGTCCGAGATATCGAAAGAGGGGAGATCCGCTATATCCCTGGCGGACGTAAAGGCGGTGCAGGCGCGATATCTTGCCAACATGGGATCTGAAATAAAGGGGTATCAGCTGGACACCTGTTTCGGGCCCGGCGGCTGCCCCAATCGGGCCCATATCGGTGACGACCTGCTGGAACGTTTGGAAAAGGTGCTGAAGCAGGAAAATTTGCTGGAATTTTTAAAGCGGCGGGTCAGGGGGGAACTCCGGTTCCATCACGAGTTCAGAATTACCCTGGCCGATTGTCCCAATGCCTGTTCCCAGCCGCAGATAAAGGATATCGGGATCATCGGGGCCAGCCGGCCGGTGATCACACAGAACGCCTGCTCCAGGTGTGATGCCTGTGTCGACGCCTGTCGGGAAGGTGCGGTTGTGATGGCTATCGCAAACCAAAAACCCGATATCGATTTCCGCCGGTGCCTGGCCTGCGGCAAATGCATGGATGCATGTCCCACCGGCACTTTGGCAGCCGGAGATAAGGGTTTCCGGGTGCTGCTGGGCGGCAAGCTCGGGCGACATCCTCAACTTGCCGAGGAGTTACCCGGCATTTTCAGTGAGGATGAAGTGATCGGCATCGTTCGGCAGTGCCTCGCGTTTTATAAAGAGAAAAGCCTTCGGGGAGAGCGGTTTGCCGAGGTCGCCAAAAGATTCGATTTCAAGCCAACACTGCCCGGATGATCCTGTCAGCGGGCACTTCGCATTCGCCGTTTGACGGTTTCGGTATGAACCAAGCGAGAAAGCGATGATGAGTCAAGAGGAAAACAGGGGGGAGTGATTCATACCGGCGCTTCCCATCTCTCCGCACCTAATTTTTTGTCTGATGCGGAAAAAACCTTGATCCTGCCCTCCAAACCGCCTAAACCCATAAGGTCTAATATAACCTATACCGGAACCGGGATTTTTGTTATGCAAAGCACGTTTTCTGTGGCCCTGAAAAATAGCCTCAAAGCCCTTACCCATCTCATGGCGGATGTTAACGCATTCCTGAAACCCCATACCCTCACCGCCAAGGTTGTCAATGCCGTTGACCTTGTATTGGAAGAGGTGCTTTTGAACATCATAAAATACGGATATGAGGATGGGGCGGAGCATACCATCGCTGTCCACCTTCAGGTAAACAGCGATGATGTGGCTATTCGGGTTGAGGATGACGGCAGGGCGTTCAACCCCCTGACCGTTCCCCGTCAGGACCGGTCCAAACCCGCCATGGAGCGTATTGAAGACGGATTGGGAATCCATCTGGTCCGCAACATCATGCGGTCCATGTCTTACCGGCGGGTTGAAGATAAAAATATTTTTGAAATCTGGGTCAACCGGTAGTGGAAGATTGGGGGGTGTCCGATAAGGGATGGAAACTAACGATCCAACTCTCCTCTGACGGCTACCCCCAGTTTTTCGATGGTATAGGGTTTTCTAACATAAAATCCGGCACCGAGTTCCTGGGCTTTTTTCACACGATCGGTTTCGGCGGATCCACTGGCGATAATGGCTCGCTGACCGGGCTTGTGCTTCAGCATTTCCCGGTAGGCATCCAGGCCGTCAATCCCCGGTTCCATGATCATATCCAGCACCACCAGGTCTACCGGATGGTTTTTGAGATAGTGGACGGCTTTTTCTCCCCGGGATACCGTGGAGACCGAGTAATTGAGTTCGGTCAGGATCATCCGGGCGACGTTCCGCTGCTCCTTTACATCATCCACAACCAATATGGATTCCCCCCTGCCCATATATTTTTCACAGGGGAGGCCCGACGGCATTTCCGCCATTCTCTTTTGAGTCGTAGGAAAATATAGCTGGATTGAAGTGCCCACATCTTCCCTGCTGATGATATCGATATATCCCTCGTGATCTCTTACCGTGCCCCAGACTACAGCCATTCCCAGCCCGGTCCCGCTTCTTCCCATCACCTTTTTAGTATAGAAGGGTTCAAATATTCTCTCCATATCATCCGGAGAGATCCCGATCCCGGTGTCTGACACCGTGAAGAGAACGTAATCCCCCGCAACGATTTTTTCGTATCCATTGATGGGTTCGTCAACCGTACAGTTTTGAGCCGTGATCGCCAGGTGGCCGCCATGCTGCATCGCTTCCGCCGCATTGGAAACCAGGTTCATGACCGTTTTCGTCAGTTGGATGGAGGATCCCATAATGTTCATCAGGTCCGGTGCCAGATCGGTCCGTATCACGACACCGGGGTGGTAGATCTTCAATTTGTCGAATTCCGGGCTGTTCACGTATTCGGTGATGATATCCTTCAGGTTGACGACCTGTGCGACGACGGCATTCCCTCGTGCCAGCGTCAGCATGTCCTGTACGATTTCGGCTGCTTTCTTGCCGGTGTTTTTAATGGTCCCGACCGGTTTCCGGAGCGGGCTGTCATCGGGGATCTGCATCATGATGAGATCGGGATAGCTGACGATCCCCGCCAGGATATTGTTCAGATCGTGGGCCACCTCCCCGGCAAGGGTGCCGATGGCCTCCATTTTTTGGGCGCGCCTCAGCCGCCGTTCATACCTGACCACCTCTTTGGTTTTTTGCTTCACCTGTTTTTGGAGCAGTTGGTTGCGATTTTCAAGAAGGGCATGGTATTCGGCACTCTCAATGGCATTTGCCGCACTGCGCAGAATGATGGAAAGGAGATCATGTGAAACATCCGGGGTTTCCTTTCTGCGGGTGGGAAACAACCCCGCAAACAACCCTCTTATCCGGGTGTGGGTGGAGATGACATGCAGCAGCATGTATCGCTTCCGGTCCCGGGTCAGGATGCAAACCCCCCTATTTTCACGTATGGCCCACGACAGGAAGCCTTCTTCGATCATAAACGCCATTTCGGTTTCGATCTCAGAGGACCGGGTTTCCGGCTTGCATATCGATAGTTTGAGATCGGAAGATTCGGAGTCTATAAGATACAGTGCGCGGGCTTCCAGTTGGATCAGGCGGCGAATTCTCTTTTCCGTTTCCAGAAAAATCTGTTCCTGGGAGAGGCGGAGGTTGACCTCCTTTTGGAAATCCCCCAGCGATAACGTCATCTCAAGCGCTTCCTGTATGAAACGCCTGTTTTCTTCGAGGTACCCTATGCGGGCTTCGAGATTTCGGGGATGACGATTATCGTACATGGTTTCTGATCCCTGTCGTGATGCGGAGTCGACTCTCACCGCTTCACCGTCAGTATATTTTCGAGAGACCCCAATTGGTGAAGGGTCTGGCGTACAATCTGTTCCATGATGGCTGGAGACAGGCCGATCCTGTCCCATGCGTTAGTATCAAAATACGGCACCAATCGTTCACCACTGCTACCCATTCCCAAAGCATTGGCGATGATATCGGCGATATGTACGATGGCCGCATTTTCAACATCATCGGCGGAAGAGGGGGTGTGGTGATAATGAACGCTGTCCGAAAGCTTTGAAGGCAGTTTCCATTTGGTTAAAAGATGCTTTGCGATGGTAGTGTGCCGGCACCCCAGGACCGAGTGCTCGATCCGGTGCATGGGAACCTCCATTGTCCTTGCACGGCTTAGCAGGATTTTTGTCTCTTCTGCAAAGTATTTATACAAGATCAAACGGCCGATATCGTGGAGTAAACCGGATACGAACAGTTTCTCGGTTTGCTGGATGCCCTTTCTGGCCGCCAGAATCCTCGATATGACCCCACAGGCAAGGCTGTGCCGCATAAAGGAGCGGATATCGACAACTTGTGTGGGAATTTCCTTGAACATCCGCATGATGCTGACCCCCACAGCCAGGCTTGTGATCTCTTTTGAACCGATCAGCGTAACGGCCCGGGAGATGCTGTCGATGGGAGAAGGGAAAGTATAGAGTGCCGAGTTAACGATCTTTAGCAATACGGTGACCAGGCTGGCGCTTTGGTCGACGGTTTGGGCGATGTCGTTGGCGGAGGCATTTGGCCTGGCGATCACTTCGTTGAGTTGGGTGATGATGGCCGGCAGTTCCGGGAGCTTGATTTGGGAGTCCTTCAGCTTTTGCATGATGTCGGATCTTCCCGGACCCTTTTCAACCTCTGGCGGCAAAATCGGTTCAGGGATTAAACGACCCGCCGGTTGGGATTGACTCTTGTAAAAAACCGCTTGTCTGAACAACTCTTTGACTGCAGGATGCCCCAGGTCCTGGTGGCTGAAAAGATGTTTCGTGTTTTGGATAACGCGGTTGGCCGTTTCCATTGTCACCATTCCGGCCGATGCTTCCTCATCACCGTTAACCCCTTCTATGGGAACCTCCGTGATTCCCCAAATTTTAAATACCCTGATGTGTTTGGGCTGAATCTGCAGACCTTTGGAAAGGAGAAGCCTTGAATTGATGTCCAGCACATCCGCCGACAGCGTCATGCCGGGTTTTAAATTATCTGTAGTGACCGTAATCATGCTTTCAGATCCGAATCAGTGGGGTGGTGTCCTGTCATGCCCATTTTTATACAGGATTCTTTTACTTTATTTCAGCTTCTATCTGATTATCGGCCGTTGGATGAAATTCTTTAGCTAATAATTTAGGGTTCGCTCAAAAATAAGCTCGCAGAATTAGGTGTTCAGGCGCCCGGCTGGCAAGGCGCGAAAACGTAAGGTATATCGGGATATTTCGAGTTTTCGCAACGCCGCCAGACGGGATGGATGGGCGCCAAAAATGTGAACCTGTTTTTGCGCGAGTCCTTAGTACTTGACGGACATCAAAAAAAGTCCATGGGGGGGAGCGGTGGCGCCTGCCCGGGAGCGGTCCTTTGCCTGAAGGATTGTTAAAAAATCGTAGGGTGTGTTTTTTCCCAGACCGACATCCACCAGTGTGCTGACGATATTTCTCACCATGAATCTTAAAAAACCGTTTCCTTCGATCCAAAAGTCAAGCCGGCCTTGCTGCTTGTCGACAAAATTGGTGGACATAATGGTTCTGACCGTGTTCGATCTCGGGCTTCCCGCACCTTCAAAGGATCTGAAATCATGCGTTCCGACAAGGTGCCGGGCAGCTTTGTGCATCGCTTCCCTGTCGATCTGTTTGCGAATGTGCCATTCATTATGGCGGGATATGGCGGACGGGGTTTGCCGGTTCAAGATGCGGTAACGGTATTGCTTGCTGACCACGTCGTACCGGGCGTGAAACTCGGGATGCACCCGGCAGCATTCGTGGACGGTGATATCTTTCGGCAACAGACTGTTTAATCCATCACGGAAGGCGGTTTCAGGAATCTTTGTTTCGCAGTGGAAATTGGCCACCTGCCCGTAGGCATGGACGCCTGCATCTGTCCGCCCGGATCCAATGAGGGCGACAGGCGTTTTTACCATGGTTGCCAGTGCCGTTTCGATCTCCTGCTGGATGGTGCGGACATTTTTTTGCCGCTGCCATCCGTGGTAGGCGGTGCCGTCATATTCGATGGTGAGTTTGAAATTGCCCATTTACGATCCTAAAAAAAGAGCAGCATCGCAACAGATAGTGAAA
This sequence comes from uncultured Desulfobacteraceae bacterium, assembly GCA_964631805.1. Taxonomy (GTDB): domain Bacteria; phylum Desulfobacterota; class Desulfobacteria; order Desulfobacterales; family CAZWAE01; genus CAZWAE01. The sequence goes on along the minus strand of CAZWAE010000002.1, from coordinate 18,577 downwards.
AGAAAGAGATAACCGTGGAAAGAACGATGGAGGCAGATGCCAGGTTCGTATCGCTTTTCAGTTGAGAAGAGAGCACATAGATGGCTGTGGAAGCGGGGAGACTGAAAAAAACCATGCCCACTTGCATGTGAATTCCTCCAATGCCAAAAGCCGTAAGTATCGCCCATCCCAAAACCGGCAGCACGGCCAATTTGAGAACCGATGACACCAGAGATGCTTTCAAACACTGCCGAAGGCTTTTGAACGTCAAGGCGCCGCCGATGGACAGCAGGGCAAGGGGCAGTGTGGCCATGGATATGAGGTGAAGGGTATTGTCGATAAATTCCGGGAATGTCTGGACAAACCTGGCATACAAAATTCCGGCGATACAAGCGATGATGAGAGGGTTTGAGACGAGTGCGGTCAAGGTAATGCGGAATCGCTCAGGAAATGTCACCCGTTCACCGGAGAACCAGATGAGGGTCGACACCGCCATGACATTGATGACGGGAATGATAAATCCGATCAATATGCCGAATTGAACGACGCCGGATTCCCCCAGTGAACTGAAGATGATGGCAATCCCGATGTAGGTGTTGAACCGGTAGCAGCTCTGGGAAAAACTGCCGGCTTCAAAATCGGTGATGCGAAATACTTTTATGCAAAGACAGCTCAACAGATAAATAATGGCAACAGCGATGAGCACCGCCGTACAGAAATCCCATGGGATGCTCACATCCGAGGGCCTTCCGCCAATTTTCCAGAACAGCATGGCCGGAAAAAAAATGAAATAAACGAGGCGGTCAGAGGTTTTCAGGAAACTGTCGTTGGTGAGGTTGAATCGTTTTAAAATCCCGCCGAGGACAATCAGACCGAATACCGGAAAAAGGCTGTTGAGTATCATTAAAACCGATCGCACCTCATGTCGGCCACCTTTTCTTCCATGGCATCGTCCATCACGTTTGTGAATTGTTCAAATCGGTATTCGCGGCCGCATGACCTGCAGCTCAACACTACTTTGCGTCAGGAGCGTTTGATCACCAGTTGTTCCCCGCATTCAACACAATGGGCGGCCGTAATCTCTTTTATTGTCCCCATATTACCCTCTTCTGAGGATGTACATTGACAATATTTACGGGTTCTGTCAAATGGAATTGAAACGTGATATGAGCAAAGAAGGAGATGAGGGATGGAGAACATAACCTGCCCGGGATTCATGGCCGGTGGACTCTCTGCCGGTATCAAGAAAAAAAGAGAGAAAGACCTCGGCCTGATCTATTCCGAGAAGCCGGCGAATGTGGCCGGCCTGTTTACCCGGAACAGGGTACAGGCTGCTCCCGTTGTTCTGGACCGGCAGAGAATAGGTTCCGGAGTTGCCCAGGCGGTCATCGTGAACAGCGGCAATGCCAATTGTTGTACGGGTGCGCAAGGGGAGAAGGATGCGGCGGTAATGACCCAAAAGACGGCCACTGCTCTCGGCATACCGGACACGCATGTTCTGGTATCTTCAACCGGTGTGATCGGTCAAACCATGCCCATGAGAAAAATTGAGCAGGCCATACCGGAGCTTGCCGGAGCTATTGAACCGGAGGGATTTCCAGCTTTTGCCCGTGCTATCATGACCACCGATCGCGTCCCCAAACTGGTGGTACGAAAAGGATCGATCCACGGAAAAACATTTACCTTGCTCGCCACCGCCAAAGGTGCCGGTATGATTCGACCGGATATGGCGACCATGCTGTGCTTCGTCTGTACCGATGTCCAGTCCGATGCCGGGACATTGAACCCAATTCTCTCTTCCGCCGTTGAGCGCTCCTTCAACCGGATCACCATTGACGGTGATATGAGCACTAACGACACGGTTTTGCTCCTCGCCAATGGCGTTTCGGGTATCTCAATCAATGATGGACCGGGAAGGAAAATCTTTCAGGAAATTCTTGATGAGATGCTGATGGACCTGGCCCGGCAGTTGGTAAAGGATGGCGAGGGCGTGACAAAGGTGGTGGATATTCTGGTAAAGGGGGCGCCTTCCGACGTGGAAGCCCGGGATGTCGCTGATACAGTGGCCAATTCCAATCTGGTCAAAACCGCATTTTTCGGTGAAGATGCCAACTGGGGAAGGATTCTCGGGGCCGCCGGCAGATCCGGTGTTCCCGTAGAACCCGACCGTATCGATCTTTTTTTTGATGACGTTCAGATGGTTAAAGAGGGGATGGGGTGTGGGGATAAAGCAGAAGCCAAAGCCAGCCAGGTGCTGAAAAAGGATGCGTTTTCGGTCACTCTGGACCTGAACCTGGGCCATGGCACGGCAAGTTCCCTTACCTGTGACTTTTCAGTTGAATATGTCAGAATAAATGCGGATTACCGGTCTTGATCCAATCGGATGGGGCTTACCTTTAAATAGCGCTAAAGCTTAACAAAGTTGTGCCGATACAATATAAAGAAAAGTTCTGTGCGGATCTCCGCACTTGTTTAACCTGAAAGGCAAAACATCCTGTCGGCCTGAATTAACAAGTCTCATAAGATCTCCCGGGTGCCGCAGAAAACAAGGTTGATCTTGTCGTTCAGAAAGAGATGGTCGTCCTGAGTGCGTTAGTCTGGAGGGCGCGCCGTATTTTCAATCCGGGAAAATATTGCTTGCATGTTGGACAGCCGATTCATTATCATCTGTTTTTCACATGTATCATCATAATTGGTACCCCCGGCGTTGGAGGGAAGACTCCCCGGATGGAATTGATTTTTAAGGTGTTATCCATTCAGTACTAGAAAGCAGGAGGAGATATGGATGTAAATTATATCAACCCATTCCTGGTAGCGGTTAAAAACGTGTTTGAGACCATGATCGACATCCCGTTTTCACTGGGTACACCCGCCGTAAAAAAGGATACGGAGCCTTCGTTTGACGTCAGCAGCATTATCGGACTATCCGGCGACGTCACGGGTTGTGTTGTGGTGAACCTTTCAAAGGATATTGCGCTTGAACTGGCGTCATCGCTTCTTGGGGAAGAGATGCAGGAGATCGATGAGGATTGCACGGATGCCATTGGAGAGGTTGCCAATATGATTGCCGGAAATGCAAAGACCGATTTCCCCTCCGGAAACAATTCCATTTCTGTCCCCAGCGTCGTCATCGGCAAACACAAAGTGACCTATCCTTCAGGGATTCCTATCATCACAATTCCTTGTGATACAGATGCCGGCCAACTGGTCATCGATATTGCCATAAAAGTTCCGGAATAGAAAAGAGAGTGATCCGGAGTGACTGTACTTCCCGGGGAATATACGTCCGAACCTCCATAATATCCTTTCAAATATAGCAAACAACCATGACGGAGATGCGTTTACAGAAATTTTTGTCTCACGCGGGCGTTTGTTCCCGTCGGCAGGGGGAAAAAAGAATTCTCTCGGGCCGGGTTCGGGTTAATCGATCCGTCGTCACCGAACTGGGAGTCCGGGTTGATCCGGACAGCGATATTGTGGAAATAGACGGAAAGGTCGTAAAGCTGCTTACGGCGCCTACGTACATCGCAATGAACAAGCCGAGGGGAATCGTCACCAGCTGCGACCATCCGGGAGAACGGACGGTTATGGAACTGATCGATATTCCGGTGCGGGTTTACCCTGTGGGCAGACTTGATAAGGATTCTACGGGATTGTTGCTACTGACCAATGACGGCAGGCTTCATCACCAATTGTCCCATCCCTCATTTGACCATGAAAAGAGCTACATTGTTTCTGTTGCCAAGCCCATTTCCACCGGTTCCCTCAAGAAAATGGCCTCCGGGCTTCCCCTGATGGGAGGTACCACACGACCGGCAAAGGTGGAGCGGGTTTCATCCAGGAAGTTTAAAATTGTGTTGAAAGAGGGGAAAAACAGGCAGATTCGGCGGATGGTGCGGAAGGTCGGCCATAAGGTGACCGAGTTAAAACGGATCCGTGTGTCCAATATCTGTATCGGGAGCTTGAAGCCGGGCGAGTGGCGGTTTTTATCTGAAAAGGAAAAAAAGGGATTGATTCGGCAGATCACGAGGGTCTCGGTTAAAACCGGACCGGCTCTGCACGCTGATTGATGATCGCCCGCGGTCAGGGGAAATTGACAACTGTGAACCATCGGTCGCCCTTATAGGCTCAACCTTTCAATCCATCCCTTACCGTATTCCCAAATTTACCGAAGGAGTTGTAGTCTTCCGGATTGATTTTGATACCGATCCCACGGACATCGGTTCTCACTACTTTTCCCATCAGCGTTGAAGGTGCGTCACTGTCATCGGATGGGAGCGATAACGTTATCTGTTGCCCGACGGCGAAGGAATCTTCTGTTTCAATGAACAAACCGCTCCGGCTGATGTCCTGAATCGATCCGGTGTACCTGTTTTCTCTGAATGAAAAGTGTACATTGGCGCAACAAAGGGTTCTCATGTGCAGCCGCTCCTTTTTCCCCGGTTGTCCGCTTTCAAGCGTTTCGAGAAGCTGGCGTTTTTCTTCAAGGGTCATTCGTCGAACCCGGTCAAATAGCCGGTCCGTGACCTCCTGGGGGGAAAGATATGCGATGCTTTTGTCCATGGTTGATCATTGCGTATACTACACGGTTTTGCAATTTGAAATAAAAATCTATGTTGAATCCATGGGAAAGCATGACTATGTTACCACACTAATATACATTATTTAAGATATATATGAACGACGATGCCATCGGTTTCCATCGCATTATGATGCAAAGGGCGAGGGAGACGTTTTTATTGCCGGAGACCGGGCAGGACCGGCCCCTTTCAGGGGAGAATTTAAAGGCATGGGGGCGGCGGCCTATATTGACAATCCCCTGAATTTCGGGTAGGAATCTTTTTATGTTGTAATATAAAATATTTATATGTACTATTACATGTTGGAGATGGTTCCGGCAATGGCAGCCGGGGCATCTATCCGGGTGAGTTGAAAAAGACGGTCGAAAGCACCTCTCTCTCAAAACCTATCGGGGCCCGGCCCCGGGAATGGAACAAGGACAACGGCTCTATGTACATTGTAAAAAGAGATATCATCGTTTTGGTCAAAATCATCGCGAGTTGTATCACTTCCGGAATCGCTGTTTTTTTCATTTCCTCTCTTTCCGGCCAGGATCTGATAAAAAACAACGAGACCATCACCAAACTCGAGATATTATCATCGGATATTTCCACAGAGCTCGATACCGAAATCGATAAACGGGTGAAACAGCTTGGAGAGGTTCCGGAGATGGAGCCCTACCGGAAGTTCTATTGTGTTGAACTGGCCAAAGAGATTCATGAGATTTCATTTATGGCGGAAAAGCATAAGATCCTGTTCGACACGTATAACGTGAGGGATTTTGAAAACAAAATGAAATTGCTGCTCAAGTATACCGAAATCTCGGCGGTGGATAATCTGCTTGAGGAGTTGGAAATCGTCAAACGCGAGCTGAAGAATACGGTGAATGTGATCAACAAAAAAAGAGACAGCCTGGTCCGGCAACGCATGTCCTATATTGCCCTGTTCGTCATTCTGTGGATTATTCTCTACCTGTACTACAGCCGTGGCATTGTTTTTCAGAACCGGGAAGAGTAAGGCATAATACGGCTTCTAATCGAGTAGTCATCATCTATGTACCTATCGCACTACAATCTCAAAGATAAACCCTTTCAGATCACCACCGATCCAAAATTCCTGTGGTTGGGTGAAAAACACCAGGAAGCGTTGTCGACCCTGAAATACGGCATTCTGGAAAACAAGGGGTTTCTCTTGCTGACCGGCGAGGTGGGAACCGGTAAAACCGTCTTGATCAACCGGCTCGCCGGTATGGTGGATGTGGAAGCAATTATCGCCACGATTCCCGATCCGGACCTGGAAAGCATCGATTTTTTCAACTTTCTCTCCGATGGTTTCAATATGAAGAAAAAGTTCGAGAGAAAGGGCGATTTCCTCCTGGAACTGAGGGATTTTTTGTATCGGTCCCACGATAACAATCAAACGGTCGTGTTGATTGTCGATGAGGCCCAACGACTGAGCCACCATCTCCTCGAGGAGATCCGGCTTCTCTCCAACATCGAACTGCACAACAAAAAACTGATCAATATCTTTTTTGTCGGACAAAACGAATTTCACGGTACACTGGTTGAAGAAAGAAACAAGGCCGTGGCCCAACGGATTACCGTTCGGTACAATATCGAACCCCTGACGGAAACCGAGACCGGTGAATATATCCGCCATCGTTTGAAAATAGCGGGAACCCGGAAGAAGATTTTCAAATCGAGTGCCCTGAGTGAGATTTATAGTTTTTCAGGCGGTGTTCCCCGGCTGATCAACGTGATGTGCGACCATTCCCTTTTAACCGGTTACGCCATCGGCAAGAAGGCCATTGACGCCAGAATTATAAAGGAGTGTGCTGAGGAACTCAAAATTCCGGCCCAGAAAATTAACGATGAGGAAAGACTTCGGGAAACCCTTGATAGCATCCGGAGTGAGATCGCCGAGGGTATCAGACGCGGGACCATCGGAGAGCAAAACCGGATTGAACCCCCGCCGGATAAGGGCGAGGTGAACAAAACAGATGCCTGGCCATCGGACCATCCCCTTCGAAGACGCAAAACAGATAAGGCGGTGATGCCGCCGGAACCTCCCAACCGGAGACGTAAAACAGACAAAGCGGTGAAGCCGCCGGAACCTTCCAACCGGAGACGTAAAACCGACAAAACGGCAGAGCCGCTGGCAGCTCCCCAAAAGAAAATCATCAAACCGGTTGAGCCCCGGCCGTTATGGGTCAGAATCGGCTACGTGGCAGTTACCGTGGCCCTGATCGTCGCGGTGGGATATTTTTTAAAGAGCTACAAACCCAAAGAGGTATCCCAATTTCAGCTACAGGATATGACTTCCCAGAAATATAAAAAATCCCTGCAGCAAGAGGGACAAACCCTTAAAGCAGAGCTGACCGGTGGAAAATCATCCCCGCAAACCGATTTTAATAAACGTGACCCGTTGGCGGATACCCGCTCTGTGTCCGGTAAAACGAAAAAACCACAGTTTCCGGACAGCAGCCCCAAGGGGCATCTTGGGGGGGTAAAAGAGCTGATGATGTCGCAGCAGGCCGCCTTGCCGGCTTCATCCCCTCCCAAAACCCGTCGTGAGGGGAAAAATGAGTTGGCCGCATCCGAGGAAAGTGAACGTCAGCCAGATTTTTCGGTTCTGAGGAAAATAATGGCGGCGTCCGGCAATAAGATCATCATCCCTTTTGGAAGGGATTCCAATGATATCCCGGGCAGCGCCTTCGGCACCCTTGACCAAATCGCAGCATTTATCGTCCGTTACCCCGGGGTTATTTTGAAAATAAAGGGGTATACAGACGCCCGTGGTGCCGTCGGCTACAACAAAAGGGTTTCGGAATTCAGGGCCACCACCATCAAAAGCTATCTGGTGGGGAAAGGCGGGAATCCCATGAATATCGAAACCTACGGTTTGGGTCCTGAAAATCCCATCGCCACCAACGAGACACCCGAGGGGAGAAAAGCAAATCGTCGCGTTGAGCTGGAATTTGCAAAAGAGGATCTGGAGAAGTTAAACGCGTTCTAATCGAAGGTGCAGATCGTTTTGTGGGGATTAATTCAGATAGCTGATATGCTTCGGGTGGCAAGGAGATCACTGTTATTCTGCATTCTTCTGCAGATGGCGCTGATGGCTCCTGCCGTAGCGGATATCATCTACTTTCTTGATGGTTCGGTTACGGTGTGCCGGGACAAGGCCTGGGAGGATGATGGGAAGATCCGGTGCGAATTTTACGGCACGGTCGTCGAGTACCCGAAAGCGGATGTCGAGCGGGTTATCTCTGGTGTCGACGAAATTCCCGACATCATAGAGGCAGAAGAGGGGAAAGAACAGCCCCGGACCGGTATCGGCCCAAAAGCCCCGCCCCTACAGACGGCGCCGGCTCCGCAACCCGCTGTACTGGAGATGGATAGAAGTGGTGGCCCCCTTTTTTACGATCCCAGAAGACCTAAGAAATATTGGGTGTCGGAGACCTCTCGGCATGACTCCCTGAAAGCGGCCCTCAATGCCTTTTCCCAGCAGTACCAGCAGACCCCGGAATGGATAAAGGCTCGCATGGGGGGGAGCAATATCCTATCCATCATTCACCGGAACCTGGCGGATAAACAACCCTTACCCGAAAATCAGCCGACGCTAAAGCAGCCGGCTGTCGAAAAACCGGTCTCCCCGGGCATCGATATTAAAAAGCTGTCGGGAGTGCCATTTTACGACCCCAGACGGCCTCAGAAGTTCTGGGCAACGGAGACTTCCCGCCACGCTGTCCTGGGAAAAGCCCTTGACGCTTTGGTGCAACACTACGGACAGACCCTGGAGTGGGTCAAGTCCCATATGGGCAACACCAACGATCTGGGTGAAATTCATCAAAATCTGTCCCGGGCTTTGGCCGGAAACGGATCCTGATGAGTCATCGATTGGCAATGTGATGAATGGCTGAAAAAGCGTGGGGTCAGAGGGGGGTCAATTCTGGGGCTTTTCTGCGGGTTGAACCGTCAGGTGAGGGCGAAGAATATCCTCGAATTCCCGGATGGCGGCCTGAATCGGGATGGCGAAACCGATCCCTTCCACACCTTTGCCCACCAGCTTCATCGTATTGATACCGACCACTTTTCCCTCTTTTGTCACCAGTGGGCCGCCGCTGTTGCCGGCATTGATGGGTGCGCTGGTCATGATCATTCCCCTTTGATGCCCGGATAGAACACCGGCTGAAACCGAGTGGCTGAAATCCAGGGGGTTCCCGATGGCATAAAGGGTTTCGCCCTTGGCCACCTTGCGGACATTCCCCGGCACAATGGCTGGCGTTTTGGTGTCCGGCAGTTTCAGAAGGGCCAGGTCTCGATCGGTACTGACGCTTTCGATGAACGCATAATGTTCGGTCTGATCGGCAAGGATGACGCGGATCTTATTTTGCAGCAGGAGTTTGGTTTTCAATCGTCGGTGTTGGCTGCTTTTTTCACTTAACCGTTTGCTCTGTTCCTTATACTCAGACAGTCTGGTGTGATATTGCTTTTTTTCATTTGCCAATACCGTCAAATTATGTGGTGTGTCATATCGTTGATCTGTTTTAATCTGTTGCTCCATCTTTTTGATTCTGTTTTTCTCTGTTTCTATCCATCGGCCGAATTCCTTTAAGCGTTTCTCTGCGCGCCGTAGCTTTTTTTCATATGATTTCAGTTTTTTGTCATCCCCTTTGATGACATGGCGATTGGTGATAATATGGCCGCTCCGGGTAATGAAAAAACCGGAACCGCTGCCGGCAGCGGACCGGATGGTGACCGTTGCATTGACCATCCGTTCAATGGGATTCCTCGGCCTTTCCGATTTTTCGAGGCGTTTTGCGAGGTTGTTTCCTGATTCCGGCACCTTCCGGGACATCTTGTCCCCCTGTTCCGGAATGATTCGCACCACACTGGATTTGGGGATACCGGGAGCGATGTTGCCATCTTTGAAGTACCTGATGGCACCGTTTTCTTCCCAGGTCCCCTGGGTATCGATTCGTTCCCCGGTTTTCAGAACAATGGTGTCGCCATAGCTCGAAAGCGGGATCAGAATCAACAGGATTCCTATGATTAAAAATCGTTTCATTCCTCTAATGAATGAGGCGGGGTCGTTTCGAGCCCCGCCTCATTGCATTCCGGTTAATGGTTTATCCCGGATCAGGATCATTCATATTTAAATGATAGTGTCATTCTGGCCCGATACTCTTTTATCATGCCGTTTTCAACGGTGACATCCAATTTTGTGACCTCTGCAACCCTCAGATCCCGGAGCGTGTTGCCGGCTTTGGCCACTGCATTTGCCGCTGCGTTATCCCATGATGAATTGCTGGTTCCCACGAGTTCGATGATTTTGTAAACGCTGTCTGCCATGGTGTCCTCCCTTCGCTAGGTGGTTATCAAAGCTAACGGTTCACTGTCCGGCTTTTGATGGTTCGGCGTAGAGGTCAGGACGAGGGCAGCAAAATACACAGGTCAGGTTTCTGAATCGTTCAGATGTGGTGCCGGACGCCCCCGGAATTGATTGAATCCTCCAGAGGCAACAATTACGGCCGTTTTCATCGTATATCATCCGTCCGCAGGCTATATAAATGACGGTTCGGCTGTTTGTATAACTATAGGATAAAACCAGGAATTAGTCAAAGAAAAAGCCCACCTTTATGCGGCAGGACGGCGGCAGAATTTGGATTTCCCGATTTCCCGGGAAGCTGATAATGAACTTAACCCGCCGGAATGATTATCGGATTATTTTTTTTGGATTCAGCCCGGCCGCCCTCATCAATGGCAAGAGGTGGTCTCTGCTTTCACGCCCGGCCTGCTCCGGTGTGTCCACATATGGGTAGAGTTCCAGGCTGATATCATAAGCGTACGAAAGCCGATGCATGGTGCTGAAAACCGTTTCGAACCCGATGGCGCCAAGACCTGCAATCAAATGATTGTGCTGACGGTTTGCCGCAATATCTTCGATATGAACGTGCCCGATCCATTCAAACAGGTCCTCGAATGCAGCCGACGGATCCTCTCCTGCACAAAAAAAGTGTCCAATGTCGAAATTGATCCCCACAGCAGACGATTTTATGTCCTGAATGAAGGGTTTGATTTCATCGGTCTTTTCCATGAGCAGATCCGGTTCCGGTTCAACCAGTATCTTGACCCCCAACGCTTCCGCAGTAGGGATCACCTCCTCCAGACCGCTATAAAAAAGAGAGAATGCCTCTTTTCGAGATAGGTTCGGGGGCAAGGGGCCGCCCGGCGGTATGGAGATGTTCCGGCAGCCCAGGGTATCGGCAATTTTCAGACAATCCAGGGTATGACGGACGCGAATTTCCCGTCGTTCGGCCTCCGGCTCGATCCACGATGGCAGGTAGGTATCTCCAACGGCGAAAAGAGTGAAGCTGTTCAGGTTGGTGGGCTTTAGCCGGTTCTTTTCAAGGGCGGTTTTCAGATCGGCCAACTTTTCCGGGTTGAAGTCCGGCGGGTATACATGGGGGCGGTCGCACATGATCTCAACCCCCGAAAATCCCAGTGCGGAGATTTTTTCAATTGCTTCAAATACTGAGAACTTAACAAATGCGTTGGTGCTGTATCCGAAAACCATCAGGTCCTCTTTGTCACTAATTAACCGTTATTTTTTGATTGCAGACCCTTTCCAATTCCACCAGGGACGCCGTTTGTTCCTGAAAGGACAGGGGCGGATTTTTACCTACCGGTTTTTTAAAGAAAAAACCGAGTTCCGGAATCGGCCCCGCGTAACCGGCCATATGAAGCGTCGTGATCCATCTGGACAGGTCCAGAATCATGGGGGCCGCCAAGATGGAGTCCCGGCCCTGAAGATCCATCCGTATACTCATGGGGAGACCGAAAAGACCTTTGATATCGATGACATCCCACGCCTCTTTGGCATCGCCCCGGGGGGGATAATAGTCGATATGAACCTTGTGAGCAGACTCACCGTACTGCTCACCCACCGGATAACCCAGGATTTCATCCAGGAGCCGGGTTTTGTTGGTGACTTTTCCGGCCGCCCGGTCCGGGTCCATCAGGTTCCGGCCGTCCGCGTTTCCCAGAATGTTCAGGCTGTACCATCCGTCCACATAAAGGTTTCGGGCTTTAAGTGCGGATGCCAGTGCCACTTTAAAATAGGTCTGACCTGTCTTGCCGTCTCTGCCGGCCATAGGGACGCCGTATTCGATGGCCTCTTTGCAAATGATCGGGATCTCCACCGCATTCGGCGTAAAGTTGATCACCGGGATCCCGGAGCGAATGGCCGCCAGAACATAGGCAAGATCCGGGAAAACACCGGGTACCACTGCCTTGCTGAGGGCATCGAAATCTTCGCAGCCCATCATATGAGTCGTATCACATGCAGGCAACAGGTTGATAAAAACAGGCATGGCCGAGGGGGCGGGTTTGCGAAATTCTTCGATATCCGCCATCAGGCGTTGAATCTGCACCTCAAGGGACAGGCTTCCATCCGGCGGGGATTTAATCACCATCTGATCCAGTGCCCCGGCATAAGGGCGGGATATCGAGTCCGGTACGACTCTATGAACCGTCATCTGCTCCGAAAGGCTTCTGGTATTGATATCCCAGCCCGCCATCTGTATATTTTCAGGTGCAGATAGATAGGGAAATTTACTGCCTGTGGTCAGGCTGTCCAATACGGTTTCCCGCGCTTGCTTCAAGGCTGCCGTCGCAACAGCCAAGGTCGTTGCTACTGCGCCGTTTGCTCCTGCCACCAGCATCAACAGCGGCCGGGGATCGGTTCCATCACATATCGACATAGCTATTAAACCTATACGAACAAAGGGAATTGACCTAAAAAGAGAGTATCCGTCACCCTGGTCCTTTCGGCCGACGGCTCGAACGCTCATCATAAATTTGCAAACGGAAGTTACACCTTGCGTTTTGAGACGTCAAGGGGGTTTTCTTCCGATATTTTGCGGGTTGACGGAGTCGGTTTTGATCACTATAGTCCCGTTTCCCATTCGTACGGCTCAAAGCAAACGATCTGTTTCTAAATTGTGGGGGGGGATGACTTTGAAATCCGGTTCGACCAATGTCCGCATCATTTTCGCCCTGACCCTTGTCCATTTCACCGGCGATTTTTACAGTTCATTCATCAGCCCTCTTTTTCCTCTGTTTGTCGACAAACTCAGCCTGTCCATGGCACAGGTGGGTTTTATCGCCGGGTTGAGCCGCTTTCTGGCATTCATTGTGCAGCCATCCGTCGGATACCTTGCCGATCGGTATCAATCCCGTGGATTTATCATGGCGGGGCTTCTGCTGACCATTGTTTTCATACCGCTGTCCGGTATTGCCACCTCCTTTTGGATGCTCCTGGTTTTCGTTTCCATCGGTTCTGTCGGATCCTCCATGTTTCATCCTTCCGTCACCGGGATGGTGCCCCTTTATGCCGGTAGAAATGCCGGGATGTCCATGTCGATTTTCAATACCGGCGGAACCCTGGCGTTTGCCGCAGGTCCGATATTCATTACCTGGTATGCGGCTTTCTTCAGCCTTGAGGCCGTTACCGCGACCATGCTTTTCGGACTGGCCTTAACCGTTTATCTGTATTATGTCATTCCCGATCCCGTTAGCGAAGGGTTGCGGGCCACCGGCTTTTGGGGATCGTTGCGGGAAACACTTGGGCATGCGGTGAAACCGATCCTGCTTATTTGGCTGGTCATGGTGCTTCGGGCCGTCGTAGGGCAGTCTTTTATCACCTTTATGCCGGTATTGTACGTTGAACGGGGATACTCCTTGATTTCTGCAGGTGCCATGTTTTCCCTTTTTGTTCTGGCCGGCACCTTCAGCGGACTTTTGGGGGGATACCTTTCCGACCGGATCGGATTTAAGGCGATTTTTTTCGTTACCCACGGATTGATGACGCCGAGTTTGATCCTGCTGCTCTATCTTCCCGGGGCCTGGGTATATCCCGGGGCCGCCCTGGCCGGTTTTTTCACTCTTGCGACACTGCCGCTGGGGGTAGTGATGGCCCAGGAACTGGCGCCCAAAGGGCGCGCCATGGTGGCCAGCCTGATGATGGGTTTTGCCTATGGGCTGGGAGGTGTGGTTTCTCCGGTGGTGGGTAAGTTGGCAGATATCTATTCGATTCAGACCGTGCTAATCGGCGTCGCTTTCATCCCGCTTATCACTGTCGGGTTGATACTTTTCTTCCCTGATCTCCAGGCAAGGGCTCCATCCGTGGCAGAATCGCCATGACCTTTTGATACCGTTTTCGAAACGGAACCATACGAATCGCTCTCCCGGTCCCCTCTTCGTAGAGGTATTGATTTCCGATTTCGTTTGACAAATATTACGTATCCGTAATATTTGTATCCATCCTAAAAATCGGAGAACCCATGGTGCTCAAACATCCTACCGACTGCCCTTACTACCTGATCTCCCGTGTGACCCTGCAGGCCGCTTCCGCCCTGAAACGGGGTCTTGCCGAAGCTGGTGTGGGACAGGTTAAGCCCGCATATCTGGGGGTTCTTCTCGGTCTCTGGTATGAAGATGGACTGAAGGTGGTGGAGCTATCCCGAAGGGCCGGTCTGGAACCCTCCACCATGACCGGTCTGCTGGACCGTATGGAAAGGGATGAGTTGATTATCCGCAAATCGGATCCAAGTGACCGGAGGGCTCTTCTGATCCAACTGACCGAAAAAGGCCACGAATTGGAAAAACCCGTTCATGATGCCGTGGAACGCGTTTTGGGAGGAGTGTTTTCCGGGATCTCCGAAGAGGACCTTTCCCGTACCATGAATTTACTCCGTAAGGTATTGACCAACATTCAGGAAGGAAACGGATAATGGATCGGAATTCAACCCCAACCATCGGTTTTACCTGTGCGTATACACCGCTTCCCTTGATTAATGCTGCCGGTTGTTCACCCTACCGTGTACTGCCGGTAGGGGAAGCTCCGGATCAGGCTGGGCAACTGCTCCACGACAATCTCTGTCCCCACGTGAAAAGGGTGCTCGATCGTGCCCGGGCGGGGGACTTGCCCGATCTGGCGGGTATGGTATTTGTCAACAGCTGTGACGCCATGCGGCGGCTATCCGACGCGTGGCAACGGGTTAGGCCGGATGATGCCGTTTGTTTTCTCGATCTTCCATCCACTTCAGATGATAATGCCGTTCGATTTTTTGCCGGTGAGATCTCACGACTCGCGACCTCCCTCCGGGATCGGTTCGGATCGCAGGATGGACCCATGGCCATCCGCCGGTCCGTTTTGCGGTACAACCGATTGGTTGAGAAAGTGGAAAGGGTCGCCTCTCGGATGAAAAAGGGAGAACTTGCCGGTGGGAGGGCGCGGCTGCAGGAGATTTATAACCAAGCGGCCACCCGGTCCGTTGAAGAGATGTTGCCTGTTCTGGACCATATCCTGGAAAAGCCTAAAGCCAGCGGAAGGGAGGATGACGGCACTCCGGTCTATCTGTTTGGCAACGTGCTGCCCGATCCTCAAGCCTTTTCCCTTTTCGAATCGTGCGGGACAAAAATAGTCGATGACGATTTTTGCACGGGATCAAGACAATTCTCTACGTTAGAGCTTTCAGACGATGAGGATATTTGGACAGGCCTTGCTGCAAACATCCTGAAACGGCCGCCGTGCGCCAGGACTTTTATCCCCCAAAACCCCGGAAAAATCGCCGAAGAGATACTGGAACGTGCTGAACAATGCGAAGCCAAAGGCATTATCGGGCACACCATGAAATTTTGTGATCCCTATCTGGCCCGGATGCCCATTATCAGAGAGGCCATGAAAAGGGCAGGGTTTCCACTCCTGCTGTTGGAGGGTGACTGTACGCTCCGATCCATTGAACAGCAGCGAACCCGTATCGAGGCGTTTGTGGAGATGTTGAGGTGACGATATGATGAAACAATATTTTGAAGATCTGATCTCAGGTATCGAGGCAAAAATAGCCGATGATCCAGGCAGTGCAAGCCCCCGAAAGCGTTATACACTGGAGGTCGCAAAGCTTGGGAAAAGGCTGTATGACGGCGAACATACCGTCGCTTGGTGCGGTGTCACCGCGCCGTTCGATCTGTTGAGCGCCATGGGCGTCACCTCCTGTTTCGTGGAGTTTGTCGGGGCCATGCTGGCGGCCACCGGGCTGGAGGGCGCTTTCATGGAGGAAGCAGAAGGTGCCGGATTTACAAGGGATACCTGCGGTTATCACCGGTCGGTTCTGGGTGCTGCCAGAAAAGGCCTCATGCCGGTTCCCGATTTTCTGGTTGCCACCACCAGCCCCTGTTCCGGAGGCGTGGCCGTCATGGAAAATCTCGCCCGGCATTTTGAAAAGGACCTCTTCGTTCTGAATATTCCCCAGGCAGAGACGGATCAGGGGATCCAGTACCTTGCCGACCAGATTAGAGATCTCGTGGCATTTGTGTCTCACCATACCGGCAGGTCAATTAACGAGGACCGGCTTGTTCGTAGCATTGAAAACACCAATCAGATGAGGGATTATCTTGTGGAGGTATACCGGCATGCAGCGCATGTTCCTTCGCCAGTCGACAGCCG
>CAZWAE010000002.1:0-2427 GCA_964631805.1 uncultured Desulfobacteraceae bacterium | reverse complement strand
ATCTTGTGGAGGTATACCGGCATGCAGCGCATGTTCCTTCGCCAGTCGACAGCCGGACCTTGAGCAACTTCGGAATCGTCATGGCCCTTTTGCTCGGAACTGAGAGCGGTGTAGAGGTCGCTCATTTCTTCGCGTCGCATCTCGCAGAGAAAGCGGCGGCCGGTGTTTCGGGTGTTTCCCGTGAAAAAATCCGCCTCATGTGGATACAGAACCGGATACAATTTAAAAACCCTTTGTTGAAAATGATCGAAGATTCCTATGGGGCTGCCGTTATTGCGGATGAGCTGAACTGCATTACCTGGGGGCCCATCGATCCTGATGATCCCTTTCCCGGAATGGCAAGGCGTTCCATATCGATTCCCTTCAACGATCAGGTGGCAAGGCGAATCAGCCTGCTTCAGGAGATGGCACGATCCTACCGGGTGGATGGCGCCATCAACCCCTGCCACTGGGGCTGCCGTCAGGGAACGGGCGCCCGGGGGATGGTAACCGATGGGCTCAAAGCCATCGGGGTACCGGTGATGAATCTCGAAGTGGATTGTGTGGATTCGAGAAATTTTTCCGAAGGGCAGCTCAGAACCCGTCTTGAAGCCTTTATGGAGATGCTGGAGGGCCGGCCTTCTCCCTGGTGACGGCTTATCCTTTGACTTGGGTCATGGATACCGTTTTGTTGCGACCGGTGGCTTTGGCCCGATAGAGGGCGGCGTCTGCCCGGTGGATCAGATCCTCGGCGGTGGATATCTCTTTCCGCAATTCGGCGACCCCTAGACTAGCGGTGACCTTTATCGAATTATCTTTCGACGTAAACCGGTACGCCTCTGTTTGATTTCTGATCCGTTCGGCGAGAAGAATCCCCTCCTCAATGGCGGTTTCAGGCAGCAGACAGCAGAACTCCTCGCCACCGTAACGAGCGACGATATCGACTTTCCGAACTGTCGAAACAATCAAATCGGAAAAAAGCTTCAGCACCTCATCTCCAGCCTGATGGCCGAACCGGTCGTTAATTTTTTTAAAATAATCGATGTCCAGCATGATCAGACTGAAGGGTTCACGGTATCGCTGATGTCTCTCAAACTCGTCGGCGAGCCGCGACTCCATGTATCGACGGTTGTAGAGATTGGTCAGGCCGTCCCGGATATTCATTTCGATCAGTTTTTGCTCGTATGCGGCCACTTCCGTGACATTCTGGACCATGATATAGATATTGGTGATCTTGCTATTCTCGTCGCGAAGGGGTCCCATGGTGCAACTCTGCTGCATGTATGTGTAATCGGAATCCAGTGTGCGGTTTGCCTTGAAGGGAAAAAGGTAGCCGTGTAGTTTCTGCGAAAAAAAAGCGAAGTTCCCGAATTTGAATACCGATTTGTGATTTCTCCGAAAGGAGGGCGTATCAAGGTCCGGAAAGAATTCAAAGATGGACCTGTGAACAATTTGATCGACTGAGATCCCGCTGTGCTTAGCCATCCAGCGGTTCCAGTTGGAGACCTTAAGGTCTCTGTCGAGGATCACGATCCCGATATCCACCATGTCAAAGATTTGAGAAAATATCATTCATATTGCTCCATGAAGGCAAGCAAGGCACGCTTGAGCCATCCGATCGATTCCTGGCTGGTGAGTATCAACAGCAACCCGGTGAGATCCTTTTGCTCAAATTTGAAAAGCGTTTTCATAAGAATTGCCTTATGGGAGGGGTCATAGGATTCCATATGCGGGTCGTAACCATTTGTAATGTCATTGATCAGGCGGGGAGGGGAGTAGGTCGCAAATGTGTCCAGCAGTTCCGATATCTTACCGATACAGGCACCGATGAGAATATTGCCGATTTCGATAAGAGATTCCCGTTCCAGGCTTACCATGGGCTTTTCCAGATGTGTGTGAGAGGTGTTATCCATCAGCATTTCCACCAGTTCCCGGGCTGCACCCGTGGGAAAGACCAGGAGGCTGGAGCCGGCGAAATCACCCCAGAATTTTTGATCTATGATACTGGTGTCACCGTAGGTGTGGATCGTGCCTTTAATAAAATCGGGAAGAGTGGCAATATCGATGACTTTAATGTCCGGCACGCTCAATTCAACAAAAATATCGATGACCTCAGCCAGGTCCGCGGTTGCGCTCCCAAAGGCGATATTCATAATCTCCTGAAGGATATCTTTTTCGTCATCGGTAAACTCTTTTTCATGGGTAACGGTCATTCTAAACTCCGGGATTTCCCAGTTTCATTTCGACAGAAGCCAGTGCTTTTTCAATCAATTCGGGCCTGGCCGGCTTTTTAATCACCGTATATGCGCCCAGTTCTTTGATCCGTGAGAGAGATTTGGGTTGGATATCTGCGGTCAGGGCAATGACAATGGCCCGATGGTCGATCTCCAGAATTTTTTCGGTTGCACCAAATCCGTCGAGTACAGGCATGGTCAGATCCATGAACGT
>CAZWAE010000001.1:0-74637 GCA_964631805.1 uncultured Desulfobacteraceae bacterium | reverse complement strand
TAGCATGTTACATTCAGATTGAGGACTTTTTATTTCAGGAATCGCTCAGATTAGGTATAAATTAATCCTGAAAAAAGGCTATGCAGACTGGAGCCGAACCGTACCCGAAGCACCCATTTACCCAGAGGTGTTATATCGATTATTAGCGGAACTGGGAATAGAGACCTTTGAAATGTGGGCTCCCCAAAAACAAGATAGCTCCCTTGAGAGAAAAGAAACGGGTTCCCCGCACCGACGGTCACCGAGGCTTGTCTTTTCAGTTCGAAAGTCGGGATAGCCGTGTCTGCCCCAAAACCGTCCGGGCAAGACGGTCATTGAAGGTGCCGTCGGAAAATCCGCGGACAAGGGCGGGTTGGGGTAAAGGCTTGTGCATGGACGGACATGGGTTGACATATTTTCATGGGTTTGCACCTTATCCTATGGCAGACAGCCAACGACATTTGAAAACCTGAAACCACATGGAGGACCCTTATATCGGTGACAACAGTAGGACAATGACCGACCGTAACGGCCGCGACCTGTGCGTCCTGTGTGATTTCATTCCCAGGCCGACGCTGAACCGATTGACCGCCGGGTCGGCAATAAAGGTGGCATTTTCCGTGGAGGCAATGCTGGCGTTTGATACGGCGGGCGAAGAATACCTGACACTCAATGACCTCTACCCTGCGGATTCGTTTCGGGAAGATGCGACCCGGATGATTTTGGATTGCGAGACGATTTTCAGCGATCTCGACAAAATTTGTGAAACGAAAACGGGTTTCCCAAGATCCTACACTGGAAACATTTACTGGTTTCTTCTTTTTTTTCTGAATTTTTTATACCTGGATAAAATTGTTGGCCGCATTTGTGAGATGAGAACGGGCAGGGTGCGAATCGTCGGGCATTCGCTGCCGGATGAGGAGATGTCGGGAATCGGGTACAGCGGCTCTCATTCAACAGGCACGGCCGCCTTTGACCGGTTCTCAGGGTTTCAAAACAAAATCGACCTCATCTGCACGGCACTCCGATCCGAACCCGGGATCGATGAATTACGTCCGGCACTATCCCGTGGAGACGGGAATATGGCATATCGCAGCCATTCGGTGGTTTCAAAAATCAAATACTGGTTGAGCGGCGTTTTCCGATTGAAGTTGTCCGCTGAAATGAGAAACCATGTCGGAGGCCTCTCCCGGCTGAATAGGAAAAAGGGAACCATTTTCGTCATACAGGATAAATATGAGGTCCGGTTTCTCAAGCAATACCTTCCGGAATTCAAGTTTTTCAATCCCATGCCGGACCTGGCCCGTCAGAATAGAAAAGCGGCCACAGGCATTTGCGGTCCGGATCAGATCCGGGATCTTTGTGACGATCTGGTCAATAAGTGGTTTCCCCGGTTTGCATCCCATACATGGGAATTGATTGAGGGCTACCATCATAATATCGTACCCACCATCGCCGGAAAGATCCAATCCGTCAGGCAAATGTTCCAACGGGAGCGCCCGGCTGCCCTGTTTTTCTCTTCGGGTGCGAATATGGTGGCGGAGGATGTTTGCGCCTATGTCGCCAATGAGCATCGGATCCCTGTATTCTATTTTCAGCATGGCGTGGGCAGTGCCTTGACCCGCAATCCTTTTCAAAGATATTTCGAGCGGAACCGGCGAATTCGAAAAATCAGGATTGTTAAAAGCCCTCTGGAATTGAACATCGCCGCGGAAGATGGCGATGTGGCCCAGGCACAGGGGTCCATATATCTGCATCGATTCAACAGGATCAAACCGAAACGGCGTCGAAAAATCCTCTACATATGCAACGCTTTCAACGATCATGCCTACAAGGAGTTGTTTCTCGACGCCCCGGATGCGGAGAAGTACAGGGTGAATACGGATATTGTCAGGGCCGTCAACCTGTTCGATCTGCGAATGGACATCAAACCGGGTACCGTAGACAAAAAGCGGTGCCGACGATATTTTGCGCAGCTGCTGAGACATCACCGGTCGCATAATATCGGCCTGTTAAGCGATATCCCTGCCGAATCGATCATTAAAAATTATGATCTGGTCATAATGGAATACCTGACCTCCGCCCTAACCGCTCTGGCCCTCATGATCGATGTTCCGATCATCCTCTATCTCAGGGAGACATGGACCCTCCGGCCGCATTTCCGGGCAGATCTCGATCAGCGGGTTTATCGTGTGGGCAGTGCCGCGGAACTCGAAGATGCTCTGAATCGTTATGCCCTCGGGAACCTTTCTTCGAAATGGACTCCAGGCATCATTGACCGATACGCCTATCCATCGCAAAACGGCGATCCGGGGACTGCAATCGCCGCACTCGTTAAACGGACAATCGATCAGGGAGTGGGGACCCGTCCATAATATGGCCATCCATGACAGCCGTTCACGGATACTGAAAGACATCGGGAAGTATTCGATTGCCAACTATGTTGCCGCCATTTTTACCTTTGCGGGGCAGATTGTATACCGGCGCGCCCTGGCACCCGAAGAATTCGGCATTTGGGCCGGCCTGCTGATCCTTATCGGGTACACAACTTCGGCCCATTTCGGGGTGATCCACGGCATGGAGAGGGAGGTCCCCTTTTTTCTGGGAAAGGGCGAAACCAACAGGGTCAAAACCATACAGGATACGGCATTTACCGCCATCCTGATCATCAGTCTGGTCATCGGCATCGCCCTGTTTGTATCTTCCTTTTTTATCCGCAACAAATACACGACGGATGTTATTTGTGGGATCCGGTCCGTTTCCGTTATTATCGTGCTCATGCAGCTCTACAATATCTATTTTACCCTGGCCAAATGCTATAAGAATTTTTCCGTTTTGAGCTGGATCCGGGCAGGTTTGCCGATTGTGACCATCATCGGGTCCGTCTCCCTCATTCTTCCGTTCGGAATATACGGCATGTACGCCGGAAATATTATTGCACTGGTGATCGTTATCTATTTCCTCATCAGGAAAACCGATTTCCGGTTGGCCCTAAGGGTCGACATAGCGGAATTGAAGCGTGTGTTCAAAATCGGGATCATCCTGTTTGCCTGTTCCTATCTGGGAACTGTTTTCATGACCATCGACGGCGTGCTCGTGGCAAAATACCTGGGGGCCGCCAGCATGGGATATTACAGCATCGCCGTCATGGCGCAGAGCGCCATGACCAACATCCCCAGGGCCATTGCCGCCAATATGTATCCGCGCATATTGCAGGTCTACGGAAATAGCGAGGACCTTAAGGATATTCATGGATATGTCGTGCAGCCGGCAATGACCATATCGCTGTTCATGCCCGTCATCATCGGGGCGGCCTATTTTCTTATCCACCCGGTCATCAACATATTGCTTCCCAAATATATCCCCGGAATCTCTGCCACACGGATTATCCTATTCGGCACATTTTTTATTTTTTTAAGATATACCTTCGAACACTTGTTGATCGCCTCGGGCAAGACCGTTCAATTGGCGATTTTACAGGTGCCGCCGGCCATTCTGGGCTTCGTTCTCGGTTATGGGATGATACGGGCCGATTTGGGCATCAACGGTGTCGCCGTTTCCATATCCGTGGCATTCCTCGCCTACAGTACCATGTTGATCGCCTACGCCTGCAAGGACCTTATCGATGGCCGGTGGGGGATCTTGAGGCTTATCTTTTTGCTTTATTGTCCGATTTTCTATACGGCCTTTTCCGTCTACCTGATTCACACCCTGGGAGCGCTGCTGCCGCCATGGACGAGGGGAGAATTTCTACTGCCCATGGTGCAGCTCTGTCTTTTAGCAGTCCTTTCAGTTCCACTCTATTACTGCATCAACCGACAGACAAAAATGGTGACCAAGCTGGTTAAGGTCATTGTCGGGTTATTTCATTCATGGAGAACATCAGGTGCGGTTTGACAGTGATGCCGATGACTGTTTAATGATACCAAACGAAATGTGGCGAAGAGAAGAAAATGTCGAACAAAACTCAGCTTCAAATTCTTGACTGCACGATTCGGGATGGGGGATATGCCAACAACTGGCAGTTCGACCGGTCTCTGGTCAGAGAGGTATATCGGTCCCTGTCCAAAAGCGGTGTTGATTATGTCGAATTGGGATTTCGGAGCACCGCCCGGCACTTCGACCCGGAGAAATATGGCCTGTGGCGCTTCTGCCCCGAAAAGGAGCTGCAGGACGCCAGCCGGAAAATCAACGGTGCCAGGATCAGCATCATGGGCGATTTCGGGAAGATCGATCCTGAAGACCTGTTGGACCGGAAGGACTCGTGCATCGATCTCGTCCGTATCGCCGTTCACAAATCCTCTGTGTTCGAGGCGATCTCCCTCCTTGAAGCGATCAAGGCCAAGGGGTATATCGCCTCGCTGCAGTGTATGGGATACAGCACGTATACGGATACGGAAAAACGCGACCTGCTCGATGCCCTTTCAAAAACCGCGATCGATTATGTTTACGTTGGGGACAGCTATGGCTCGATCTTTCCCTTTCAGATCAAGGAAATTTTCGAACCGTTGATCGAGGCGGGCAGTTTCAAGGTGGGGTTCCACCCCCACAACAATATACAGATGGCGTTCGCCAACACCCTGGAAGCCATCAGGACCGGTGTGCACATTGTCGATGCCACCATCTACGGCATCGGGAGAGGCGCGGGCAACTTGCCCACGGAAATCCTGCTGTCTTATCTTCTCCTGTTAAACGAGGAGCGCTACAACGTCATCCCCATCCTCAACTGCATCGAGCGGTATTTCATCGACATAATGGCCGAAACCCCGTGGGGATATCAGCTGCCGTATATGATCTCGGGCATTTTCAACTCCCACCCCAATTATTCCAAAGAGCTGCTTCGGAGGCGTGAATACAGCATGGAGGATATCTGGAAAGCCCTGGGCTATGTCCGGGAGCTGAAACCGGTGGGGTTCAACGGAAAAATCATCGAAGACCTGATCGAAAAAGGGATCATCGGCGTTCACGATGCCAAGGCCATCTGTTCGGTCGAAGCGGATGCAGAGCAGGATGCCTGTATCTCCCTTCCCCCCGTCACCTATTCCGGCCGCCATAAAGGCCGGGAATTCCTGGTATTGGCCAACGGTCCCACATTGAAAAGGCATAAGCCTGAAATCGACAGGTTCATTGAAAAGTATCGACCCGTGGTTTTCGGGGCCAACTTTCTCAACGGGCTCTTTACGCCGGATTACCATGCCTTTGCGAACAAAAAGCGATTCGTCAGCTACATTGAGACGGTGGCAACCGCATCCAATTTGATTCTCGGTATCAACCTTCCCGGGGAGATGGTGCGGGATTACGTGGACAGACCCTATGAGCACCTTGTCTTTCGGGATATCCTCGACGCCGATTTTGACGTTCAGGACGGAAAAATAATGTGTAATTGCAGGACCATTTCCGTACTGCTCATCGGAGTCGCCATCGTGATGGGTGCGGAACGGGTGTTCGTGGCCGGGATGGATGGCTATCTGGATAAGAATAGGGTGAGCAGCGCCCTCTTCTATGACGAAAAATTCGAACCGACCGAACAGGAACTCAATGTCGAACGACACCAGTGGAATGAACGGTTCCTGTCCCAGATCGATCGTTACCTCAGGCGGGACGGCGGTGAGGGGATCCACATCCTGACACCGACAAGCCATTCGGCCTTTTACAAGAGCATCAACCATTATCTGGCAGCGGACAGGGAGTGATCATGAATCGATTCGAACAATTGACCCGGATCCTGGACCACGGGCAGTATTTCAAGGTGGTTTGCGGCGCCGGGAACGAGGATCCCGGGGAGGTCGCGGCACTGAGCATGGTCTATACCCTGGCCGGTGCCCGGGGGATCGATATCTCGGCCCACGTGGAGATCGTCAATGCCTGCATGCGCGGTATTGATAAGGCCATTGACCTTGCCCCCCGGCTGGGCCGGACCGTTGACCTGCGGCCATTTGTCAACGTCAGCGTCGGTCTGAAGGGGGATCCCCATGTGCGAAAGGCGGTTATCGATGAAGCACGGTGCACCGCGTGCGGTTTGTGTATCCAGGCCTGCGAACAGGAGGCTATCGATCCGGAGAACCATCAGGTGATCACCCGGCGGTGTATCGGCTGCGGAAAGTGCGGTGAGGTCTGCGAGGTCGGTGCCGTGGACTATGTCTCGGCAAAGGTGGATTTCAGGCAGATCCTTCCCACGTGCATCGATGCGGGTGCTGAGAATATCGAACTCCACGCGGTGGTGTCCGACGATGAAGCGGTCATGCGGGATTGGACGGAGATCGCCGGGATACTGCCCGGCCAGTATATCTCCATGTGTCTGGATCGCTCCTGCCTTTCCGACCGGCACCTCATCGAAAGGATTGGCCTGGCGAAGGCGATTGTCGGCGACCGCCTGATCATACAGGCGGACGGCGCGCCCATGAGCGGCGGTTCCGATAATTACAACACGACCCTGCAGGCCGTGGCCATTGCCGATATCGTTTCAAAAAGCCGGATACCCCTCAAGCTGCTGCTTTCAGGGGGCACCAACAGCAAAACAGGAGCGTTTGCCAGCATGAGCGGCGTAACCGTCAACGGGGTGTCCATCGGCACCTATGCGAGAAAGCTGGTTCGGGAACAGACAGCCGCCCCCGGGTTTGAGGAAAATGACATGCTGATTCAGGACGCCGTGAGGAAGGCCGAATGGCTAGTCAGCGAAAATCTTAAATATATCGAGCATTAACAATGGCTGTCGACCTCATCGCGAACCATAAAACCATCATGGCGATCGAACTTGTCGTGTTCGACAAGGATGGCACTCTCACCTGTGTGCATACCTATTGGTGCAACATGATCCGTTTCAGGGCGGAAGGCATCTGCCTCCGGCTGAACCTGGACCCGATTCATGTGCCGAACCTGATGGATGCCATGGGTGTGGATGTCGAAACCGGCCGGATCAAAGCGACGGGCCCGGTAGGGATAAAAAAAAGGGCCATTGTACTTCATGCGGCCGTGGCGTACCTGGATGCCATCGGATATGGGAACCAGACCGGACTGGTCACGGCGATTGCCCGGGAAGTGGATGACATGTCGGTACAGCGGTTCGATGATATCGTTCGCCCCATAAAGGGCCTGAAGGGTCTGTTAGAAGCCTTGAAACAGCGGTCGGTGACCATCGCCATCGCCACCACCGATCTGGCGCACCGTGCGGAGCTGGCGGCGGCGCATCTGGGCATTGGAAAATACATCGACATGATCATCGGCGCGGACAGCGTGCCGGAGGCCAAACCTGCCCCTGCCATGCTGAACCGGATTTGCGGGCGCTTCGGCATATCGCCCGGAGCTGCCGTCATGGTGGGGGATGCCGACACCGACATCCGGATGGGATTGAACGCCGGGTTCAAGGCTTCCATTGCCGTTGCGACCGGGTTGACGGAGGATGAAATATTAAGGGAATTGACGCCCTATCGGGTCGGCAGCATCGCCGACATCGCGATCCGGGATTGATGGGTTCAAAATGACGGAACCGGCCAAAGATACCATCGTATTTGTAAACCTCCTCCCTTCGGTGACGAGCAGCTATGCGAAGAAGGGTGCTGCATTCCCGAGCACGGCCATCATGCAGATCGGTTCGCTTCTGTCGTTAAGCGGTTTCAGGGTAAAGATCATCGACGGCGGACTGGATAAGGAATACATCGCAGGGTTGCGCGCATTTCTTTCGAAAAATCGCGATGCCATTCTGTTTGTCGGGTTATCGGTGATGACAACCCAGGTCCCCATGGCACTTGAAACGTCCCGGATCGTAAAGGGGGTGGATAAAAACCTGGCAGTGGTCTGGGGAGGGCCGCACCCCACCCTGTTCCCCGATCAAACACTTGCCGATGAAACCGTTGATATCATCTCCATCAACGAGGGATCGGAGGCGGCATTGGGTATCGCCCGGGCCTTGCAAAATGGTGGGGACCTTGCGGCTGTAAAGGGGATTGGGTACAAACCGTTAAACGGAGAACCGGTCTTCAATGAAAAGGGTGAACTGGACAATTTCAATGACCTTCCACCCTTCGATTACAACCTGATAGAGACCAAGCGTTACGTCAACTCGGGGCATTCCGTCTTTACAAGGGAGTTCCCGGGGTTCGCCGGACAGATCAAATCGATCCCCCTTTTAACTGCCCTCGGATGTCCCTACAAATGCCAGTTCTGTTTTAATGTCATTTTGAGGCGGCGGTATCGGTTTCGCAGCGCCGATTGGATCGTCAGGGAAATCAAACGGGCGCAAGCGGAATTCGATGCCAACACCATCATATTTTTGGACGAGGATTTTTTCATCAGCAAGAGAAGGGTGTTCGAATTTCTCGAATTGGTGGAAAAGGAGCAACTGCATTTCAACTGGCGAATGTGGTGCCGTGTGGATCATTTCAAGGAGGATTATCTCAGCCGCTGTGTCCTGGAAAGGCTTGCCGATATCGGGCATGGATCGATGGTGATGGGCGGGGAGAGCGGCAACCAGGAGATTCTGGACCGCCTGAAGAAAGGGATCACCACCGGGCAGATTATCAACTCTCTGGAGGCGCTCGAGGGGCTCCGGATTACCCCCCGGTATAGTTTTATGGTCGGACTCGAAGATGAAACGCTGGGCCAGATCATGAACACCTACCGATTCTGTTTTTTGATGAAAAAAATTAATCCCAAAGTGGATATCGCCGGTCCATTTGTTTTCAGGCTCTACCCTGGTTCGCCCATATTCAACCGGTTAACTGAAAAATACCAGCTCCGGATTCCGGGGGACCTGGAATCATGGAGACCCTTTTTACTTGAAAATGAAACGACCTACACCCACATGCCGTGGGCACCGAAAAAATTCAGGGGAAATATCAAGTATATTCAATTCTACTCTCTTCTTGCATTGCAGGCACGGGGTGACAGCATATCCCTTAAAAGTGTCGCTATCCGATGGCTGTCCATACTTGCCCGTTGGAGGATCCACCGTTTCGTTTTTTCTTTCCCCGTTGAATTCTGGGGTGTGCAATGGATCGGCAGGGCAATGAAAAAGCGAGGTTGATCAAAGGTGCTTCACATAACGCAGATAACACCTAACCTTAACAAGAGGTGACGGGAAATGAACGCTGTACATCGAGGCCTGAAAGAGCGACTGAAAGCTGGTGAGATCTTAATCGGTCCCTGGTGTGTCATTCCGGGTGGCACCGTGATGAATGTTATCGCCGCCGCGGGTTTTGATTTTGTCATTATCGACCTGGAGCATGGACCGGCGTCGTTCGAAACCGCCGAAGAGATGGTGAGGGCGGCCCAGTCAGCGGGCGCTTTTACCATTGTCCGTATGGGGTCCATCAGTGAACATCATATCCTCAGATCACTGGATGTCGGTGCCGATGGCGTGTTGGTGGCGCACGTGGAAACGCCGGGGGATGCCCGCACCGTTGTCTCCCTTTCGAAGTATCACCCCATCGGATCGCGGGGGTTTTCACCCTTTACCCGGGCGGGGGGATACTGCGGCGGGGATATCCCGGCACACGCAAAAATCCAGAACCGGAAGAGCGTCGTCGGGGTTATCCTGGAGGGACGGCAGATTATCGACAACATTGATGCCGTCCTGGAAACGGAGCATCTTGATTTCATTTATATCGGTGCCTATGATCTGTCCCAATCCCTCGGCATGCCGGGCCAGATCGCCCACCCCAAAATAAAACAGACAATGGAAATGTGTGTGGAAAAGATCCGCGGGGCGGGAATCGCGGCCGGTGGGTTTGTCGCCCGTAACCAGGACGACATGCAGTGGATGGTGGATATCGGTATGCAGATCATCACATGTCTCCCGGACTGTACGCTGCTGCACAACATCTGTACCCAAACCCTCAGCCAGTTTCATGCAGTTGTCGGGAAAAAGGAGATCCAGCCATGAAAATCGCGGGAATGGTTCCGGCCAGGCTTCAATCCAGCCGGCTGCCGGAAAAGGCGCTGATCGACATCGACGGATTGCCCATGGTCATCCACACCTGTCTGCGGGCAAAGATGGCCCAGAAACTGGACAGCGTGTTCCTGGTCACCGACCATGAGCAGATAAGGGAAGCAGGCCAATCCCACGGCATCGATGTCATCATGACCGGCACCCACCACGAAACAGGGTCCGACCGCCTGGCCGAGGCCTGTGGTTACACGGAGTGCGATATCGTGGTCAATATCCAGGGAGATGAACCGCTGGTGAATCCGGCGCACATCGATGCCATCGTCACACCCCTCATCAATGATGCATCACTGCAGATCGCCGTGGGGGTAGCGCCCTATCGGAAACGGAACAGCCCGTCGGATATCAAGGCGGTCCTGGATCTTGAAGACAACATCCTGTATTGCTCAAGGACCGATCTGCCATCCGATGCCCGTGCCGAGATCCCCGAATTGCTAAAGATGGTGTTCATCGTTCCTTTCCGCAAAGCGTTCCTTCTGAAGTATTCGAACTGGGAACCGACCCCCCTCGAAACCCTGGAATTCAATGAATACCTTCGCGTTCTGGAACATGGGTACAAGATGCGGGCTGTTCGTGTCGAGGATGCCAAAATTAGTGTGGATACACCCGGTGACCTGGAAGAGGTCCGGCATTTGATGAAGCAGGATCGGTTCAAACACCATTACCTGAAACAGGTCTGATGTTTTTTTATCCATGGTAACCGTCTGAGGGAAATCTGAACCATGACCCGTATATTGATCGTATTTGACCGGCAGGTCGACCTTGCGCAATTCCCCGCTCCCGGAGTTGCCGACGGGTATGAGGGCATTGATCTGTTTCCGTTGACGGCGAGGACGGACCTGATAGAGGCGGTAAAGGCGAAATGTTTGATGGAAGCGGGTGGCTCAAAGCAGGTAACGGTCCTGGATTCTGCACGGTATATCAACGCGGAAGTTGATGCCCTGAAAGAGCGTGTTGCAGAATGGTCCGCAGATCTGGGAGATCGTAAGGTCGGGGGGAAAACCATTAAACAGTGGCTCCTCACTTCCCAAAAAGAGGTTTCCACCTGGTGGTTCAATCTGCTGTCTGAGAAGAATACATTGAAAACGGATGTTTTTTTTCAGATTGCCCAACTCCAGGCGCTGGAAAAGCGGTTCAGGAGCAACCGTATCAGCGGCAGCATCATCGCGACTCAAAGCATGAGGTTTAATGCGGTTTATCAGGCATTAGGCCGCCGCCACAGCAAGAGGGTCGCATGTATTGTCTTCCGAAAGGACTCTCCGCGTTCATGGAAAGAAAGAACAGCAGAGGTCCTCCTGCGGCTGGGATGCCTTGGCGATGTCTTTGATGCCCTAGGATACTGGTTCCGAACGATTATAAGGGGCGGGTCAGCCCGGCGAAAAATGGGGAACGTAAGCCATCGCCGCCTGCCTGATGATAGCCTGTTGTTTGTGAGCTACTTCCCGGCAGTGGATGCCACGGCCGCCGAGAGCGGGATCTTTGTCAACAAATATGCCGAACCGCTTCAGGAAGCAATGAAGAGACTGAATATCCCCGTCTCCTGGCTCCTGATGTATGTGAGAATCGGTGGGTACTCATATCAAAACGCCCTGAACGTCGGCCGTTCGATTGGGAAAAGCGGGGAACCCATCTTCTTTATTGAAGAATTTTTTACACCCCGGGTGAGCCTGGCCGTTCTCCTGGAGTGGATCCGCCAGTGTTTTACCTACTTTTCCGTGGGGTGGAGATCCGATGGCAACCTGTTGTCCGATGGTTTGGGTGCCGCTGAAATTTCAGATCTCCTGTATCCCGTCTGGCGAAAATCCATTATCGGGAGAACCGGCATGGAAGGCCTCATCCATTTCGAGATATTTAAAAACGCTCTGTCCCATTTCCCAACCGCTTCCCGCTGTTTGTATTACCTGGAAATGCACGCCTGGGAAAAGGCATTGAATGCGGCCAGAAGGGCATCTTCACCGAAACTTAAAACCATTGGCTTTCAACACGTGCCGCCTGCCAGCAATTATTTCCATTTCTATCACCACCCAAATGAGATGGCGCCTGTCGATGCACCCACAGACTTGCCGTTGCCGGATCATATCGGATGCAACGGCAGCATCCCCTGCCAGCTCCTATCGGAACAGGGGTACCCGGACCTTGAACTGGTGGAGGCCGTAAGACAGCAATACATGGCCGACTATCTGGATGACCCTGAAGAAAATCCGGTAAAAAGACGGGCGGCACTTGTGGCGGGTTCCATCGATTTTGAAGAGACATCGGCGATCTTGAGTCTGCTCCATGCCGCCTATCCCGGGGATCAGGCTTTCGACATCAGGCTCAAGGGCCACCCGGCCACGCCCATGGAAAGGGTGTGCAATGCCATCGGGATTGATCTGGACCGTGTCGGTTATGATGTAAGGAACCAGCCAATCGATGAACTGTTGTCGGACACTGCCGTTGTCGTCGTGGGATCTTCTACGGTAGCCATAGAAGCCCTGGCGTTGGGGTGCGAGGTCATTGTACCCGTGATTGCAGAACAGATGCTGATGAGCCCGCTGGTTGGGTTCGAATCCCGGTATCATCAGATCTTTAACGCGGAATCCCTGAGGGAGATTATGGATCAACTGATCAGAGGAGAAGGATTGAAAAACCGCCATCACAAAGACTTTCTCGCTAGCTACTGGCTGATAGATGAAGCGTTGACCAGATGGGTAAACCTGTTGAGGGCCCGATGAACATACTACTGGTTTACCCTAACAGCATGGGCGTCCGGAAAATCCATCTGGGCCTGGCCTATATTTCGGCCTGCTTGAAAGAAAATGGGCATCATGTCAGCCTGCTTGATTCCACCTTTGGCATCGACGGCAAAATGGTGTCCGACGCCTGCAGGGGAGCGGACCTTGTCGGTGTCAGTGTCATGACCCTCCAGCTTGACCAGGCAAAGTGGATATCCCGGCAGATCAAAACATGCCGTGACATCCCGATCCTGTGGGGTGGGAACCATCCGACGGTGAGGCCCGATACCTGCATCGGATATGATTTCGTCGACATGGTATGTATTGGGGAAGGAGAAGGACCCATTGTCGAACTGGCCGGCCGACTGGACGGCGGTAGGGCCGTTTCGGCCATAGAGAATCTCTGGATCAAAGACAACGGCAACATCGTTAAAAACCCGATACGCTCATTGATCGCTGATCTGGATCTATTGCCGTATCCCGACCGAGGACTGTTTGACAGCCGTCATATGAGGGCCAATGCCGGTTCGATCGTTAGCGGATCCAGAGAATGCCCGTATGCCTGCGGTTATTGCATCAACAGCCATTTGAAAATACTCTACAAGGGTAAAGGAAAATATGTCCGGACCCGATCGGCGGAGCATCTGATCCGGGAACTTGAGATCATGAGGGACCGATATGGTGTCAGGTTCATAGAGTTTGCGGATGAAACCTTTACACTCAGGAAAAAATGGGTTCTGGAATTCTGCATGGAATACAAGCGCAGGGTTGACCTCCCGTTTATCTTCCAGACCCGGTGCGACCATGTCGATTACGACGTGTTAAAAGGGATACGGGAGGCGGGCTGCAACAGCATCAATTTCGGAGTTGAAAGCGGAAACGAGCAGTTCAGGAACAAGATCCTCGGAAGGAACATGCGCAATCAAACCATATTCAATGCTTTCCGTATGGCGAAATCCCTCGGCTACACGGTGACATCCTTCAACATGATCGGGATGCCCCATGAGACCGCTGAGATGATCATGGACACCATCCGGCTGAACAAGGAGTTGAAACCGGACCATCACAATGTCTGTATTTTTTATCCTTTTCCCGGTACGCCGATGGGCGACCTGTGCGAACAAAAGGGGTGGATACAGGAACAGAAAGCCGGACTTCACAGCTACTACTATGATTCCATTTTGAAAATGCCGCAATTGGATCGGATCAGTATTTTGACGTACCAGAAGTTTTTTCCCCTGTTTTTAATCAGCCCGGAATCCTTTAAACCCTTTCTGGACAAGGTTTTTCGGGAGTTGGTGTCACTTGCGCTTCGTTTAAAACGAACCACAAGATTCAGGTTCGTGGGATACCTGATCGATAATCTGTACTGGATCAATTCCGCCCTTGCCAACCGGTCGCTTCTGAAGAAATTGATCCGTCAGATTCCCTACCGGCTGGCCGCGATGTTCAATAAAAAAAATGACACCGGCCATCCAGGCGGGCCTGTCGAAACCTGATCCGGAATCCCCAAAGCTGTGATACCGGCGGCCGGATCCGGTGGCATATGACCCTTTAACATAAAGACAAGAGAAAATGATAAGCGTTGTCGTCCCAACTTATAATCAGGCGCATTTTCTGCCGGACTGCATCAACAGTGTCTTTCGCCAGACCTATGACGATTATGAAATCATCGTTGTCGACGATGGCTCCACGGATAACACGCGTGAGGAAATGAAACCCTATTCGGGAAGGGCGCGCTATATCTATAAGGCAAACGGCGGTGTTGCCAGTGCCCGCAACGTCGGCATTCATGAGGCTAATGGCGACTACATCGCCTTCCTGGATTCCGATGACCTGTGGCATCCTGAAAAATTGAAGAGCACGGCGGCGTTCATAGATACCCTGCCTCACTGCGGCCTATTCCATTCCAACACCAATCTGATCAGGGAAAACGGATCCATGATCAGCATGCTGAAGCGACGGGATCTTGGCAGGGCCGCCTATCACGAACTCCTGATGGGCTACAGCCTGGTCAACTCTTCCATCACTGTGAAAAAGGAGTGCTTTACACAATGCGGGGTCTTCTATGAACAGTTCAAGGCCAAGGCCGGCGCTGAAGACTGGGATATGTGGATCCGAATCTGCAGGAAGTTTCCCAGCAAGTTAATCAACGAGGCGTTGGTATACTATCGGATTCATCAGGGGAACTATTCCAAAAACGAATTTTTAAACCTGAATGAGGATATCCTGAGCGTGTTGCACCGGGCGATTGAAAGGGACAGGCGCTTGCCTGCGGTTGTTAAACAGAAGGCGTTCAGCAACGCCTACTACCTGCGCGGCAGGAAATACCTGAGGGCCACTTTGAGGGTCGAGGCCAGAAAAGAGTTGAGGAAATGCCTGAGGATCAATCCATTTCATTTGCATGCATATCTGCTGTATGCGGCAAGCGGTCTT
Organism: uncultured Desulfobacteraceae bacterium; assembly: GCA_964631805.1. Classification (GTDB taxonomy): domain Bacteria; phylum Desulfobacterota; class Desulfobacteria; order Desulfobacterales; family CAZWAE01; genus CAZWAE01. The sequence goes on along the minus strand of CAZWAE010000001.1, from coordinate 59,565 downwards.
AGCAAGCGGTTGTTGCGGAGCATTCGGAGAGCCTGCAAGTTCAGCTGAATTAGGGCTGGCCTGTGCATATCATCGTGGTAACTATTTTATTATCGTGTATTGATGGAGAATGAATGAAAATTGCCTTTTTTGGGTTGAAAGGATTGCCCGCAAGATTTGGTGGCCTTCAGTTCGATGCGGAGGAGATCGGCGAAAGGTTGGTAAGCAGAGACCATGATGTCTCTGTCTATTGTAGGAAATGGTACACGGGGTCAAAAACTCGATACCGCGGGATGGCGCTGATTGTTACCCCGACCATTCCATCGAGATTTACCGATATATTTGTACACACCCTGACCTCCGCATGGCATGCAATGAGTCGCAACTACGATATCGCTCATTTTTATAGTTTTGCGTCCTATCTGTTTATCCCCTTGTTGAAAATGATGGGTTGCAAAACTGTCATCACCATGGGTGGTGAACCGTGGAACGACATCACACTGAATCGGGCCGGCCGGTGGATCGAATGGTTGGCCTATCACGTTGGCTGCAGGTTTGCAGATGCTGTAATGGCCGAATCGCTGCCTCTTAAGATCATGACGGAAGAAAAGTTCATGAGACAGGTCTACCTGACACCAGTTGGTGGCCAGTTTACAGATCCCATTGAACCGAATATCATGACAAAAAAATATGGCCTTGAAAAGGACCGCTTCGTCCTATTTATCGGGCGTCTTGAAAGGGTCAAACGGCTGGAGTGGCTGATTGGGGCATTCAAAAAAATAAATCCTTCAGATGTGAAATTGGTTATAGCAGGGGATACCAAGGACAGAGCATACAGGGATTATCTATCGCGCCTATCCGAAGGATCTGACAACATTGTTTTCACAGGCTTTGTTAGCGGAAGATTGAAAGCGGAACTGTTCAGCAACTGTCGGTTCATGGTGCTTCCCTCCGTTTCCGAGGGGATGCCGACATCGATTATCGAAGCCTTTGGCTTTGGGAAAGTCTGCCTCGTGAGCGATATTGCTCCCCATCAATGGATCGTCGACAACGACACCACCGGCTTTTTGTTCAAAACCGAGGACTTTAATGACCTCGTAGAAAAAATGAAAAGAGTACTTTCCCTGGAGTGTGCCCTGCTCAGTGAAATCGGAAAGACGGCCAAACGGTCTGCCCAGGATCGCTTCGACTGGGATGCCATTGTGAATACCATCGAAGATGCTTATTTCAAGATCAGACGGAGTTAAATCCATTCATATGCAGAATGTCGGGTCAAATCGCATGAGCGGGAATGCCTTTCCGGCTATTGGTTTTCTATTTGTTATTTTTTCGGTCATTGTATTGATATACTGTATGCAGGCAGGGAAAATGGTATATAGCGTCGCCATTCCCATTTTCCCACTCGTTGCGTTTTTCATGTTCACAGTGATCATAAAGAACCCCTTTTACGGGATTTTGGTATTTTACCTGGCGAGGCACCTCCTGCCTATAGGTCTTTTCAAGTACGGCAGTATGCTCCAGTCTTCGTATACGCTGATTTTGGCGCTGATATTTTTCTCGGTGTATTATAAAAACCGAATCAAAAGGGAGCCATTTTCTGGTCCCATGACGCAGGAGTTGTCCATCTCGTTCAAAGTCGTCCTTTTTATTATGGTTTCGGCTGTCTTTATTTCGAGCCTGCCCCGAGTGCTCGATTATGAAATGTTCTTCAATCCGAAGGTAATGTCAGGATTCGGGAGGGTTCAGCGTGAGCCCTATTTTTTCTTTTTCAATGGTATATTGATATCCATTCTGGTTGTTTGGCTGGTCAACTCCGAAAGAAAGCTAACCATCTTTTTCTGGACCCTGATCGTCATTGGCATTTGTCTGGCGGTACAGGGTTTTCTGCAGTATTACGGCCTTGTCTTGATCACCCCCAACCAAGAGCTGTTTTATTTTTATGAAAGGCGCTTGACTGCGGCAACCGGACATTCTGCTGGAGCTACCGCTGAAAGAATTATGCCGGCTTTGTGCCTTGTTCTTTCATTCCTACTTGTTGAGAAGGGTAAAAAGGTGCTTACCGCGTTTCTTATATCGGCTTTCCTGATCACGGCCATTTTGTTGACGTATACTCGGGCGGTTTATGTTGGTGTTGCTTGTGCATTGATCGTATTCTGTCTGTTGTCCATCAGCAGGGATATGTTGGCTCAAAGAAAAACTAGGATCCTTTTGCTCTGTCTGGCGGTTTTTTTAGCAATTGTCATCGCCGTTGAACAATTCGGTTTGATCGATCATTTTACAAGTTCAGCCAGGACCCACAACCATCCCTATGGCGGCAGTAGCTTGAGGCTCAGAATCGGTCGTTGGGTACTACTCGTCGAGCCCTTTTTCGAAAATCCCATATTTGGTTATGGTCTGGGTTCTTCAAAAGAGATCCTGGGTGTGTACGCTGTGGGCGTCTATTCAAGACTGTATTCATCGGTTCACAGCTTTTATGTGTCATGGCTAATCGATAATGGTGTGATCGGTTTTTTCGCAATTACGGTTCTATACATTGCTTCAATTAAAAATCTGATGAAGGCAAGATCAATTTCCAAGAGAGGTCATAACCTCAGATTGTTCATTTACGCGAATATCATCCTGTCAACCTTCTGTGGTGTCTCCGTTCAGTACCTGGCCAACAGCGAGTATGGCTTGGATATCTGGATGTTTCTTTACTTTAGCCTATCCCATGTCGCCCTACGGCTTTCCCGGACTGAAAGGAATAAGGCCATTCGAGAAACCCTGCCTGCCTAGTGGGATGGTTATCAGAAGTGTTAGTGATGGACTTAAGGTAATCGGAGAACTATTGAATAGATTGTGAAGCCTTTGGTACAATACCGACAAAAAACGAAAAAACGCTATTGTACACTGACAATTGATGTGGAGACCCATTCCATCTGGCACAACCGTCTGATGGATCGGACCGGGGAGAGGGTGTTAAAGGAGGGAATGCCCTTCATTCTGGAACGGTTCGAGCAGTTTGGAATCAAGACGACCTTTTTCTTTACCGGCTATATCGCAAACAAATTCCCGGACGTCGTCAAAATGGTCCTTCCTTACGGGCATGAGGTGGGTTGCCACGGACTTTCACATAAGCCGGAGAAAGCATTTGACTGCCTTCCCCTATCTGAACAGACTGAGCATCTGCATAAAGCAAAAGATATATTGGAAGATGTATCCCAAATGCCAGTCATCTCATTTCGGGCACCGGCGTTGAGGATCAACAGGCATACCCCCGTTGCTCTGGCCCGGAATCAGTTCACGATCGACAGCTCAATTGCATCACAGCGGATCGACAGCATGATTTCTTTTGGGGGCTTAAGAAAATTAAGATGGTTAGCTGCACCCCGGCTGCCATACCGGACGGCCCCGAACGATCTATTCAAAAAAGGCGATGGACCGATTATCGAAATACCGGTTTCAGCTCTACTGATTCCCTATATCGGCACGACCATGAGAATTGCGCCATTCATAACCAAAATAACGAGATGGGGGCTCCACACGGAAAGCGGATTTAATCAGAAACCCATTGTGTTTAATTTTCATCCAAACGAGGTCATCGATGAAAATGATGGAAATAAAAGGGTCATCCATCGAAGAACCCGGCATTTTTTGTCCTATCTTGTCGGAGACCTCCTGCGGAGTAAGTTGAAAATAAGAAATCTCGGTGACCCCGCAAAGAAGTTGTTTGAAAAGGAGATCCGCTTTTTTGCCGCGCATCGATATCGATTTGTGACCTTGAAGGATTACTGCATGGAAAAGGGTTATCTAACATTTTGAAAATTTTTATCCTGACAATGGACGAACCCGTCTATACCAATCCGTTTATAAAGAAAATTATCAAAGCCAGGAAAAAGGACATCGTTGGGGTTGCCGTGACGGACGGCAGTCGTCTGACCATCGGGCCGAAACGCTCCAAAAGTGTCTATCTGGTATCCCTGTTGCTGATTATGGGGTTTCCTTATTTTTTCCGATCGGTCTGCATTTCCATGGGGAATAAGTTGAAAAACCGGTTTTCGTCAACATGCCGTTTCTATCGATCATCCGCCATTATAGAGTATGCTTCACAATTAGGTATAGCTACCTACTGGATCAATGCCATCGATGATGTGTTTATTCGGAAAATCGAGGAAATCCAACCGGATATCATTATTAATCAATCCCAGAACATCATTAAAAAAAAATTGCTGGACATCCCGAAAATGGGTGTGCTGAATCGACACAACGCACTACTACCCAAGAACCGGGGGCGGTTGACCCCTTTTTGGGTGTTGTACCACGGTGAACAGGAAACCGGCGTCTCCATCCATTTTTTAACGGAAGGTATTGATGACGGCGATATCGTCGTTCAGGAAAGATTCGAAATAGATGAACGGGATGATATCCACGCCATCGTCAAAAAAAATTACGAAATTGCTCCTTATGCCATGTTGAAAGCCCTGGCAGTAATCGAAAAGGGAGATTTTGATGTGATTGCAAATTCGGACCGTCACGCAACCTACAATACCACACCGACATTTAGAGAGGCGTTGACATTCAGGTTGGGGCGCATAATAAAATGGATACACCGTCAACGCTGTTTATTCCATTGATGTAGACGTATTCCGATTACATTATCATGAATTTCCGACCACGGCCATCATTCCTGTTCCTGATAGATTTTTTCCTGCTCAACGGCTCCTTTTTCACGATGAATTACTGGAAAAACGGGACCATTGTCTTGACGGCCTCCTTTTACGTCGATCTGTGGTGTCTCCTGTTGTTTTTGTGGTTCACCTTCTCTATAGGCTTAAAAAAATTTCAAATCGAAACATATGCGATCTACGGTGCCGGTTGGAAGGCCCTGCTGAACTCGACGTTTTTCATCTGCTATTTTACATGCCTCGTCGTCGTCATTGACGGCGCTTTCGCCCTCTCAAGAATTCACATCTTCGGGACCTTCGTTATATTCCTAATGCTGGAGTGCATTCTCTGCTGGCTGTACCATCGGGGAAAAGGGTCCCATTCGGCTGATACCCTGAGTGAGAAGAAAGGGGAAGTAAAACCCCAGAGGATATCGGCGCGTCTGCTGATCGCGGACTTCTCTCTATTCAACGCCGGCTTTTTTATCATCAATTTCTTAAAGTCTGGAGAGATGTATTTAACAACCCCCTATGCAAAACTATTGTTTTTTTACGCCAGCATCTGGGTCGTTTTGTCATTCCTGACACGGAAATACGATAAGGATACCGCCTGGCATTATTTCAATGCTATCGCAGCATGTCTTAAAACGACTGTGTTTGTTTCCTGCGTTATGTCCATCATTCTGTTCGCCATGCGGCTGCAGTTTTATTCGAGAACGCAAGTATTCGGAACTGCAATGTTTACTCTCATCTGTGAGGTGTTGCTCTATTTTATTTATGCCGGTATGAAAAAAGAGAAAGCCGGTGGAGATGACATCGAACTGCTTAAACACCTGAAGAAGAGCCTCCTCCAGACACATCTGAATGTGGAGGCGTTTCCTAAGGAACATGAAGAGATCAAACCTGTAAGGGGGAAGGTCAAAACGGTCCTTGAATTTTTCAACCCCTGGCTTTTCGGCTTCATGGATAAGGCCATCAAGTTGGAGCACATAGATGAGAACCGGACACATTTCATGAATTCAAATGACATCATGAGTATGAAAATCCGTGATCAGCATTCCGTTGAATTGTTGGTGAACCTGCAAAAAATCAATGACATCCGCCGGATCAATCGCTATTTCATCGAGGTTCATCAGAAAATGCTGAACGGGGGGTATTTTGTTGGTTTCGCAAAGACCAAAGCTGCCCACCGTAAGGTCTTTTTTGATCTGTATGACGGTTATTTCCCGAGCTTTCTGTATGCGTTACATTTTCTTATTTTTCGTATCATACCCAAACTCCCTGTTGTAAAGAAATTCTATTTTGCCGTTACTCGGGGCAGAAACCGGATGATTTCAAAGGCAGAGCTGCTGGGCCGGCTCAGTTTCTGCGGATTCGAGATACTGGGCGAGGAGGAGTATGAGGGGAGTGTATATTTTGTCACCAGAAAAATGAAAACCATTTCCCATGAAACCGACCCTTCCTACGGCCCTTTAATCAAGCTGACCCGGACGGGTTTGAACGGCCTTCCAATATCGGTGTACAAGTTCAGGACAATGTACCCCTATTCTGAATTCCTGCAGGATTATATTTATGCCACCCAAAAGCTTCAGGAGGGGGGTAAGTTCAACAACGATTTCCGGGTGACCGAATGGGGTAAGTTCATGAGAAAATTCTGGCTGGATGAACTACCCATGTTTTACAACTGGCTCAGAGGGGATCTACAGATTGTCGGAATCAGACCTTTGAGTTCTCAATATATATGCCTGTACGACGAAAAATTGGTGGAGTTGCGGGAACGCGTGAAACCCGGCTTGCTTCCCCCGTTTTACGCTGATATGCCGAAAACCATCGAAGAAATATGTGTTTCTGAGGAAAAATATATTCAGAAATACATGAAGAACCCCTTGAAAACACAGTGTACATATTTCTTAAAAATAGTCTACAATATTTCTTTAAAGGGTGCCCGGAGTCGATAGTTTTTTGAGATCTAATTTGTCAGAATATCAGAACAATTGCCCATATAGATTATTGGTTGGGATAATCGGTGCGATGTGATGTGAAATTTCCCAAACAATAACCTCAAATTTATCGAACTGTTGGAGTTTAAATGATGGTTCGCCCAAAAAACTTTGCTCTTATAGGTGCTGGTGGATATGTTGCCCCTCGCCATATGAAGGCTATCGCGGAAACCGGTAACAAGATGGTTTCAGCGTTAGACCCTAACGATTCCGTAGGAATTATTGACAGCTATTTTCCGGAAGCCTCTTTTTTTACAGAGTTCGAGCGTTTCGACCGGCATGCTGAAAAGCTACGCCGCAAGGATGCGGGCCTGGAATACGTAACCATATGTTCACCAAATTACCTGCACGATGCCCATATCAGATTTGCCCTACGAATCAAGGCGCATGCAATCTGTGAGAAACCCCTTGTGTTAAGACCCTGGAACCTGGATGCCCTCGAAGAACTCGAAAATGAATATGGTTATAAAATATGGAATATCTTACAGCTCAGACTTCATCCGAGCCTTATGAAATTAAGAAAAACCATTGCGGAAGAGCTTATTCAAAATCCTGCTAAGACTTATGATATCGATTTAACTTATTTGACCTCGAGAGGCAGGTGGTATTTCATAAGCTGGAAAGGAGATCCTAAGAAATCCGGAGGTATTGCCACAAACATTGGCATTCATTTTTTTGACGTGCTTAGTTGGATATTCGGACCGGTGCGTGAAAATATTGTTCATGTGCATGAACCAGACACTGCCGCCGGTTTTTTGGGCCTGGCACATGCCAGGGTTCGCTGGTTTTTAAGCGTCAATGCCAAACATCTACCAAGTGAGGCGATTGACCGGGATTTAAGGACCTATCGCTCAATTACGATAGACGATGAGGAAATAGAATTTTCAAACGGCTTCAACGACCTTCATACCCATAGCTACCGAGAAATACTGGCTGGGCGTGGATTTGGCTTGTTAGAGGCCAGGCCTAGTATTGAAATCGTGAATCATATCTTTCATTCGACGCCAGTTGGGTTGAAAGGAGAATGTCATCCCTTCTGTCACCGTTTGAAAAGCTGAAAGTGAGTCATTATGCTATCCCCACAGATCCACGAAACCGCCATTATCGATAAGGGCTGCAAAATCGGTGAAGGCACTAAAATATGGCATTTTTCACATATTCTTTCCGGATCGGTCATTGGCGAAAACTGTAACCTCGGACAAAATGTTGTTGTAGGCCCTGATGTGACGATTGGAAATCAGTGTAAAATTCAAAATAACGTATCTGTTTATAAAGGGGTAACCCTGCAAGACGGGGTCTTTTGCGGACCATCTATGGTTTTTACCAATATCTATAATCCCAGAGCCGAGATCCGCAAAATGGACCAGGTGCGTCCGACATTGGTCAAGCATGGTGCTACGCTCGGTGCGAACTGCACTGTCATTTGCGGTGCAACCATAGGACGATATGCCTTTGTCGGTGCCGGCACAGTCGTCAACCAGAATGTCCAGGACTATGCACTTGTAGCGGGAAATCCTGCCAAACAGATCGGTTGGGTCTGCGAATGTGGTGAAACATTGCCAAACGACTTGAGGTGCCATGTTTGTTTGAGAAGATATATCAAATCCGAGAATGGGCTGAAAGGACAATGAGAGGATGATGGCGGTCCATCCAATTCTAAAGTGAGGATGGGCGGTGGTCCCGAATCACCGGACGTGAAACACGATTTTTTGTCCAGAAGGCATCACCTGTCGGAAGTTAGTGCCAGCAATGAGTAGTGTCTTCAGGAGAATTAAGAATCAAACATTCATGCTGCTTCAAATTTTCACGACGGTAAGGTGAATACCATCACTAAACATTCTATGATATTTTTGCCCTCACCCAATCGAGGAATTTGACGCCGGTCCAATACCTCCTCCCCGTAGATGCGTTTAAACGCTCTATATTGCTTATTGTCCTCTATTTTTCTGGATTTTCTTCGATTTCCAAACACCGTAAAAAAATCAAGACCTCCAAGCCCGGGCAGGTGACTGTCGACCGGATTGTTATTGGCGGTATAATTGCTTTGCTTGTATTTGCACCGCTGGCCTTCGGTTTGAGCCACGTGTGGGCGTATACGTTAGTTCAAATCGGCGTGTTCTCGTTGGGGTTGTTGTATCTGCTGGACAAAATTTTATCACGACAGCAGATGGAATGGTCATGGGCGCGGACGCCTCTCGACGGGTTCATTCTTGCTTTTTTACTGATTGGGATACTTCAGACCGTTCCCCTACCGATGGAGCTGGTTGCGTTTTTGTCTCCGGAAACCGCTACGGATAAAGCGCCGCTTTTGGAACTCCTGGCGCGGGATACCCATCCGGACCGGTTATTTTCAGACTGGATACCCCTGACATACAACCAGCATGCCACAGGTATCGAATGGCTCAAGATGGCCACTTATACGGCACTGTTTTTTTTAGTGCTCAATACGGCCAATACTAGAAAACGAATGGAGGTGCTGGTAGTTGCCCTGCTGATGGTGGGCTGTTTCGAGGCGGTCTATGCCATTTACCAGGTGTTCAGTCCCAGACCGTATGTGTGGTGGTGGCCGAGTCGAATCGGAGTTGAGGGATGGGCTAGCGGAACCTTTATTGGATCCAATCATTTCGCCGGTTACATGGAATTGATCGTTTTTCTTGGATTTGGTTACCTTGTAGCCCTGCGTGAGAAAGCGTCACAAATCCTACCTGAACATTCGACATCTGTCGAAGGGATTAAGAAAAAACTGTATCAGTATTTGTCAAATACCTCATTTATCCAGTTGGCCCTTTTTTTGTATATTTCCGTAACTGTTGGCGTTGCTTTACTCCAGTCTGCCTCAAGGGGGGGGATTCTGGCGGCTTTGGTCACAATGCTACTAGTATGCCTAATTTTTATAACAAAACAGCGTTATCGTAAGAAGGCTGTAATGGCGTCGGCCATTTGCCTTATCATTTTTGCCTATGGGTATAGCACTGGTATTGATCGAACCTTAGCTAAATTCAAAATGATAGAGGGACAATTTGAAAAGAGGATGATGGAAACACTGGTGGCTGCCCCAATGATATACGATTATCCGTTTACCGGTTTGGGGATGGGGGTGCTGCCATCGTTATACACCCGCTATGCGCCAACGGCCCTATTTAATGAATTAGGAGCCGGATATTTACACAATGACTGGGTTACATTGGGGGCAGAACTCGGTATCATGGGGTTGATTCTCGTGCTGGTCGGAACGGTTTTTTTTATAATCCGGATGCTCCGCGTCTGGTATAGACGCCGCGACCCTTTCGCCGTGGGGATCGGTGCGGGCGCGGTGGCCGGTATTATCTCCATCGGCATTCACAGCTATGTTGAACTCAATATGCGGGTCCCGGCCAATCCGATGACCCTTGCCGCCATTGCCGCTATCGGGTACTCAGCGGTTCACCGGTACCGAAAGGGGCGTCGCGAACGATTCATGTACCGGGTAAGGCGTGTTCGGTTGACGCCTTTGCGCCGCCTAATTTTGACGGTATTGATTATTCCAGTTTACTGCCTCCTGATGACTGCCTCCGTCAGACACTTCCTGGCTGAAGCCCATTGCGCCACAGAGTGGAATTCTACCCTGAACCTGAACTATGACCCGGACCTTCCTGATATCGAGGCGGCCATCAGGTTGAATCCTTTCAACGCCAAATACCATCACAAGAAGGCCCTCCACTACATGAAAACTCCCGCTGCTGATGAGAAACAACGCCGGGAAATCAACGAGCATGTCATTGAAAGCCTTGAAAATGCGCTGCGCTGCAATCCGGCGGAGGCCAATTATTGGCATGATTTGGGGTACCGTTATTCCTATAAAAACTACGATTCAGAAAACCATTCTACAAATTGGCTGCCGGCGGCGGACCGGTGTCTTGAGCAGGCGGTGCGCTGTGCGCCAAGAAGACCGGGCATTTTGTACAATGCAGCCTGGTACTGGGTTTGGCGGTCGACGCACTTTTCCGAAACAAATAAGGACAAACATCGGAGTGGGGTTGTGGCAAGCAATAAGGCGGCGATCATAAAGTTCCAGGAATTGTTCCGGAACTCTTTTGAGATTAAAACAGATAAAAAAAAGGTGCTCACAGCCGTGGATCAAATCTGGAACTATTATCCGAACAGATCTGCGGTACTGGGCATTTTGCCGGCGGGGCATGATGGGCTTAAGGATGAGGTGGAGAAGTATATAAAAAATAAAAAGATGTGAGTAGTGAGCCCCGGTGAAACAATGACAAAAACGGGTTCCAGAGAAACAGCGACAAAAAGGTTTCACAGGATAAATTTTGCTGGGCAGGTAGCGAGCAGGAAAAGAGCTACTGAGTTATTGAACTGATAAGCTGGTGAGAAGTGAATGGGGGGGGCAGGGATCTGGTAAAGCTTGTGAACTACTGAGCAAGATCTGAATTCCATTTTCCCTGCCAAAGAGATTTGGCGAATTTCCTGTGAGGCAGGATGTGGACGCCATCTTTAGTGAGCCGTGGCCGTTCCTCAAGACTGAGGATGAGCAGTTGCTTGACCGAAGGGAAATCTTTTTTGAAATTAAGAAGCCCCTTTGTGTCGCTGGTGGTAATGCGATGCTTGCCTTTTGCCTCGATGGCGATGGCACCGGGGCCCAGAATGAAGTCAACTTCAATACCGCTGGAAAGCCGCCAGTGCGAAATATCATAAAACAATTCGCTGTATCGAGTATGAGCGGAGATCTCGTGAAACAGCCAGTTTTCAAAGGCTTTTCCGAATAGCTCAGAACCAGGCCTGACGATACCTCGTCTTGCCAGATGGTTAACCACTCCCAGATCCCTGAAATAAAATTTGGGGGCCTGGATAGTGCGGCGTTTGGGACGCAACGTAAAAGCCGGAAGAAACGCACCGATCAGGGTATCTACCAGTATTCCAAAATGATCCCGGACCGTTGAGACCGCGATTCCCGTCTCCCGGGCGATGTTGGACATGTTCACCGTTTCTGTGTCTCCGATAGCTGCCACTCGGAGAAAGTCGGAAAACAAAGGCAACCGGCGTGTCAGACCCTTCTGCAGAATTTCTTCGCGCAGATAATCCTCAACATAGGAGCGGAGCGCCAGGTGGGGGGATTCGGCCCCGTAGTGTTCAGGAAGCGGACCCGTGTTGACGAAATGACCAATGGAAAAGTCTTCGGCAAGCTCTTCCGAAACCAGCCCAAACAGTTCGTATCGCATGGCGCGTCCGCCCAACAGGTTTGCGTGGCCGTGTCTAACTTTTCTTGCACTCGAGCCGCACATTGCGAAAACACTTCGTTTCTCCTGAATCATGTAATGAATTTCGTCCAGGAGAGCGGGGGCTTTCTGAATTTCGTCGATTACGATCAATGTTTCAGCTGAAAGCGCTGTAACCTCTTCCCGCAGACGGGATGGATTCTTCGCGTAGCGCACCAATTCATCGGTTTTAAGCAGGTCGATTCGGAAAGCATCAGGATAATGCGATTTCAGCAGAGTGGTTTTTCCCGTTTGACGGGGGCCCCAAAGGAAAAAGCTCTTTCGAGGCGTTTCAGGCAAACAGAGGATTCTTTTGTACATTTATTTGAACTCCGTCAATATACATGTAAATTGTTATATTTGTCGTGGAATAGCATAAGTTGTGGCAAGATGTACAGATAATATTTTAACGGATCAGCCGGAACTGTGGATTCGGAAAAGGAGAGATCTTCCGGACCGGTGACCATTTCAACGGACACGGGGATCAGGAAACCTTCAGGAAGTTGCTGTTCGCTGGAATCGAGGACTTCTATAGGTTAGCGAGTAAACAAGATGGGTGTGGGATACGAGATAAATTCAAAGAAATTGTTCCGGAATATATGCCTGGGTATACGAAGTGTGTGTTGTAACGACGATGTGAGCTGTAAGCGGGGGGCAGTGAGCAGGGGAATGAAGGAAGTGGACAGTAAGCGGGGGATTGGAAAGTGAGCGGTGAGCTGGAGGCTGGGAGCGGGAAGGGAATGTGAAATGTCGGAGGGGTTTGAGGGATTGGAGGTGTGGAAGAGAGGATGTCGGTTGGCAGTTGATATCTATGGAGTTTTCAAAGAATGTCGGGACTATGGATTTAAGGATCAGATATGTCGTGCTGCTGTGTCAGTTCCCTCGAACATTGCCGAGGGATATGAGCGGAACAGCCCCCGGGATTTTATCCGCTTCCTGAATATTGCGAAAGGGTCATGCGGGGAACTAAGAACGCAGCTTTATATTGCAAAAGAACTGGAATATATTGATCAGGATTTTTTCACAGACTTATTGGAGAGGAGCAGGGCCATTTCAGCGATGCTGATTGGTCTTATCCGCAGTATCAATTCGCGTGGAAAAAGGAAAAGAGTAAGCGGTGAACAGTAAACAGTGAGCAGGTCGCAGAAAACCGGTTAGTAGAGAAATCCAAATAGCCACAGCGGGATTTTATGGGAAAATCCGGTCTCCAAATCGTCCGAGGCAATAAAAGCATTGTCAATCCCCCTGATTTGCCTGGCTCCCTTGGTCCGACCGCCGATCTCAAAACTAAATTGCTCCAGTACTGTAAAATCACCGTGCCGTGCGGTCGTAATTGAACTTTTGGCCAAAGATGGATAACGGTCAAACGCATTGGTTACTTGATTGACGAAAAAGGTTTCTCTGATCGTACCTGTATTGACTGTATCTGCCAATGCATGGGCCAAATTGGGATTCTCCAGAAAAATCTTATCAGGCTTGGATAGGATTTTATAGCCTGTTTCTCCTCCCCTGATTAAATGAAGTAGACGCGCCTTTTTGAGATATTCCAAATATTCATAGACCTTGGGCCTGGATATTTCTGTACTTGCCGAAAGCTTTTGAATATTGACCTGAGAAGGGACATTGATCGCTAAAAGATATATTAGCTTTTTCAGTTTTGAGATTTGTCGGGTATCCACATGTCCGACAAAAGGCAGATCCGTTTCCAGCACTTGTTTGATAACTTCATTGAGTTTCATGGGATAGACATCTATGCCCTCTGTGAAATACGGATAATAGCCATATCGTAAGTAATTACGAAAATGTTCAAGAGGTTTTATTTTCCGACAGATTTGCTGTGAATGGGATATATGATTCTCGATCAGATCGTTGAAATCAATGACGGGAAAGACAATGTTTTGCTGGAAAAATAAAAATTCCCTCAGGGATAGACCGTGCAGGTGGTAGAATACCGCGCGACGGCTCAAATCGGTATCTTGAACCTGCAACTGCAGCAAGCTCGATCCGGAAAAGATAATCCGCAGATCAGGGCATGAATCATACAAGGTTTTGATATGGCTTGCCCACCGGTCATATTTATGAACTTCGTCCAGAAAAAGGATCTTTCCGCCGTATTGAGAAAATTCACGACCGAATTCATAAAGGGATAGGGCTTGAAATTTGGGATGATCCACGGAAACGTAAAGGGTTTTGTCAGATCCAGGGAAGTTTTCGAGAAGGTATTGCAACATCAGGGTGGTTTTTCCCGTACCGCGGGCGCCCAAAAGGCCGACACAGCGACCGGACCAATCGATATCATGATAAAGGTAGCGCCTGGTTTCAGGAAGAGACCGAAGCCTTGCCGTTTGTTCGGAAAACCAATATTCCATAAAGTATACTTTCTGCTATGAGTGGGAAAGTGTTAATCATAATTAACATTATTATGGTAATTATGTCAATTGATATTTTATCGCTGGCCACATGAATCGCCTTCTATTTCAAAAAGACACTGACCGGCAGGATTTTAGGGTCACGGAAATGAATAATCCTCATCAGGAATCATATATTGACGGGGTAGACCTGTCCAGAAAGGAGCCGGATAGGGATATAGATATTGTTTATACCGGCCTGCGTCCGGGAGAAAAGCTATAAGAGGAGTTGATTACAGAGGGGGAGGGGATCTTTACAACCGGTCATGAAAAAATCAAGATAATCCGTGTCGGGAAAATTTAATGGACACGGCGATCAGGAAAGCTTCAAGAAATGGCTGATGGCAGAAATCGATGAGCTTTACCTATTGGCGGATGAACAGGATGGTTGCGGTATTCGTGAGAAGTTCAAGGAGATGGTACCGGAATATCAGCCTGGGGATACGGAGTGTGTGTTGTAACGACGAGGTGAGCTGTAAGCAGGTGTCAGTGAGCAGGGGAATCGTAAGCGTGAGAACGTTAGGCGTGAGAGCGGGAAGGGCGTGAGGTGGGAGAGCGAGAAAGCATGAGGCGTAAGAGCGTGAGAGCGGGAAGTGCATGAGAAGGTGAGGACGGGAGAGCGGAGCCTAAGAATTCGTATCAATTTGTGAAATATACGGATGGGCAGTCCATGTATCTTTTCAATCCGACAAGGCGAAAATCCGCACCAAAATATCCAAGCTGGACAAAGGTGTAGGTGAATTAGGCCGCAAATCGTAACAGCTCCAGATCTACACCTCTTTCGACTGCTTCCCGGGCCCTTTCTAAAAGTTTCCGATTGATCTCTTCGGATAAGTATTCCTCACCACAGTTTTCGCAGATCTTTGCGGGAACTTTTTTAAACACAAGAGTGGATTGTTCTCTTTCAAGAACCACCGTGATATGCCCCTTTACTGTGTGCCCATTCCGGCAGATTGCACATTTCATGGCGATAGCCTCTTATTGTAATTTTCCGCCCATTTATTGGAGTCGGGTTCATAGATGGTGATCAGATAAAGCCGGGAAAGATTGTCATCAATCCCCAAAACAGCATGTAATGGCCTGTTATCGCCTGATACACCGTTTACCAATACACTCGGGAAAGGGAAATCGTCCTTATATTCCTCGATAATTGTTCCCTTGGCAAGCAATTGCATGACGTCTTTCTCATCGATACGACGTTTGAACATACGTTGGGTTGCATGAACACGATATTCGATAGTCCATTCATCAAGAGGTGCTGCTAAATATTCTGACAATCGCTGATTCATCAAGATTACGAGGTTTGCAGGTCATTCCAAGCATCGTCATCGGAGTTGTCCCAAATTGGGTCCATCACCGGCTTTTGGGGTAGCACGTAAATGATCGACCGATGAATCTCCGCGGGTATGTTTGAAATTGAGATAGTGTATAAAATCAAGTGGCTCACGAGCTAAGCGATTCGGGAGACGGTTAGCTTCACGGCAGATGATTTTCGGCAACGTGCCTTCTCAATGCTATTTCAATATATAAACTACTGATATTAAATATTTATAATTATTATGAGGCACATTTTCTTTTATGTCAAGGATCTATTATATTGAAGATGGGCACACCGGTAAAGATCGTGGATATGGCCAAAGATCTGATCCGGCTGTCCGGGAAGGAGCCTGATCGAGACATCGAGATCGTCTACACGGGCCTCCGTCCCGGCGAGAAGCTTTATGAAGAATTGATCACAGAGGGCGAAGGGATCGTCGAAACCGGACACGAAAAGATCAAGGTGATTCGTGCCGGGGAAAATTTTAACGGGTACGGCGATCAGGAAAGCTATAAGAAATGGTTGATTGAGGGGATCGAAGAATTGCACCAGTTGGCCGAAAAACAGGATGGATGTGGGATACGAGATAAATTCAAAGAGATTGTTCCGGAGTATATGCCTGGGGATACGGAGTGTGTTTTGTAATCAATAGATTACAGCTGTTAAGCAGATTAGCTGTTGAGCTGGTAAGCTATTGGGCTGATGAGCTGGTAAGCTGTTGAGCAGGTGGAAAATAAAGTGGGCCCCGGTGAAATAGCTACTTGAAAACAGATTTCACGGGGTAAACAGTTAACAGGCGGCGGTGAGCAGGGGGAAAACGGAGTATCGATAAGCGGTGAGCGGTCGCCGGTGAGCAGGAATAATTAGCTGACCAGGCTGAAGGCATTTAGGCGTATAGGTTTTTATCAATAGTTCTAATCTGGGACAAATTAACAATTGAGTCTTTTTTGAGGCCATTTCCCTTTTTGATGGCCACACAGATGGGATAGGATGCCTTTTTTTCTGAATATTCAGTAATCACCGCTACAATGGTCGTTGGTGAGTACATGTTGCCGATATCATTTTGAATCACAAGCACAGGCCGGGTTTTTCCTGTTTCTCTTCCCACAACCGGATCAAGGTTCGCATAATGGATATCGGCTCGTTTAACTTGAATATTAGCCATACGTTACGCTCGTTAAAGGTTTTCGGTATCAACGTATTTGAAATCTTCTGAAACTTCCATGTTTTCCTGTGCCAACCCTTGGTAGGCGCACTTCATTTTTTCCTCAAATATCTTTTTATTAATCTGTTCCAGCTTTTCTTCAATGGATTCTCTAACTAGGACAGAGACTTTTTTACCTTGATTAGCGGACAGTTGATAAAGTTTGTTTTTAAGTTCAGAGGAGATTTGAATATTGAGTCTGGCTTTTTTAGTTCGTGGGTTTGGCTGCATGTTTTGCACCTCCTTTTATCGCATAAAAAATACACCATATCGTTTATCCTAAATTTGTCGCAATATCAAGATGAAAATTGCTTCACATATTTGCGCATTCCGCCTTTATTCCGTTTGATAGGGGGCGTTGTTTCCTTTGAAAGCCGTTATGATCTTTTCGGACAACCCAAGCAAACTTCGGCCCAGTAGAACATTATATTGCACGGGAACTCGAGTTCATGGATCATGGTTGTTCCCAAGATTTATTGGAGAGAAGTAGGACCATTTCAGCGATGCTGAATGGTCTTATCCGCAGTATCAATTCGCGTGAAAAAAGGAAAAGGGTAAGCGGTGAACAGTCGGCAGTGAGCAGGGGAAACAGAAAAATTATTCGTAAATGTACATATTTTTCACTGTTCACATCTTACTGCTTACAATGGCCATTTCCCTGTTTTAAGTTCACTGCTTTCCGTTCACATTTTGTATAGCTGTTGAGCTGGTGAATTGTAGCTTCGCTGGGCTATTTTCTTTTCAGTGCAGACCTATAGATTTCTTTGTCTCTCCGAGCGCCGACCGCCAGGACAAAAACAATGATCGTTTTCCCCTGAACTTGGTAAACGACCCTGTGGTCACCAACCCGAAGTTTACGAAAGCTGCCCAGATTTCCGGATAGTGGGGAGCCAAACTGTAAAGGAGCTTGGGTGAGTTTCGCGTCGATGGATCGCATTATCCTGCGAGCCATGGAAGGACCCACGCTTTTTAGATCATCCTCAACATCCGGGTGGTATAAAATTGACCAAGTCATTTGGCAAACTTAGCCATCAATTCTTCATGTGTGAGCATGCTATCAGGATCGAAGCTCTGCAAGCGTGAAATGGCAAGAGCGGTCAGTCTCAAATCTTCCAATTCTTCTTCCATGATCTCATAGGCTTCCATGGACATAAGGACCGCTTTGGGTGAATTGTTTTTTAGAATGATCAGCTTTTCAGATTCTCCTTTTTCAAGTGAATCTAACGTGGCAGATGTTTTTTTGGAAAGCGAGGTCGCTGACAAATAATCTTTTGAATGCATCTTATATTCTCCCACCACAAAATTGGAAAATAATTCGTATAATAATACGATAATAATCCGATGTCAAGACGGAATATCGGCATTTGATGGTGGGCTTGACCGCGAGTCAGCAAGGGGTCTCAACAATTGATCGATAAGAAATTGTAAGCAGTCGATTGTCGAGAGTGAGCGGGGGTAAAATGATCAGGTTAGCTGTAAGCAGACTCACCGCTACATCTCACATTTCCTTCAAAGATTTTTTATTGGCCGACAGACGGCGAAAAACGACCCTCAAAAAGTCTCGATCCGGCCTCCTAACCCCTGACCGGATCGTTTTTGGGGGAATCATCCTTTTACTGGTGTTCGCACCGCTGGCCTTCGGTTTGCGCCACGTATGGGCGTATACGGTAGTCCAAATCGGCGTGTTCTCGTTGGGGCTATTGTATCTGCTCGATAAGATTTTTTCACGTCAGCATGTGGAATGGTCATGGGTGCGGACGCCTTTAGGCGGGTTCATTCTTGTTCTTTTGCTGATCGGGATGCTGCAGGCAATCCCCATGCCTCCTGCTCTGGTGGCGTTTCTGTCTCCGGAAACCGCTGCGGATAAAGCGCCGTTGATGGAACTTTTGGCGCGGGACACCCAACCGGAACGGGCCTTTTCAGGCTGGATACCCCTGACATACAACCGCCATGCCACAGGTGTCGAGTGGCTCAAGATGGCCACTTATGCGGCACTCTTTTTTCTGGTGCTAAACTCAGCAAATACCCATAAACGGATAGAGATGCTGGTGACCGTGTTGCTGCTGGTGGGCTGTTTCGAGGCGGTTTATGCCATCTACCAGGTGTTCAGCCCCAGGCCGAATGTATGGTGGTGGCCCAGCCGGGTCGCATGGGCCAGCGGTACATTTATAGGGTCCAATCATTTTGCCGGGTACATGGAGATGATCGCCAGTCTGGGCTTGGGATATGTGGTGGCGCTTCGCGGGAAAGTTGACCGAAGCCGCTCTGAACGAACGACAGTAAAGCAGGGATTCAAGAAAAAGCTGCATCGCGCGCTCTCGGAATCTGGCCGTTCCCGGGTGGCGCTCTTTTTTTACATTACCCTCATCGTCGGCATCGCCCTGCTGCTGTCCGGATCCAGGGGGGGCATTCTAGCAGCTTCCATCTCCATGTTGCTGGTGAGTCTGCTCTTTATGGCGAAAGCGCAGTATCGCCGGCAGGCATTGGGGACTATGGCCGTCTGCCTGGTCATATTTGGCTACGGATACTATATCGGTATCGATCGGACCCTCAACAAGTTCCAGTCCATAGAACGTCAGTTTGACAACAGGATGCTGGAAACACGGGTAGCGCTGCCGATGGTTTACCAATACCCGGTCGCCGGTGTCGGCATGGGGGGGCTGCCCTCTTTATATCCGCGATATGCCCCTCCGGCTCCGGCGCCTGAATTCGCTCGGCGGCTGACTGGCGGTAATCTGCACAACGACTGGGTCACTCTGGGTGCCGAACTGGGTGTCTCCGGGTTTATTCTCGTGCTGGTCGGGACGGTTTTTTTTATAACCCGGATGCTCCGCGTCTGGTATAGACGCCGCGACCCTTTCGCTGTGGGGATCGGTGTTTTGATCAGGCGGTTCGGTATGCGCCCAGACGGCCGGGCATCTTGTTCAACAGCGCCTGGTACTGGGTGTGGCGGTCGACCCATTTTGCGGAAACTGGCCAAAGCGGTTCGCATAGCGAGGTGGTGGAGGATCGAAAGGCGGCGATCACAAAGTTCCAGAAGCTGTTTAGGACCTCTTTTGAGATTAAAAGTGAAGAAAAAAAGGTCATGTTGGCTGTGGATCAAATCTGGAACTATTATCCGGAACGATCGGTTGTCATTGGTATCCTCCCGATAGGCAATATCGGGCTCAGGGGGGCAGTTGTGAAGTATATTGAAAATAGGAGCAGTAAACAGTAAACTGAAAGCGGTGAGCAGGAATAATTAGCTGATCAGGCTGAAGGCATTTAGGCGTATAGGTTTTTGCTAACAGCCTTTAGGCTAAAAAGCTAATGAGCTATTGAGCAGTAAACAGTAAACTGAAAGCGGTGAACGGATAGCCGGGCGAAGGCGTGCATATGGAAAATCCAAAAGTACAGAAGGCCACAGTCGTCATTCCGGTTTTTAATGAGGAGGAAAATATTTCAGCGGCCATTGATGCACTGGCCATTCTCGACGATATTGAGATAAGCTACGATATCTTGTTCGTTGATGATGGGAGTGTTGACAGAACCCTTGAGATCATCAAAGCAGCATCAGCTGCCAAACCGAATATATACTTTATTTCCTTTTCCAGGAACTTCGGCCACCAGAATGCCATCCGGGCCGGATTGGACTGGAGTTCCGGTGATGCCGTGATCACCATGGACGGTGACTTGCAGCATCCGGCTGATCTGATCCCAGAAATGCTGAAAAAATGGCAGGAGGGCTATGATGTTGTGTTTACGACCCGACGCGATGCTAAGGATTTCTCGAGACTCAAGCGAAAATCTGCCGGATGGTACTATCGCTTGCTGAATAAACTAACGGACTTCGATCTCAAGCATGGCGCGGCGGATTTCAGGCTCATGGACAGGAAAGTGGTGGACTCCCTCAAGCGTTTTAACGAGAGTACGATTTTCTACAGGGGGCTGATCGCATGGCTGGGATTCAGACAATACGAGATTCCATATACCCCATCACCTCGATATATGGGAAAGAGCAAATATTCACTGAGAAAAATGTTGAGTCTCGCAGTAAACGGGATCACGGCGTTTACTGTTTTCCCATTACGTGCGGCGGCTATCGCCGGTGTTGTCATCGCGCTTTCCAGTTTTTCATACGTTTTGTATGCGTTGTGTATCAAATTCTTTACCACAAAAGCCGTTTCCGGCTGGCTTTCGGTCATGGCCGGGGTATATTTGCTGGGTGGTATTCAGCTGATTTTTATAGGCCTATGTGGTGAATATATCGGAAAAACCTTCATGGAGGTCAAGCGGCGCCCCAATTATCTGGTTGCAGAGATGAGCCTGCCTGAAGTATCTGAGGGTCATGGGAAAAGGATGACATGAATATTTAACTTCGGGCCACCTCAACCGTTCGGCTTTACGACATTTTGGGAAAAAACCTTAAAACTTACATTTCGCTTAAAGGCTTATTTAAAATTCTCACACCTTGAAAAATTCGCAATTCATCCCCCTGAACCAGCCGGCCAAAACCTGCGACCGGATTATTTACGCCGGCCTCCTGTTTTTGTTGTTGTTTGCGCCGCTGGCCTTTGGATCCGTCCATGTATGGGCCTATTCCGTAATTCAGGTGCTGGTGTTCAGTCTCCTGGGGACGTGGGTGTTGGACCGTTTTTTTTTGAACAAAGACGGTTTTGTAGTCTGGATAAAAACGCCTGTAAGTTTGCCGGTGATTCTACTGATCCTGCTATTTGGAATACAATGGATGCCGCTGCCCGCCTCATGGGTGGCGTTTCTTTCCCCCAAGGGATATGCCGATAAATTGATGATGCACCAGGCCCTTGACGGGGCCGGGGTCGGCGCCGGGCCCCCGACCTGGACCAGTATCGCCTATTACCGGTATCCGGTCCGTCTGATGGGGCTGAAGCTATTGTCCTGCGCGGGGATGTTTTTTCTGGTGGTCCATACGGTCACGTCAAAAAAGCGAATAATGGGCATGGTCTACACCCTTGTTGCCGTCGGCTTTTTCGAATCGATTTATGGATTCTATCAGCTTGCCAGCGATTCCCCGCGTGTATGGTGGTGGGTGCATGCACGGTTTTCCGGCCGGGCCACGGGCACCTATATTGCACCCAATCATTATGCAGGGTATCTGCTGATGGCCCTTTTGCTGACACTGGGGTGCATGGTGGCCCGGCAGCCCAAACAAAAGCGAATGGTGTCCGGATTGGGGGGGCGCCGGGTGCTGGTGCAGCGGGTGGTTGCCTGGTTTGCGCCTGAAGCGGCCGACCCAGGGACAAGGATACTTTTGTTTGCTGCCATTTTTATGGGTTTAGCGATTTTTCTGTCCGGGTCCCGTGAGGGCATCCTATCGATGACCGCAGCGCTGTTTGCCGGAGTGGGAATCGTGGGCTTTCATCGTTATTTCCGATGGCGGCATGTTGCGCCGGTGCTTTTCTGCCTGACGTTGCTTGGCTTCGGGATGTATCTGGGCATCGGACATAACGCATCACCTGATAAGGGGGAAAATAGGTCGGATGTTCGGCGGGAGACGGTCCGTGAAATCCTGCCAATGATCGGAGAATATCCGGTTTTGGGCGTAGGGGGCGGGAATTTCCGGTATCTTTATCCACGATACATGGCGGATCAAAAGGATAAGGTGAGTTCCAGCGGACATGCTCACAACGACTGGATCGAATCCGGCTGTGATACCGGGATAGCCGGTCTGCTGATCTTCATCGGCCTTTTTGTGGGTATTTGGGTCGGTATTTTCCGGGTTTGGCGGTCTCGATCGGATCGTTTTGCCATGGGCATCGGTGCAGGGGTTATGGGCGCGCTCCTGTCCATGGGGTTTTACGGTTTTATGGATATAAACATGCACATCCCCGCCACACCGTTGACCCTCTCTGCCCTTTCGGGAGTCGGATTTGTGGTCGTACATCGTCAACGAAAGGGATACCTGGAGCGGTTTTTTTATGCGAAACGAACCATCCGGCCTGCAATGCCGGTTCGCATCGTTGCCGGGGCGGTGGTTTTACTGGGTTTGGGGGGTGCCATCATTGCCACCGGCCGACATTTTATATCCGAGATCCACAGTCCCACGGAATGGAACTCCACTCTGAATCTCAACTGGAACCCGGATCCTGAGGCGGTTGAAACAGCACTTTCATATGCACCCGGCAATGCGGAAAATCATCTCCGCCGTGCGCTCACCTATGCCGCCATGGGTGCCGCCGGGGAAACAGCGCGACACCGTATCAATGAACAGGCGATTTCCGCTTTCCGCCACACCCTTTCTCTCAACCCCACTTTGGCCAATGTATGGCATGACCTGGGTTATCGGTTATCTTACAAAACCTATGATCCCTACCACTATATGGAACGCTGGCTTCCGGCGGCGGACCGCTGTTTCGATGCGGCGGCTCGGTGGGCGCCGATGAAACCGGATTTGTTGATGAGCAGTGCATGGTACTGGGTATGGCGGGCGCATCTGTTGCCCGAAACCGAACCAGAAACAGCAGGTGAAACAGGGGGGAGTGTCCGCACCCGGCAGGAAGGGATCCGCAAATTCCAGGATCTTTTCCAACGGTCGCTCCGATTAAAGCCCGAATCCTGGAAAAAGGCTGCCAGACGGGTGCGGGAATACTATCCGGATGATACCGTTATTCTGGGAATCGTACCGCCTGAGAACGAGGCGCTTCAAAAGCGCGTGTTGCAGTGGGTGGTAACAAATTCCTGACGGGCGAAATCCGTTGTGGCGTGTCGGATTGGAAGCGGTTTGGGGTTTCGGAATGGTTCATGGAATGCGACGCGCCCGTTTCCGGTCGGTAAACTCCTGGCCAGGGAGAAAAAAAATTTGACAATTGCCCGAAAATATGAGAGAAATTTTAAAGGTTTGAGTTATTTTATCTTCTTGTAGTGCTTTTAAGTCCGATATAGTTAATAGATTTAGAGTGTTGCGTTCCGTTTAGGGCTGCTATTGGGTTCTACCTAAACTCTCTAACCTGCGCAGTGCAATATTCGGTACCTGTCATCAACAACCCAAGTCGGTTGCCATTTTCAATACGAGCAAATCATCTCTTTACCTAAATAAGGAGAAGGAAGAATGGGAAAAAGGATACTGGTTTATGTGATCGCATTAAGCATGATTTTTCCGTTTCATGCTTTTGTTTACCAGACGGACGCCAACGCTCAGAAAGATTCCGGAACCTCTGCCAAAATCGGTGATATTGTCAGTTACACCGGAAATGTGGTGGTACGCTCCAAGGGTAAATGGGGCAAACTGAAAAAAGTGCCTTTTCCCGTCTACAACTCCGATAAAATCGTTACCACCAGCGGACGGGCGGAGGTCCGCATGGTGGACGGCAGTGAGATGCGTTTGGATGTGAATGCCAACATCACCTTGAATCAGAAACGGGAAAAACGCGGACTGTTCTCCAGGGGCAAGGTCGTGTCGCGCCGTGTCGATGTACTGCTCGGCAAGATCATGTTCAACATCAAGCGCAAAAAGACCGGACCTAAATTCAATGTCAGGACCCCCACCATGGTGGCCGCCATCCGGGGAACCGATTTTCCCATTGAAGTGACCGGTGACGGCAGCACCTCTTATGATGTGATTGGGGACGCGGATGTAACCGGTGGTCAAAAAATCACCGTGCCTAAGGATCAGCAGATGAAAGCCTCGGATGTGGCCGTACCGGTATCGGAATTGCCGGCCGGTGATCCCCAGGTGGAGAAACTGCCCTTCCAGCAGGCCGCACAAAAAGCCTTGGGGACCCAGACCCAGGCAACGCAATTGGATAATGCCGCTAAGGATCGAGCCAAAAAACTAAACCGAAAAGCACCTGCACACCGTGCGGAACTGGCTAAAACCAAGGCCGAAGCCGCTCGGACCACGGCCTCTGCCGGTGTAACCGCCGCTGAAGCCGGTGTGGAAGAAGCCCTGCGGTTCAACCGGAAGATCGAAGGCAAAACCATATCCTACAGGCAGAACACCCTGGATTCGATTCTGGCCTGGCTGGCCAATGCCTATTCCAGCTTGATTGCCACGGCATATGCCCAGGAGACCAATGCCCAACTCGCTGCCGCCCAGGCTGCATTGAACAACGCTCAGAGTGCTCTTCAGGAAGCCAATAACAGGTATCAAGCGGTCCAGGAAGCTGCGAGGGTTGCGACCCGGTCGGGTGTTTCCACTGTAGCCGCCCAGGCAGCGGCGGCCGCTGCCTGGGCAGCCGCTCAAGCCGCTGCCGCCCAGGCAACCGTTGCTTCAGCCCAGGCCAACGTCGCCGCTGCTTCGGGTAACCCCGATGAGGCGGCCGCTGCCAGTGCCGCCGCCGCGCAGGCCGCCACTGCCGCCAGCCAGGCAACCGCAGCTGCCCAGACCGCCCAGCAGCAAGTAGCTGTGGTTGAGCAGGCTGTTGCGACCGGAAACACGGCCGCTGCTGATGCGGCTGCTGCCGCTGCTCAGGCCGCTTCTTCTGCTGCCCAAGCCAACGCTTCTGCTGCAGAGGCGACGACGGAAGTCGCCACCGCTGCGGCCACCGGCCAGGCGGAACAGGCCCAGGCCGCCCAGACGGCCGCCGATGCCGCCATCAACACGGCCACCCAGGCCCAGACCGCGGCTGATACCGCCAGCACCCAGGCCACCACGGCCGCCACGGCCACCGGTGCAGCAGCGGAAGCTGCCGCTGCTGCCGCCCAGGCCTCCGCCGCCGCCGCCCAGGCCAATGCGGCCACGGCCGATGCCAACGCCAACGTCGCCACGGCCCAGGCCGAAGGCGATACTACTGCCGCCGCCGCCGCCCAGACGGCTGCGAACAATGCAGCTCAAGCAGCCACCCAGGCCCAGACGGTTGCTGAAACCGCCAATACACAGGCCACAACGGCCGCCACGGCCACCGGCGCTGCAGCGGAAGCCGCCGCCGCCGCCGCCCAGGCATCTGCTGCTGCCGCTCAGGCCAATGCGGCGACCGCTGATGCCAACGCCAACGTAGCTGCTGCTCAGGCGGAAGGTAATACTGCTGCCGCCGCTGCCGCCCAGGCTGCGGCTGACAATGCGGCCACCGCTGCTACCCAGGCCCAAACGGTAGCCGCAACAGCCGACACCCAGGCCCAGACGGCGGCCACCGCTACCGGTGCTGCCGCTGATGCGGCGGCTGCCGCCGCCCAGGCGTCCGCTGCGGCAGCCGAGGCCACCGCTGCCACGGCCGAGGCCAATTCGGATGTGGCATTTGCACAGGCTGCCGGCAATACCGAAGCCGCCGCCGCCGCTCAGACCGCTGTCGCTGCAACGCAGACCGCCGCCAACCAGGCTCAAACCGCTGCAAATACGGCATCTAACATAGCGACTGCGGCTGCCACGGCCCCAACAGAAGCCGGCGCCCAGGCTGCGGCAGAAGCAGCCCGGGCCGCCGCTGCGTCAGCGGAAGCCAATGCCGCTGTGGCAGATGCCAATTCATTTGCGGCATCCGCCCAGGCCGTCGGCGATACCAACACGGCACAACAGGCGACTGCCGCAGCCAATACGGCCGCGACAACCGCACAACAGGCCACACAGGCTGCCGACAGTGCCAATCAGTTGGCGACCCAGGCTGCTACTGCCACGAACGAAGCAGATGCTCAGGCATTGGCCGATCAGGTCACCCAACAAGCCGATACCGCTCAACAGACGGCCGAATCGACCACTAATGTCATAACCACCAACACCGAGCAGATTGTCCAGAGCACCGATCTGCCGCCGACGGATGCGCCGCTGCCGACAGATGCACCGCTGCCGACGGATGCGCCGCTGCCGACGGATGCGCCGCTGCCGACGGATGCGCCACTGCCGACGGATGCGCCACTGCCTACGGATGCGCCGCTGCCGACGGATGCGCCGCCGCCAACAGATGCGCCGCCGCCAACGGCCACAACGGCTACAACAGCCACAACGGCTACAACAGCCACAACGGCTACAACGGCTACAACAGTCACAACGGCTACAACGGCTACAACGGCCACGACCGTAACAACCACCACGACGAGTGCACCAACAACAACACCCTACACCGGTCATATCGACGACGATGAGCGGTTGGCAGTGCTGATGGCCGATGAATTGGCAGGAAAATGATATCGTGACAGAGCGATTCCACCGGGGCGGGAACCGTTCCGTCTCGGTGTAGGGGAGGGGAAGGCGTTCCATAACAACAATTTTAAATGGTTAGCCGGGTGTTGCACCCGGTTTGTCTCCGTCACGGCGTTTCGTAGCATTAAGTTCGGACGCTCGGTACGAATATGACCTGATGACGGCATAGCAAACTGACAAACGAATAGGGGTATCTCCATGACTCTGACATCAAAAGCTTCGCTGTACCTGGTTGGTGTGTTGTTGCTCGCTGTCACGCTGTGTTGCCCGCGACCGGCGGAAGCCCAGGGCAACATCAAAATGGGACGCTTAAAAGTGGTTCCCACCATCAAATACAACGTCAAATACGACGACAATATTTTTTCGGAGATCGAGGGGCTTGAAAAATATGATGATGTCATCCATACCATCACCGGCGGGCTTGCACTCGAATATATGAAAGAGGCCAATGAACCGGGACCGAATTTTAAAACGGGGATCGAGATTGCTCCGGTGGTCTATTCGGACCACGACGAGAACAACTACACAAAGGTGAAGTTCAATGTGGATGCGGGCTACTTGTTCCCCTCCAAATACTGGGTGGGGGTAGCCGAGGAATACAAGGACAATGAGGACCCCTACAGCAACATCACGGAAACGCTGGCCGACGATGAAGGGGATCGGAAAACAGGGTACGAAAATTCGTTTAAACTTTCAGCGGGCTACGGAAAAGCATTTGACGACCGGTTTGCCGGGCAGCTTGATTATACCATTCGTACCGTTCGTTACGATGCCTTTGAGGATGTGTGGGAAGATGAGGACGAGAACATTGTTGCGCTGACGACTTACTGGGGACTGACCCCCAAAACGGCCGTGAAATTCGTGGTGACCTACGCCCAGTCCGATTTCCCCAAACAGGAAGATGGTGCCACCTCCCGGGGGTTCAATTCAGGCAATACCTACAATATCGATACACTTGATTTCCTGGTGGGCCTGACCTTCAGCCCCTCTGCAAAGATCACCGGTGATCTGCTGTTCGGTTTTGGTTACGGTGATTTTGACGACGACACCAACGTGGATGGAAATCCCCAGGATGATCCGGACGGTAATTTCCTGACCTCCATCGACCTGACCTGGAAAGTGCGGGAGCGAACGGAACTCAAAGGAACGGCGGGCTATTCCTATGACACCGTGGATGAAGCCCAGAGAAGCTGGTACAACAAGACCAACTTTGGGGTCGCGCTCAAACAGGGAATCATCGAGCGGCTGAATCTGAACCTCAGCGTGGATTACGAGCACAAAGACTACAACGAATTGCTGGCCGCCACACCGGGCCAGGAAGAAGACACATTTACAGGAAAGATCGGTCTCGATTACCAGATCAAAAAATGGCTCAACGCCACACTTCAATACGAGGGCAGCCGAAGCGAAAAGGACAAGACGACACTGGTGGAAGATACGGACCAAAATCGCGTGTCTTTGGAGATCAGCGCGACCTATTAATCCCAATGCCACCTAAGAATCGAGAAAGGACCTGCAACAGCGGGTCCTTTTTTTTTAATCCGCAGATTACCCAGTACCATCTACCGGAACTACGGGGCAGGCACAGATTATCGCAGGTTTTAAACATAAAAAATCCGCATCGTCGCAAATGATCGATAAGCAATACGACGCCATCCGAAGACATAAGAAATACCTTTGCAGAAGGTTTTTAACGGGCATGGTTCTCCTTATGGCCTTTTCCGGCGTCCTATTTACGCCTGCCCATGCCGGCACTATATCCATGACGACAAAAATGAGCGTAAACGTGTCCGGCGAAAGGGTTTCCGTTACCATCGACGTGACCAACCATGGCAATGAGGCCGCCCGCGACGTTCAGGTATTTCTCACCATTTTTGGTGAGACGCTGAAAAGCCGGGTTGTCAAGCGGATGGAAGTGAATGCTCCCGCTCATTTTACGTTTTCTAAAAACGAACCCGGGATTCGAGCCGGACGATACCCGTTGAGTGTCCTTTTAGATTACCACGACGCCAACCGTTACCCGTTTTCGGCCACGTCCGGAATGACCTTCCGGGTGGGTGACGATGTCGATCAGCAGCTTTCCGGTCGGACGATGAATGCACGGATACCCCTTAGGAGCCGGCCGGGCAGCCTGAAAATCGAGGTGCGAAACCTTGCGGAAAAAACCAGGCGTATTACGGCCCGTCTTTCGGTTCCCCGTGAGTTGTCCGCGGATCGTGATCGCATTGAATTCACCCTTCCCGCAAAGGGCAGGGAAACCCTGATCTTCCGGGTGCGCAATTTTACCGCTAAATCGGGCGCCACCTATCCGGTGCATTGTTTTCTCGAATTCGATGCCGACGGCCAACACCAAACAGCGATCGTCCAGCCTACCCTCGAGATAGCTGAACAGGAAAACTGGTTTAAAAGGACCTTCTGGGTTTGGGTGTTTGTGGCCGTCATCCTGTTGGGTGTGATCGTTTATTTCCAATTCAGGGAAACAGCAACGACTTCAACTGGTAAAAAAAGGGACTGAATTGAACAGCAGCGCATCCCCCAGTATAGTCTCTCTAAAAAGGATCGTCTCCTGCCTGGCGGTTTTCGGCCTGATCGTCGGGTTTCTGTTCAGCTACTATCATCCCGCATATCTGCTGCTGGAAACCACTACCGCAGGCGGGGACATGTGTTCCCAATACCTGACGGCACACTATTTCGTTCGAACGCTTCTGCCCAGTTTGAAAATCATCGGATGGATGCCGGGAAACTACGCCGGGTTTCCATTGTTTCAGTTTTACTTCCCATTTCCGTTCCTTGTCATGGCGGCATTGGAATGGCTCGTTCCACTCAAAATAGCCTTCAAACTGGTCTCGGCATCAAGCCCTTTCCTCCTGCCTTTTTGTGTCTATGCCTGCCTTCGTCATCTGCGGTTTCACTATGGCACGGCACTCATCGGTGCGGCTTTTTCCCTGATGTTCCTGTTTATGGAAGCCAATTCCATGTGGGGTGGCAACATCCCCAGCACGCTGGCCGGCGAGTTTTCATATGGGATCGGGATGGCGTTTCTCTATCTTTACATCGGAACCTTCCATCGTGGGTTGACGGAGGGCAAATGGGTTCGCGCCAATGCCATATTGTTGGCCCTGGTGGGATTCAGCCACGGATACACCATCCTGTTCGGCGTGTGCGTAACCGCATTCCTGCTGTTCACCACCGACCGGTTCGGCAGAAAAATCTGGTATTATCTCAGGGTCAATGCCCTGGCTTTTTTCTTATTGGGGTTCTGGATTGTGCAACTGTTGTGGTTCACACCTTACACCACCAGCAACAATTTTATCTGGATTATAAAAGATATATGGGAGGTGTTTCCGCCGATCCTGCTTCCGGCCGTGGTGCTTGCCTGCGTCGGGCTGTTTTTGCTGATTGCCCGGCGCTTGTGCATGAAATGGGGTGTGCCCGGCAGGTTGGAGACCGGCTGGTTGCGGGGCCTTTTCCAAACAAACGATGCCGACGAGGCAACAATCCATGCCGAGATCTACCTGTGGGTGATTTCGGTTGCCGCCGGAGTTTTCTATCTGGTGGCACACCGGATCGGCGTGGTGGATATCCGGTTCATTCCTTTCCTGCAGTTGACCCTGGTGATGCTGGGTGCCATCGGGCTGGGAAAGTGCATTCGGCGCGTCCGCGCACGGGGAATGACAGCCGTGCTGTTGGCGGTGGCCACCCTGTTGTGGGTGAACTCGCAGGTCAACTACATTCCCAACTGGATCCAGTGGGACTATAACGGTTTTGAGAAAAAAGCGGTATGGAAGCAGTTCAAGGGGGTCAACGACCATCTTCGGGGAAGTCTTCAGGACCCGCGGGTGGTTTACGAACACAACGATTTGACCGCCAAGGCGGGTTCTCTGCGGGCATTTGAGATGCTGCCCCTTTTTTCCGGCCGTTCCACACTGGAGGGCCTCTACCCCCAGTCCTCTCCGACCTCGCCGTTTGTGTTCTACATCCAGTCTGAAATCTCAGCAACGCCCTCAAGGCCCCTGCCCCAATACAACTATTCCCATGTTCGGATCGATCGGGCACTGGCCCATCTGCGTCTTTTCAACGTCAGCCACATCATTGCCGTCGGTGCCAAGCTGAAAAAGATGCTGGGGGCATATCCGGAGGTGGTGCGCGAAAAGGAATTTCCGCCCTTTACCATCTATCGATATACGGGAAACCTCGATCGCTACGTGTCGCTGGCAGAATACGATCCGGTGTTGATGGTGGGCGGCAACTGGAAGCAAAATGCATATCAGTGGTTCCGGAAAGGAGATTTGAGGGTGCCGGTCATTTTCAAAAAACGGCTCGGTCCCGAAGATAAAAAGCGGTTCAAAACCATCTTTCACGACCGGCTTCCGGACCACTTTCTGGAAGAGAGAAGAGAAAAAAAGCCCCATTCCATTCACGATGACAGCCGGTTGATCAACGAATCCATATCTCCGGAGGAGATCGTTTTCGAAACGCCCCATCTGGGAAAACCGCATCTGGTTCGGGTTTCCTACCACCCCAACTGGAAGGTGGAGGGGGCTGAACGGGTCTATCTGGTGTCTCCCTCATTCATGCTGGTGTACCCCAAAAAGAACCGTGTAAGGCTTTACTTTTCAACGACCTTTCCCAATCATCTGGGCCAGGTTCTGACCGTTGCCGGTCTGTTGATGTTTTTCATCACGTCACCTTTTTTAATGCGGTTTATGCGTCACCTATTTCCGGTACCGGCGGCGCGGGTATCTGATAACGCCCAGCAATTCAATCGATGGGGGGAATCTGTTTGGTCAGGAATTTCCAAAATGGTACCGGTGCAAAAACGAAAGCCCATTCTACAGGCAACTGTATTGTTGCTCTTGGGCAGTGCCGTCTGGACGATTTTTCTGGTGCACAACCGCGATGCCACCATCATGTACCGTACCGGTATGGATCTGGTGAAACAGGAGCGGTTTGCAGCGGCAAGGGAAGTATTGAAAACCGCCTTGGCTGAATTTCCCGGTTCTTCGGTGAGTGATGAGACCTCTTTTTTCTATGGCATCACCCATTACAAAGAAAAAAACTGGGAAGCGGCCCTTTCCGTTTTCCAAAAGACCCTGATCGATTTTCCGGATGCCCGAAATTATGCGGAGATACTGTTTCACATCGGTAAGTGCCAATTCATGCTCCATCGTCACCAAGCGGCGGCAGTTGCATTCAGACGGGTGCTTGAAGAGTTTCCCGACGACGTGTGGGCCAAATATGCGTTGGAATGGCTGGATAGCATTCCGGAACGCCCCTGAATGCCGGCTCTGCAATCCGGTCGTTTCTGAAAGAAAAAACTTGTTTCAGGGTAAAACAGATGACCGATTTTTCATGCAGGGGATCTTAGCGGCTCCTGGCATGATAACCGCATTTGCCTGGGAATCTGCGAAACCAGTGGATTAAACTTGCTTTTTTACGGCTCTGGTTGTAAAAAATAAACTTTGCTGAAATCAAAACCATGGGTTTGAAAAGGTTCGAAAAAACAACCATTCAGAGGATGTTGAGCGATTCCATGAAAAATTATGCGGTTTTACGGTTGTTGGGTGTGATTGCCGTCGGCATCTCGATTTTTGCGTGCGTGACCGGTGGCGAAGTGGTGCAGGTCACCAAAGTGTCCAATTCGGACGCTGCCCTTGAGGATCTCGGGGAGGAGGAACTGGCACAGCTCGCCGAGTTCAGAAAAGCCCAGGAAGATGAAGCCACGGGTGATGTCGAACTGGAAAAAGTGGTCGAGCAGACGCCCAACTACTCGGTGGAGGAGTACCTGGCCCTGCCCGCCGGTGAAAAGGTGGTCAAAGATCGGGATTACCGGGTCGGCGGGTACGACATTATCGATATCATTGTTTACGAAGAGGAGGATCTGTCGCGGGAAAAGGTTCGCATCAGCGCAGACGGTTTTATTTCGTTTCCGCTGATCGGCCGGCTGAAGGTGGCCGGTATGACCACATCGGAAATTGAAAACAGCATTGCGCTGAAACTCGCCGAGGGGCAGTTTATGCTGGATGCCCACGTTTCCGTCATCGTGACCGATTACCTCAGCAAGCAGTTCATGGTGCTCGGCTCGGTCAAAGAACCGGGATCCTATGCCTTAAGGGAGCAGGAGCGCCTGCTGGACGCCATCTCCAAGGCAGGGGGCATCGATTTCGAACAGGGCGGCAAACAGGGGATGATTATTCGAACGGAGAACCCCGGAGCCGAGAACCAGCGCAAAATCGTTATAAAAATCGATCTTCCGGCATTGCTCAAAGGCGGCGACCAGTTCTCCAATCTTCCACTGACGAACAAAGACCTGATCTATATCCCCAAAGCGGATTACTTTTATATCATCGGCCAGGTGCAGGCGCCCGGATCCTACGCCTACCTGGAAAAAGAGATTACCCTGGTGGAAGCCATCGGCAAATCCGGTGGATTCACCCCCATTGCGGCGCGGAATCGCACCCGGATCATCCGGGTGGAGGATGGTGTCGAAAAGATCATCGAGGTCAAAGTGGATGAAATCACCGAGGCCGGAAAAAAAGGCCAGGATATCCTCATCCAGCCGGGGGATGTGATCGTTGTACCGGAGAGTTTCTTTTAGTACGGTGAGCAGAGAACGGTAAACGGTGAGCAGGGGAAATACAAGGTAAGCGGTGAACAGTAAACAGTGAGCAGGAGTAATTAGCTGACCAGGCTGAAGGCTCTTAGGCGTTTAGGCTTTTCCTAACAGCCTATAGTCTAAAAAGCCAATTTGCTGTTGGACTCACAACCCGCTTCCAAAACCCAAACCTATAACGGACAACACACAACATACGGAACCTATGAACGACACCTACGACGAAGAAACCATCGATCTGCGCGACTACCTGCGCGTTCTCTCCAAAAGGCGGTGGACCGTCTTTTCCCTGTTTATGCTGGTGGTGCTGACCGTGTCTGTCCACACTTTCACCACCACCCCCATTTTCCAGGCATCGACCCGCATCGTCATCGAAAAGGAAAACCCGAACCTGATGTCCATCCAGGAAGTGATGGCGGTGGATGCCACGGGTTCCGACTACTACCAGACCCAGTACAAGATCATCGAAAGCCGTGCCGTGGCCAGGGACGTGATCCGGAAGCTGGACCTGCAAAGCAGCCCGGAGTTCTTCCCGCCGCCCAAGGACGATATTGTATCAACTACCAAGGCCTGGTTCAAAGAGAGTATCGCCTGGTGGACCGAATGGACGGTATCCCTGTTGAAAACAGGGCCCGAAAGTGGCGATGAGAATACCGAGAAAACCGATTCCGCATTGGTGTCATCCTTTATCAACCGGGTCAGTATCGAGCCCATTCGCAACAGCCGGCTGGTGGATGTCCGCGTGGAAGCGACGGACGCGGGTTTGGCGGCAAAAATGGCCAATGAACTGGTTCGTGCCTACATCGACCAGAACCTCGAGACCAAGTTGAACGCGGCAAAGGATGCCGTTCTCTGGCTCAGCGAACGCATCGATGATGAACGAAGCAAAGTGGAAATCGCGGAAAACGCCCTGCTGCGGTACAAGGAACAACATGGTATTATCACCGATTTTTCCAGCGATGCCGAACAGATCACGGCCCAAAAACTGGCCCAGTTGAACCAGCAGGTGGTGGAAGCGGAAGCCAAGCGGGTAGAAGCGGAAACCCGCTACCGCCAGGCCCTTTCCGTGGAAAAATCCCCGGACATGCTCGATTCCATTCCGGAGGTGCTGGCCAACGATCTGGTCCGTGAGATCAAGAAGATGGAGGTCAATCTATACACGCGCATGTCCGAGCTTTCCAAGAAATATGGACGGCAGCACCCGAAAATGCTGGCCATCGACTCCGAGCTGAAGGACCTGAAAAAAAGAAAGGCCACCGAAGTCAAACGGGTCATCAACTCTTTGCGGAACAACTATAAAATTGCATTGGCCCGGGAAGAAACCCTCAAGAAGGCGCTGGCGGCCCAAAAACAGGACAGCCTGCAGATGAACCAGAAGGCGGTCCAGTACGGTGTGCTCCGCCGGCAGGCGGAAAGCGCCCGGAATATGTACGAACTGCTGGTCAAGCGATTCAAGGAGACCTCTCTCACCGAGGAGATGAAAACCGGGAACATCCGCGTGGTGGACCGGGCGGAAGTGCCGGAAAATCCTGTCAAACCCAAGAAGAAACTCAACGTCCTGCTGGCCATGGTGGTCGGTTTGACCCTGGGCATCGGTCTGGCATTTTTTCTGGAGTATATGGACAACACCATTAAAATGCCGGAGGAGGTGAAAAACTACCTGGGCATTCCCTATCTGGGGATGGTGCCGGCCATGGAAACGAAAGCGTCGCAAAACGGCATCCCCGGTGATCTGGTAACCCTGCACTCCCCCAAATCGACGGCCAGCGAATCTTTTCGCGGCATTCGAACCGGTATTCTCTTTTCATCCGCGGATGAGGCACCCCAGGTGATTCTGGTGACCAGCGCGGGGCCAGATGAAGGCAAGACTATTTGTGCCGCCAATCTGGCCATTACCATGGCCAATGCCGGATCGCGGGTCGCATTGATCGACTGCGATATGCGGCGCCCCCGGATGCACAAGGTGTTCGATGTGGATCGTGAAAACGGTATCTCCAGCATCATGGTGGGCGCTGCGGATTTCAAGAGTTGTATGGTGGACTCGGGGGTCGATAACCTCGATCTGATCCCCTGCGGCCCCATTCCACCCAATCCTTCGGAGATACTTGGCTCCAAGAGAATGGTCGCCCTTACGGATGCACTCAGGAAACGGTATACGCGCATCATTATTGACTCGCCGCCATTGACCGCCGTGACCGACCCGGTGATTCTATCCCAGGTGGTTGATGGCACGTTATTGGTGGTCCGGGTGGGGGAGACGCCCCGGCAGGTGATACAAAACGGCGTTGCCCAGGTCCGGACGGCCCGGGGCCAAATTCTCGGTGCGGTACTTAACGGTGTCAGTGCCCGACGCGACAGCTACTACTATTATCAGTACTACTATTACTACTACGGGGAAGATGGTAGAAAACGAAAGAAAGCCCAGCGGAAAAGACATTCCGAAACCCATTCGTGATCGATATCCACTGCCACATATTGCCCAAAGTCGATGATGGTGCTGCCGATATTGCGGAAAGCCTGGCCATGGCACATGTGGCGGTTTCAGACGGCATCCATACCATCGTGGCCACTCCCCACACCTTAAACGGTGTGTACGAAAATGATCTGAAGCAGGTCAAAGACGGTGTGGCACAATTGCAGAAAACGATTGACCGGGAGCGGTTGCCCCTGGCACTCATCTCCGGATCGGACGTCCATATCTGCACCGCGATGGTGGAACAGGTAAGAGGCGGCCGTGTCGCCACGATCAACGATACCGGTGCCTACATGCTCGTGGAATTTCCCGGGCAATTTATCCCTTCCGGGTTCAAGGAGGAGCTGTTCCAGCTCAAATTAAGCGGGATTACACCCATCGTCACGCATCCCGAACGCCATCCCCTGCTTCGAAACAGGCCCGACCTCATGTTCGAACTTTGCACCATGGGCTGCCTCATCCAGGTAACCGCCATGAGCGTTACAGGGGCCTTCGGAAGGGAAGCCATGGACAGCGCCCACACCTTGATTCGTTGCAGGATGGCCCATTTTATTGCCACGGATGCCCATTCATCGGACAACCGTCCACCGATCCTATCTAAGGCCGTTGCGGTTGCCGCGAAAATACTGGGCAATCCGGCCGACGCCAACGCCATGGTCCGGGATCGGCCCCGGGCGGTGCTGGCCGGCAGAACGGTTTTCTGCCCCGAACCCTTTTTACCTCCCAAGAAAAAGTGGTGGCAGATTTTTTGACTTTCAAACATGCCCTATTCCGGTTCCGGAAACGACCATGACACACTTTTATTTTGCAGCTTTTCTTTATATTTGATAGGATTAGACCCAAACGATTCCCGCAGTTCTCAAAAATTCTTTTTGAACATGCGTTGATGCAAGCGATCCTCTTTCATCAGGAGTCCTGTCATGCCAAAAACAAAGAAGTTAACCCGGCTATTTTCATTCGGGAAATTGTTCAGGAATAAACTGTTCTGGTTCAGCCTGGCCATCGCAGCGGTGTTTGCCGTTGTGCCCTACCTGAATGTATCTTTCATGTACAATGCCATCCGGCAGAAAAGCGTGGATTACCGGTTTTTGCTCAGGGGACCGGCAAAGCCCAGCGGCCAGGTAGCGGTGGCCTACGTGGATGAAAAGAGCATCAAAGCGCTGGGGCGATGGCCGTGGTCCCGATCGGTGATTGCCGCTTTGATTCAGCAGCTCAACGATTACGGGGTCAAAGCCATCGGGTTTGATGTCCTTTTCACCGATCCTGAAGTTACGCCCCAGCTTGAACTTCTGGGTGAATTGGCGGATGTCTATGTGGCGATGGGATTGCTCAACGAAAAACCGGAAAACCAGGCCTATTTCGAGCAGCTCAACCAGGCCCTGGAGGTGGCGAACAACGATCAGTTAATGGCGGCCACCATGCTGGAAAGGGAAAACGTGGTGCTGGGCATGGCGCTGCTGCCCTATGAAGAAAAGACGGAAGAATTTCCCCCCTACCTTGTGAATGCCGCCTACAGCCAGTTCGATAACCCCGCGGGTGTGGATACGTTTCTGCCCACGGTGATGCCGGGACGCTCCCTTCCCATTCCGGTCCTGTCGGAGGCGTCTCGTCAAATGGGGTATGTCAACACCTTTGCGGACACCGATGGCGCCATTCGACGGGAGGCGCTGGTGATCCTTCACGATGAGGTGGCCTTCGCACCCCTTGGGCTTCGTCTGGCCCAGACCTATCTGGATGTGGCACCGGAAGATGTGGTGCTGCATTTCAGCAAGAAGGTCAAGCTGGGGAATGTTGAAATTCCCATTGCGACAGACGGGCATGCTTACATCAATTACTACGGTCCCAACCTGACCATCCCCGCCTATTCGGTCATCGATATCCTCGAAAAGAGCGTCGAACCGCAAAAACTTGCGGGTAAAGCGGTGATGGTGGGCGGGGCGGCCGTGGGTATGGCCGACATCTGGCCCAACCCTTTCAGCCCCGGTTTTTTAGGGGTGGAAAAACAGGCCACCGTGGTGGAAAATATCCTTGAGCAGGCATTCCTGAAAGAACCGGACTGGGTTCATCATCTATCGGCCGCCGAGGTGCTTTCTTTTGGCCTGCTGCTTGGGATTATTTTCCCGGTGGCCACCACTCTTTGGGCCATTCCCATCACACTTTTCTGCCTGCTGGCACACGCGGTGATGGTGCAGGCGGCGTTTGTCAATTACAAACTACTGCTCAATTTTACCGTACCGGCGGTATACCTCGTGGTTGCCTATCTCACGTTATCCGCCATCAAATATTTTACCGAGGAGCGGGACAAGAAGTTCCTTAAAAACACATTCTCCAGCTATCTGTCGCCGGAACTCATCGATGAGATGTATGACAGTAAAATGCATCCCACGCTGGGTGGAGAGGCCAAAATCATCACCGCTTTTTTTACCGACATCCAGGGATTTTCCACCTTTTCCGAGAAGCTGACCGCACACCAGCTGGTGGAGCTGCTCAACGAATACCTCACCGAGATGACCGGCATCCTGATTGGAGAGAAGGGCACATTGGACAAATATGAAGGAGACGCCATCATCGCTTTTTTCGGCGCCCCCATGGAACTGCTGGATCAGGAGGTCCGGGCCTGCCGGGTGGCTGTCCGAATGCAGGAGCGGCTCGATGAGCTTCGGATAAAATGGCAGGGTGAAAAGACAGTAGCAGGAGAGCCCAACCCAAATGTCAGAAATGTTCCCGGGGATCAATGGAGACCCGGAGACCGGTGGCCGCGGGTGGTCCATGAGATGCGGATGCGCGTCGGCATCAATACGGGAGAGATCGTGGTGGGGAACATGGGGAGTTCCACCCGTATGAATTATACCATGATGGGTGATCCGGTGAACCTGTCGGCACGGCTGGAGGCAGCCGCCAAACAGTACGGTGTCTACAACCTGGTGAGCGAATATACGCTGGATGTGGAGTATATGGATGAATCGGGCGAACCCAAAAAAGTGATGGATGCAGTGGAGACCCGATATCTGGATCGTATCACCGTTGTCGGGAAATCGGAACCGGTGCGCGTCTACGAGTTGATCGGCATGAAGGGAGAGATATCCGAAAAGGAAAGGGAACTCATTGTCTTGTATGAGGAGGGCATGCGCTTGTACCAGAATATGGAGTGGGATCAGGCCATCGAACGGTTCAGCCGCTCATACAGCCTGGAACGCTTTCCCTTTGAAAAAACCACCCCTTCGGAAGTCTTTATTTACCGGTGCCGGAAATTCAAGGCGGAACCTCCGGTGAAGCTCGGCCAGACCTGGGACGGGGTGTTCCAGTTGACCCAAAAATAGGGCGTTCGTCTGTTGTGTGTCAACCGTTAGGTGTCTTGTGCTGAAAAAAATCTTCTCCTCCTTTGTCGTCGGTCTCGGGGCCTTTACGGTCATCTATATGATCTCCACCTTTTCCAATCTCTTTATAGGGATTGAAAGGGGAATTCTCAACGGACTTTTTTATCTGCGGGAACCGGGTATCGGCGAAATCAATCCTTATGTTTCCGATCGTGTACACCTGCTGGGTTACGATGAAGATTCCATTGCGGTGATTGGAAAGTGGCCCTGGAAACGATATATTCACGCAGAATTTTTAGACAAAATCCAGCGGTTTTCTCCGGAAACCGTCTTTTTCGATATCATTTTTGCCAAACCGGAGACGGTACCGAGATTTATAACGGATAAGTTCCGTTTGGATCCGGGGACCATTGAGCGGGTCAAAAACGCCTTTGCCGGGATGGATCAAGAGTTTGCCGGGGCCCTTTCCCGGTATGACAATGTCTATATCGACCAACAGTTGGTGGAAGAGCAACGCGAATCACTGCCGGAAAATTTCCAAAAACGGATCGCACTCAACGAAAAAATCCTTGAAAATTATTCCCACCCGGCCGGAGAGGTGATGAACCCAGTGGTTTTCAATTCTCTCGAGCCGATCCTGACCGATTATGTCAAAAACGCCCACCCTTCCGTGATCAATGTCCTGCCGGATGAAGACGGCGTCATCCGCCTGTTCCCCCTGTTTTTCACCTACCGTATGGAGGACGGTTCCTACCGGAATGTTTTTTCCGTCACTTTGATACTGCTTCAGAAGTATTTTCACATCGGAAAGGACCAGATCAGCTTCCAAACCGACAAGGTCGTGCTCAACGGGGTCAAGGCACCGATGCTGGACCCGAATACCAAGCGGACGGTCCGGTTGGTCCGGGATGCGAACATGGTGATCCAGACGGTCCTCAATCCGAAAGCACCGCCCGGATACGCCTACAACACCAATTTGTACCGTTACTTATTGTATAGACTGAAGGAGGTGGCTGCCGGCGGGGAGAAGGTTCCCGATTTTTCCCTCCACCTGCTGGAAAGGATCGACGGAAAATCGGAAATCGTCGACGGTTGGGAGATTTTCGACGCGGCCCGGGATGCCGGTGCCAATACCCTTCACGTCATTCCCTACCAGGAGAGAAACATCGTTATCGAAACCCCGGTCACCGGATTTTACCACGTCAACTTCGCAGGCAAAGATGAACGATTCTACCAGGATTCAAGCGGAAAACTCCGGTCCCGCACGACGATTCCCACCGACGGGTACCGAACCGTCTATGAAATGGATGATCTTGCGGAGATCCCCGAGCCAAGTTCGGGCGGAAACGTCAAACCGGGTGAAGGATTGAGTAACGAAAGCATGCTATCCGCCCTTTTGGATGCTTACGAGGAGGGGTTTAACCGGTATTACAATAAATTCATATTCACCGGTGCCAATGCCACGGGTCTCGGAGATGTTCAGCAGACCCCCTATGCCGGCATGTTCGGTGTGAATGTGATCATCAATGCCTTCAATACCATCGCCACGGACAATCCGCTGAACATGTCCGAAAACGATCCCTCCCTCGACACGATGCTCCTCGGCGGGCTTTGCCTGATAACCTGCTTTCTATACGGCCTGACCGGCATCCGCACAAGCGGTGTGTTTTTCGTTTTTTCTCTTTTTGGTATCGTCCTGTTTGTCGTGGGAGCCTTCTTCGGGGCCAGCATCTTTATCAGCACGACACCGCTGGTTTTTGCAGATGCCGGTATTTTTGTCATGATCCTCGGTTTCAAACTCCTCACGGAGGAGAAGGACAAGCGGTTTATCAAGGAGACATTCGGCACCTATCTGGCTCCGGAGTTGATTCAGGAGATGCACAACACCCGGACCATGCCGACGCTCGGGGGGGGAAGCCAAGGTCATTACCGCTTTTTTTACGGATATTCAGGGTTTCTCCACATTTTCGGAAAAACTGACCGCCCATCAACTGGTGGAACTGCTCAATGAATACCTCACCGCCATGACCGATATCCTCATCGGGGATAACGGCACCCTGGACAAGTACGAGGGGGACGCCATCATCGCGTTTTTCGGCGCTCCCATGGAAATGGTGGACCAGGAGGTCAGGGCGTGCCGGGTGGCGGTCAACATGCAAAAAAAACTCGGGGAACTTCGGGAAAAATGGCGGAATGAAAAAACGGGATCCGGAGAAGCAAATCCCAATGAGAGGAACGTGCCGCAGGATCAATGGACCCCGGGGGATAAATGGCCGCAGGTGGTCCATGAGATGCGGATGCGCATCGGTATCAACACGGGAGAGATCGTGGTGGGCAACATGGGCAGTTCCACCCGCATGAACTACACCATGATGGGAGACCCTGTGAATCTTTCAGCAAGGCTCGAAGCGGCGGCCAAGCAATACGGGGTGTACAACCTGGTGAGCGAATACACCCTGGATGTGGAGTATATGGACGAAACGGGTGCGACGAAGCGGGTCATGGATATGGTGGAAACCCGTTACCTGGATCGTATCACCGTGATGGGCAAATCAGAACCGGTCCGGGTGTATGAACTGTTTGCCATGAAAGGGGATTTGTCTGCAGAAGACCGGGAGTTGATC
The DNA here is from genome assembly GCA_964631805.1 of uncultured Desulfobacteraceae bacterium. GTDB lineage: Bacteria > Desulfobacterota > Desulfobacteria > Desulfobacterales > CAZWAE01 > CAZWAE01. The sequence goes on along the minus strand of CAZWAE010000001.1, from coordinate 17,650 downwards.
GATTTGTTCGAAGAGGGAATGGCCCACTACCAAAAGATGCAGTGGGACGAGGCGATCGAACGGTTCAGCAGGTCCTACAGCCTGGAACGCTTTCCCTTTGAAAAAACCACTCCCTCGGAGGTGTTGATATACAGGTGCCGGAAATATATGGAAAAACCGCCGGTTGGTCCCGGTGAAAAATGGGACGGGGTATTTCGCCTGACCCAAAAATAGCGGCGCTGTAGACACAAAAGGGTTTGCCTAACCAACCCGGAGCTTATATATACTATCTCCTGTTCGGGTTTATTTCTAAAACGACATAAGTTAAGTACGGAGGCTGACAGATGATACATTTTAATTCCCGGAACCGCATACGGGTGTTTCTCCTGCTGGTTGCCGCGGTATTTATCCTCACAGGGTGTTCCTTTTTCCAGTCCTCCCGATCCGGCGGTATGACCCAGCCGGCCACCAGTCCGAAAAAAAAAGGGCCGTCTCCGGTATATTACGATTTCGGCGATGTGCTGATACCCAGCGAACTCAAGCTGGACCGGAAGGCCTCCTTTGTGTTCCAGACACCGAGCCTCACCGCCGGTGTCCTGGCGTTGAAGGGCCGGGCCGAAATGGCCTCCCTTATCCGTTTTTTTGAAGTGAACATGCAAAAAGACAACTGGCAGCGGGTCAGCTCTTTTAAAGCGGTGCGGACCATCATGCTGTACCGGAAGGAGAACCGGTGGTGTGTGATCAACGTCACCGAACAAAGCTTTTACACCCATGTCGAGATCTGGGTGGCGCCGACCACATCGGAGACAGACAGCGGCTTGCTGAAAGATACGGGCAGTTGAACTATCTTTTTAGACTTTGGAGCCTGCCGACAAGAATGGGGAGGGACCGATGATGATAACGGAGCCATATCGATGACCATCAGTGATAAACATCTCATATTGGGCGTAAGCGGCGGCATTGCCGCTTACAAAAGCGTGGAACTGCTGAGGTTGATGACAAAACAGGGCGCCCAGGTGCGGGTGGTCATGACGGAAAACGCATGCCGGTTTGTCGGGCCCACCACATTTCAGGCGCTCTCCGGCAATCCTGTCTGCACCAATCTGTTTGAAAAAAGCGGTGATGCCTCCATCCGTCATATCGACTGGGCCCAGGAAGCCGATGCGGTGGTGATCGCCCCGGCAACGGCCAACATTATCGGGAAGATGGCCAACGGACTGGCCGACGACGCCTTGAGCACGCTGATGCTGGCCGTCACCTGTCCTGTGGTGATCTGCCCCTCCATGAATACCCACATGTATGAAAGCCCGGCGGTTGAGAGAAACCTCGATACGTTAAGAAAAGACGGACTGTATGTGCTGGAACCCGATGCAGGGGAACTTGCATGCGGCACCACCGGTCCCGGACGTCTTCCCGACCCGCCCGAGATAATGGACCGCCTGATCGGTTTTTTGACACCCAATGATCTTACGGATAAACATGTTCTGGTGACTGCGGGCCCGACCCGGGAACCCATGGATCCTGTTCGATATATCAGCAACCCATCTTCCGGAAAGATGGGATTTGCCGTTGCCAGGGCTGCGGAACAACGTGGGGCGGAGGTGACCCTCGTGTCGGGACCGACCCAGTTGCCGGATCCGTTCCATATGGAAGTGATCCGGGTGGAGACTGCCGAGGAGATGGCCGATGTCGTTTTTACCCGTCTGGATACGGCCGACATCGTCATCAAAACCGCGGCGGTGTCGGATTACCGGCCCGAAGCGTATGTGGATCGGAAGGTCAAGAAGGGGGAGAATGAAAAAAGCCTTCGGCTGGTAAAAAATCGGGATATCCTCCGGGAGGTCGGAAAACGGAAGCAGGACCGTTTTCTAGTGGGATTTGCCGCTGAAACGGAGGATCTTGAAAACCATGCGGGGAAAAAATTGGCTGAAAAGAACCTGGACATCATTGTCGGCAACATTGTGGGGAGGCCGGACTCCGGGTTCGGCTCGGACCTGAACCGGGTGACCCTCTTTCTGAAGGACGGCCGCAAGGAGTCCCTCCCCTCCATGGATAAGGACGAGGTGGCCCATATCCTTCTGGATCGGGTGGCGGCGCTGTGCAAATAGTCCAATTATGATTTCAAAACAGTCATTCAACGACACCATCGACGGGGTCAAGCGTACCTTGAATGCCGCCTCGGAGGCAGGATGGAGCGGTCTGGATTGTTCAGGGGATACGGTCGCCACCATCGAGAGCTGGGGGTCAGGGAAAATCCACCGTGAAGACCTTCAACGGATCAGGGCGGATCTTGGGGATTGCACCCGCTGTCGATTGTCTGAAAAGCGCCGGCACATCGTTTTCGGAGAGGGAACTGAAAACGCCCGGCTGGTTTTTGTCGGCGAAGGGCCGGGCTACGATGAGGATGTCCAGGGCTTGCCCTTTGTGGGTGCTGCCGGCCAACTGCTGACCAAAATCATACAGGCGATGAAACTGGATCGTCAACAGGTCTATATCTGCAACGTCATTAAGTGCCGTCCGCCCGGGAATCGGAATCCCCAATCCGATGAGATCGCTGCGTGTCTGCCCTTTCTCAGGCGTCAAATTGCGGCCATCCAACCGGCGATCATCTGTGCCCTGGGGACTTTCGCAGCCCAGACGCTGCTGGGTACAAAAGAACCGATATCCAGATTGCGGGGTCGATTCCACGATTATAAAGACCAAATTCAGGTGATGCCGACCTACCATCCGGCATACCTGCTTCGCAACGCCGGGAAAAAAAAGGATGTCTGGGCGGATGTCCAGAAAATCATGAAAGCGATGGGCATCGAAATGGATGCTTAAACCGATCCACAAATTCTATCTGAGGCCATTCTTCAGGCGCTACCGGAGATCATTGAAAGTTTAAGAACCAAAGTCGCTATGAAATTATCCACATCGATCCTATGGGTTGTCATTTTGAGCGTTCTTACCGCCAATGCCGCGACAGCAAGGGCGGAGAGCAGCCAGATCTACATCCTCGAGATCAATGATGCCATCAGCCCCGGTGTGGCGGATCACATACGGCAGGGGCTTTCAAAAGCTTCGAAAAACAGGGCGGCGTGCGTGATCATCATTCTGGATACACCCGGCGGTCTGGTCGAGTCGATGCGGCAAATTGTCATGGACATATATGAATCTGAAGCGCCGGTGGCGGTCTATGTGAGTCCCGGAGGGGCCAGGGCTGCGTCTGCAGGTGTCATGATTACCATGGCCGCGGACATCGCCGCCATGGCACCGGGAACCCATATCGGTGCCGCCCATCCCGTCGGTATCGGGGGAAAAGAGGTTGAAGGCGCCATGTCCGATAAGGTGCTCAATGACATGGTGGCCCAGGCCAGGAGTATCGCACAGAAAAGAGATCGAAATTTGGAGTGGGCGGAAAAGGCTGTGCGTGAAAGTGTCTCCGTCACCGAAACGGAAGCCCTGAAAGAGGGGGTGATCGATTTGGTGGCAAAGGATCTCGACGATCTGATCCGCCAGATGAACGGAAGGCCCGTTGCGGAAAAGGGAATTCTTGACATTGAACATGCAGAGCGGGTCCTCCTGAAGGAAAATTTTAGGACACGGGTGCTGAGGGTGGTCAGCAACCCCAACATCGCCTATATCCTGCTCATGATCGGCATGGCCGGGCTTTATTTCGAACTTTCCCACCCAGGGGCCATATTCCCAGGTGTTATCGGCGGGATATCACTCGTTCTGGCCTTATACTCTCTCCAAACGCTGCCGGTCAATATCGCGGGAATCCTGCTCATTGTGCTGGCGCTGATCTTTTTTATCCTGGAGATGAAGGTGACCAGCTTCGGATTGCTCAGTGTCGCCGGTGTGGTGTCATTACTGCTGGGTTCGCTGATGCTGTTTGAGGGGGAGAGGCCGGATATGCGGGTGTCCTGGGGTGTTCTGCTCCCCACCGTGGCGGTTGTTTCCGGTTTTTTTATCCTCGTTGCCGGCATGGTATTCAAGGCGCAGGTCACAAGACCGAAAACCGGGAGGGAAGGCCTTGTCGGGGAATTGGGGGAAGTGAAAGAGGAGATCGCAGGGAAGGGGAAAGTGATGGTTCACGGTGAATTGTGGAAGGCCCGGTCCGACCGGCCCATAAAAAAGGGGAGTAAGGTCCGTGTGGTAAAGGTGGATGGGCTGGTGGTCACCGTAGAAGAGGAGACATAACAGACACAGGAGGCATAATCATGGCAACCACCATAACAATCGTTGTACTGGTTGTTTTCTTTCTTTCAGCGGCGCTGAGAATTCTCAACGAATATGAACGCGGGGTGATTTTCCGGCTGGGACGCGTCATCAAGGCCAAGGGCCCGGGATTGATCATCCTGATTCCCATCGTCGACAAGATGGTCAAGGTCAGCATGCGGCTGGTGGCCATGGATGTGGATCCGCAGGATGTCATTACCCGTGACAACGTGTCCGTCAAGGTCAACGCCGTGATCTACTTCAGGGTCATCGGGCCTATCAAGGCGGTCATAGAGGTGGAGGATTACAACTATGCCATGTCCCAGCTGGCCCAGACCACCCTGCGAAGCGTCTGCGGCCAGGCTGAGCTCGATGAACTGCTTTCGGATCGTGAAAAAATCAATTCCCAGCTTCAGGAAATTTTGGACACCCACACCGATCCCTGGGGAATAAAGGTGGCGACGGTGGAACTCAAGCATATCGATTTGCCCCAGGAGATGCAGCGGGCCATGGCCAAACAAGCAGAAGCGGAACGGGAACGCCGTGCCAAGGTGATCAATGCGGAAGGGGAGTTTCAGGCGGCAACCCGGCTTTCAGAGGCTGCTGAAATCATTACCAAACATCCCACGGCACTTCAGTTGAGGTATCTGCAAACCATGCGTGAAATGTCAGCCGAACAGAATACCACCACCATCTTTCCGTTTCCGATGGATCTTTTCAAACCGTTCATTCAATTGGTTGACCAACATACGAAACAGAATAAGCCCGGAAGCGATTGACGGGATACGCTCATTTTTGTTGACTTTATAAAAATAAACGGTTTAGAAGAAAAGTTTTACGATACAGACACCGGACGGGGGCGGGTCAGCCTCCGTCTGTGCTTTTAAGATAATAAGGACGACAGCTTAAAGGAGACCAATACCGATGGGTGGAAAGAAGAAGGAAGCCAAAGAGAAACCACTGGAAAAGATGACGGCCAACGATCTCAGGAACCTCGCAAAAGAGATGCCTGAAATTACGGGTGTGTATGGAATGAACAAGGCTGAACTGATTTCAGCCATCAAAAAAGCGCGTGGTATAGAGGAGGCACCCAGGAAAAAATCGGATTCCTCCATCCGGGACATCAAGAAAAAGATCAAGGAATTGAAGGGCAAGCGCGAAGCGGCACTGAAAGCGGAAGATGATAAGATGGCCGCGATATATCGACGGAAAATCAGCAAGTTGAAGAAAAAAACGAGAAAAGCGGCCTGATCCATTGAACGGTAACGCGGAACCTGTGGTGAATAAGGCTTGCCGGGCGTTTCATGCGGATACAAACAGGAAGATAGATCCGTCATCCCTCGCGTTTGACGTCGACGGTGTCATTGCGGACACCATGGGACTGTTTCTCGAAATTGCCCGCCTGGAGTATCGGATCGAAGGGGTCCGTTACGAGGATATCACCTGCTATTCCCTTGAGGATTGCCTGACGACCATCGACACCGGTGTCATTGATGCCATCGTGGAACGGATCATATCCGGTGAGTATGCGGTATCCCTCAAAGCCATCAAGGGGGCAAAAAGAGTCCTGAAACGGATCGCCGCAAGGGTTCGTCCGATTTTGCTGGTAACGGCCAGACCCCATATGGGGCCGATTCCCAATTGGCTCAACAGCGTTCTTTCACTCGGAACGGAGGACGTTGAGATGGTAGCGACGGGAACATCCAAAGCCAAAGCCGGCGTATTGAAACAGCACGGGAGCCGTTTTTTTGTCGATGACCGGTTGGACACCTGCCATTTACTCCAAGCGGAGGGGATAGAGCCCATTTTGTTCAGGCAGCCGTGGAACCGGGAACCCCACCCCTTCAGGGAGGTGGGCTCATGGTCCGAACTTGAATCGCTGATCAACTTTTAGCTATTTTCATGCCGTCAACTTCATTGAACAGAATTGTCGGGACTTTCATCGAGTTTCTTTCCGCTGAAAAAGGGTATTCCGATAATACCTGCCGGGCCTACGAGCGGGATCTCAACGAGTTTCTTTTTTATCTGGATGAAATGCGAAAGTCCGGGCGCCGGACAGTATCCGAAAAAAAGGAGTTTGCCGCTGATCATGTGGACAGCCTGATGATCCGGGGATTCCTCGGGAAATTGCATCAAAAAAATAAAAAGTCGACCATTTCCCGGAAATTGTCCTCATTGAGGTCCTTTTTCAAGTATCTGATGCGGCACGGCGTCATTGCGGAAAACCCGGCGGACCTGATCATGACGCCCAAGCAGGAAAAACCGATTCCATCTTATCTGACGGTGGACGAGATGTTCCGGCTTCTGGATGCGATTCATACGGATACGCTTCACGGACTGAGAAGCCGGGCGGTATTCGAGACGCTCTACTCGTGCGGTCTCCGCGTGTCGGAACTGGCGGGTTTGAATGTCCTGGATGTGGATTTCAACGAGCGGTTGGTCCGGGTGGTGGGAAAGGGAAATAAGGAGCGGGTGGTGCCCATCGGCAAGAAGGCGCTCTCCGCTATTATGAAATACCGGAAAAGATTGAAGCAGCATTCCGGGATCGGATGGGATGAAAACGGTCCGTTGATCCTCAACCAGCGAAACGGCAGGCTCAGCACCCGTTCCATTGCCAGGATCCTGGCCCGTCTCGTTGAATCGTGCGGTCTGGCAAGCCCTGTATCTCCCCATGCATTGCGGCACACCTTTGCGACACACATGCTGGATGCGGGGGCGGATTTAAGGGTCGTCCAGGAGTTGCTCGGCCACAAAAGCCTGTCGACGACCCAGAAATATACCCATGTCAGCATCGACAGGCTGATGGAAACTTACGACCGTGCCCATCCCCGGAAATAGATCGGTTCCGGGGATTCGTTGCGGGTCGAGGGAGCGTGATCATGAAAAATATCAAACCGCACCATTTTCCTGAAACCGGAAATCGCGGTGTAGAAGATAAAACCATGGCCGGCGGACGCGTCATACGAAGCACCACGATTCTGGCGGTCCGGGTCGAGGGCCGGGCAGCCGTTGCAGGGGATGGGCAGGTGACGTTGAACAACAGCGTCATCAAGCACAGCGCCAAAAAGGTAAGGCGCATATATAACGATACCATTATCGTGGGATTTGCCGGTGGTGCGGCCGATGCGTTGAATCTCTCCGAACGCCTGGAGGCCAAGCTGGAGCGTTATAACGGCAACCTGACACGCAGCGCAGTGGAACTGGCCCGGGACTGGCGTACCGATAAATATTTGCGGCGGCTGGAAGCGGTGATGATCGCCGTCGACAGGGATCGGATGTTTCTCGTTTCAGGCAGCGGGGATGTCATCGAACCGGATGAGGGCATCATGGGTATCGGGTCCGGCGGGGTCCCCGCCCAGGCAGCCGCTACCGCCCTGATTCGCAATACGGATCTGGATGCAAGGCAGATTGTGGAGGAGGCGATGCGGATCGCCGGCAACATTTGCGTGTTCACCAACGATTCACTGACAATAGAGGAGTTGTGATCCATACGCGGAAGAAACTTAAGGTTTCTCCATTGGCTGAAAACCCTAAATGAGCAGTTGTGAGCCATATGAGCAGTCTGAAACCATCTCAAATCGTAAATGCTTTGGACAAATATATCATCGGTCAGGACAAGGGCAAGCGGTCCGTTGCCGTTGCCCTCCGGAATCGCTGGCGCCGACAGCAGGTTCCAGAGGAACTGAAGGATGAAATCGCGCCCAAAAATATCATCATGATCGGACCCACCGGCGTGGGAAAAACCGAGATTGCAAGACGCCTTTCCTCCCTCACCGATTCCCCGTTTTCCAAGGTGGAGGCATCCAAGTTTACCGAAGTCGGATATGTGGGTCGCGATGTGGAGTCCATGGTCCGGGATCTGGTGGAGTTGACGGTCAATGATCTCAGAACCAGGGAGCAGGCGGCCGTCCAAAGCAAGGCACGGCAGACTGCCGAGGAGCGGCTTCTGGATATCTTGTTGCCCGAAACCGGGGCCGGGAAAGGGGATGAAGCAAATCAGGATGCCCCCGTACCTCAAAATCCTGAAATGGCGGAACCGGCCGGGAGCCATTCGACAAGAGAAAAACTCCGTAAGATGCTTAAAAACGGAAAGCTGGACAACCGGTATGTGGATCTGGACGTATCGGAACAGACCCAGCCGGTGGTGGAGATCTTTTCCAGCGCAGGACTGGAAGAGATGGGCATCAATTTCAAGGATATGTTGGGCGGCCTCCTGCCGAAAAACACCCGCCGCCGGAAGGTTAAAGTCTCTGAAGCCATGGGGATATTGACCCAGGAAGAGGCGCAGAGACTGGTTGATATGGAGAAAGTGGTCAGCCGGGCCATTGAAAAGGTGGAGCAGTCGGGGATCATTTTTCTCGATGAAATAGACAAGATCGCGGGGAAAAACGGCTCGACCGGCCCTGATGTGTCCAGGGAGGGGGTTCAACGGGACCTGCTGCCCATCGTGGAGGGAAGTACGGTCACCACAAAGTACGGCCCTGCCAAAACCGACCATATTTTGTTTATCGCGTCGGGGGCTTTTCACATGGTTAAACCGTCCGATCTGATTCCCGAACTCCAGGGCAGATTCCCCATCCGGGTTGAGCTTGATTCCTTGGGCAAAGAGGAGTTCGTCCGGATACTGACCGAACCCAAAAATGCCCTGCTGCTGCAATATCTGGCACTGTTGAGGACAGAAGGGATCGATGTGGTGTTTGAAAATGCGGCGGTGGAAACCATTGCCGATATTGCCGAAAAGGTCAATAACAGGACCGAGAATATCGGGGCCAGGCGTCTGCATACCCTGATGGAAAGATTGCTGGAGGATATCCTGTTCGAAGCACCGGATATGGAAGAGAAGAAAATTACCATCGACGTGTCCTATGTGAATGACAAACTGAAAGATATCATGGAGGATGAGGACCTGAGCCGGTACATTCTTTAGAACTCGCAACCCGTAACCCACAACTCACAACCCATAACGGATCCGGACCATGACCCCCAATGTTGCTGACATTCTGGTGGAGGCACTGCCCTACATCCGGCGGTTTTCAGGCAAAACCATCGTTATTAAATATGGCGGACACGCCATGGTCGACGATCAATTGAAAACCGATTTTGCCCGGGATGTCACCCTCCTGAAATTTATCGGTTTGAACCCTGTTATCGTCCACGGGGGAGGACCTCAGATAAACGAAGTGCTCGACAGGATGGGGATGTTCCCCAAGTTTGTCCGGGGGATGCGGATGACCGATGCCCCGACCATGGATGTGGTGGAGATGGTGCTGGGGGGCAAGGTAAACAAACAGATCGTGGCAAGGATCAACCGGGAAGGGGGCAAGGCGGTCGGGCTCAGCGGCAAAGATGGCGAACTGATACTGGCTGAAAAGCTCCATATTGTGTTTCAGGATGACGAAGACAAACCGCCGGAGATTATCGACCCCGGTCTGGTGGGACAACCCACCCGGATCAATCCGGACATCATCCATACCCTGACGGCCAGGGGATTTATCCCGGTGATCGCACCGGTGGGGGTGGGAAGTTCCGGGGAAACTTTCAACATCAATGCCGATCTGGTTGCCAGTCGTATGGCCACGGCGCTGGATGCCTGCCGGTTGGTCCTGTTGACCGATGTGGACGGCGTGATGGAACCGTCCGGAAATCTCATATCCACCATCGATGCGGAAACCATCGGGAAGATGATCCGGGACCAGTCCATTTCCGGGGGTATGATCCCCAAGATTGAATGTGCGCTTTCGGCGTTGAAAAACGGTGTTGAAAAGGTGCACATCCTGAACGGCAAAAAGCGCCACGCCATTCTCCTGGAACTTTTTACCGACAGCGGCATCGGCACCGAAGTGACGGTAAAAGAGACCGGTTAAGGGGCAGCGGAACAAACCCACGCACAGCAGAAGGCGGACCATGAACATGACCAGCGACATCAAGACCGAGGCGGAGCGGGTGATGGCCAGAACCTATAAACGCTTTCCCGTCGTGTTTGAACGGGGTAGCGGGGCCACCCTATGGGATACCGAAGGGCGTGAATACACCGATTTCGTCGCCGGTATTGCGGTCTGCAATCTCGGACATGCCCATCCGATGGTGGCCGATGCGGTGGCGGAACAGGCGGCAAAACTGCTGCACGTCTCGAATCTTTACTATACCTCCCCACAGGTGGAACTGGCGTTATGGCTGACCGAAAACAGTTTTGCGGATCGGGTTTTTTTCTGCAACAGCGGGGCAGAGGCCAACGAGGCCGCCATAAAGCTTGCCCGCAAGTATTTTCACGACAAGGGCGATCCCGGGCGTTTCCGGATCATCGGCATGGATCGATCCTTCCACGGCAGGACCATGGCGGCCCTTTCCGCCACCGGGCAGGATAAGATCAAAAAGGGTTTTGCCCCGGTCCTGGATGGTTTCGATTTTGTTCCCTTTAATGACATTGATGCCCTGAGAAACGCCGTATGTGACAGCACCTGTGGCGTGCTGATGGAACCGGTGCAGGGAGAGGGCGGGGTCCGATGCCCCGACCCGGGATATCTACAGGCGGTCAGGCAGCTTTGCGATGAGGCCGGGCTCCTGTTGATACTCGATGAGATCCAGACCGGCATGGGGAGGACCGGAAAGCTCTTTGCCCATGAGCATGACGACATCCAGCCGGATATCATGACCCTGGCCAAGGCATTGGGAAACGGGTTTCCCATCGGGGCGATGCTGGCAAAAGAGGCTGTTGCCGAGGCTTTCGGACCCGGATCCCACGGGTCCACCTTCGGCGGTACACCCATCGTCACCGCGGCATCGCTGGCTGTGGTGAAGATTCTTGCAGGGGAGGGGATCGTCGAGCGGTGTTCAGATATCGGCGCCTATTTCAAGGCGGGGCTTCTCCGGTTGAAAGAGAAACACGAAACCGTTCTTGATGTACGGGGAAGGGGATTGATGCTCGGCATGAAGCTGGCGACCGACGGCGATGCCATTGTGAACCAATGCCTTGAAAAGGGACTGGTGGTGAACTGCATCCAGGGCAATATCCTGCGGTTCGTACCGCCGCTGATCATCGAAAAACACCAGATCGATGGACTGCTGGAAGGCCTGGATGGTCTGCTTTGATCTCAGGGGTCCGGACGCCATAAGGGAATGAATCATGAAAAAAGATATTTTGACATTGCTGGATCTGGACAAGGAAGATTTCCACCGGCTGTTCCGGCGGGCGGCTGAACTGAAAACACGCCGGAGACAGGGGATTGTTGAATCGCGGCTTTCAGGAAAGACATTGGGTCTCCTTTTTGAAAAGGCTTCCACCCGGACGCGGGTCTCTTTTGAAGCCGCGGCATCAAAGCTGGGGGGAACCTCTTTGTTCATCAGCACGGCGGACACACAGATGTCGCGTAACGAACCCCTTCAGGATACGGCGCGGGTGCTGTCAAGGTATCTGGATGTTGTGGCGATCCGAACCTATTCACAGGAATGGGTGGAGGCGTTTGCGGGTTTTGCCGGCATTCCGGTCATCAACGCACTGACCGACGGGTACCATCCGACACAGATCCTGTGCGATCTATTTACCGTTGTAGAGTACAAGGGGCGAGTCGATGACCTGAAGATTGCCTGGGTCGGGGACGGCAATAACGTGGCCCATTCCTGGATAAATGCCGCCGCGGTTTTAGGGCTCAACCTGCATTTGGCATGCCCCGTCGGGTATGAACCGGACCGCCGGATTCTGGACAATGCCCGGGAGATCGGCGGCACCATAGAGGTGACTTCCGATCCTGTGGCGGCGGTGGCGGGTGCGGATGTCGTCAACACCGATGTCTGGGCCAGTATGGGGCAGGAAGAGGAGCAAATGCTGAGAGAAAAAGCTTTCATGCCGTACCAGGTCAATCGCAAGCTGTTGGCGCATGCGGCCCGGGACGCCATGGTGCTGCACTGCCTGCCCGCTCACCGGGGTGAAGAGATCACCGAAACGGTGTTGGAGGGAGAGGGTTCCGCCGTCTGGGACCAGGCGGAAAACAAGATGCATATGGCCGCTGCCATTCTGGATGTGATGCTGGGGTAGCGCAAGGGGCAACGTGCCCCGGAAAGATGATCATAACGGAGTCAAAAGAAAGGACAGATTCGTGTCAACAGATATTCAAAAAGTCGTCCTGGCCTATTCGGGCGGATTGGACACATCGGTCATCCTAAAATGGCTGATTGAAACCTATCATTGTGAAGTCATCACATTTTCAGCGGACATCGGGCAGGGTGAAGAGGTGGCACCCATCCGGGAAAACGCCAAAAAGACCGGTGCTTCAAAGATCTATATCGATGATTTAACGGAAACCTTTGTCAAGGATTACGTCTTTCCGGCCTTTCGGGCCAACGCCATATACGAGGGGCAGTATCTGCTGGGCACCTCCATTGCGAGACCCCTGATTGCCAAACGCCAGATGGAAATTGCACAAATCGAGGGCGCCGACGCCGTCAGCCACGGGGCCACCGGCAAAGGCAACGACCAGGTGCGGTTCGAGCTGGGGTATCTTGCCATAGACCCGAAGATAAAAATCATCGCCCCGTGGCGGGACTGGTCCTTGAATTCACGGACCGCCCTGATGGCATTCGCCGAGAAACACGGCATTTCGGTTCCCACAACCCACGCCAAACCCTACAGCACCGATCGCAACCTTCTGCATATCAGTTTTGAGGGCGGCGAGTTGGAAGATCCCTGGCAGGCACCGCCCGAAAGCATGCATACCATGACCGTTTCCCCGAAAGACGCCCCGGATCAGGCCGAAATCATAGAGATCGAATTTAAAGAAGGCGATCCTGTTGCCGTCAACGGTAAGACCCTCTCACCGGCCAATATGCTGAAGGAACTCAACCGGCTTGGCGGGCGCCACGGGATCGGGCGGGTGGACATTGTCGAGAATCGGTTTGTCGGGATGAAATCGAGGGGGGTGTATGAAACGCCGGGGGGAACGGTTTTAAGGACGGCTCATATGGCCGTCGAGTCCATCACCATGGACCGGGAGGTGATGCACCTGAGGGATTCGCTGGTCCCCAAATATGCGGAACTGATTTACAACGGTTTCTGGTTTTCACCGGAGAGATTGCTGCTGCAGAACATGATCGATATGAGCCAACAGCAGGTATCGGGGGTCGTCCGTCTTGAACTGTATAAAGGCAACTGTACCGTGCTGGGCCGGAAATCCGATTATTCCGTCTACAGCCAGGATTTTGCCACCTTTGAGGACGACGATGTCTACAGCCAGAAGGATGCCGAAGGCTTTATCCGATTGAACGCATTGCGGCTGAGAATCCGGAAGCTGATGATGGAGAAGGTGTAGGTGTCGCCCTGTCGGTTGAGACCCGGGATCAATCCTACAATCTTATGAGATAAACAACCGGGTGCGGTAACGCCAGGCACTAAAATGATGGACCCGCAGTCCATCCAAAGAGGTAATGATGGCCCAAAAACCCTGGGACGGCAGATTTTCGGAGAAAACCGATCGGAGTGTGGAGGCGTTTACCTCCTCCATCGAAACAGACAGGCGTCTTTATGTCTACGATATCGAGGGAAGCATTGCGCATTGCCGGACCCTGGCGAAAGCCGGGGTGATTTCGGAAGAGGAATCATCCCTCATGGTTGAAGGCCTCGGGCAGGTCAAACGGGAAATCAGGCGGGGCGAATTTCAGTTTGACGACAGCCTGGAAGATATCCATATGCACGTGGAGACCCGGCTGGCAGAGATCGTGGGCAAAACCGCCCAAAAGCTGCATACCGGGCGGAGCCGGAACGACCAGGTGGCCCTCGACATCAGGATGTATCTGCGTGCGGAAACCCGCCAGATTCTTTCCGATCTTTCGAGGCTCAAAGAGGCGCTGGTCAACCTCGCCGAAACCCATGCGGAAACGGTCTTGCCCGGATATACCCATTTGCAGCGAGCCCAGCCGGTATTGTTCGGGCACCATCTTCTGGCTTATTATGAGATGTTTTCAAGGGATACCGGACGATTCGAGGATTGTCTCAAACGGATCGATGTGATGCCGCTGGGGACCGCCGCCCTGGCCGGCACCACCTATCCCATCGACCGGCACTACACGGCCGAACTGCTCGATTTCCCGGAAGTGACGGCAAACAGCATCGATACGGTGTCCGACAGGGATTTTATCATCGAATTCATGGCGGCCGCGAGTCTCAGCATGATTCATTTCAGCCGATTGTCGGAAGAGATGATCCTCTGGTCTTCTGCGGAATTTCATTTTATCGAACTACCGGATGCCTTTGCAACGGGGAGCAGTATCATGCCCCAGAAAAAAAATCCGGATGTACCCGAACTGGTCCGGGGAAAGACCGGGCGGGTTATCGGGGACCTGATGGGCATGTTGACGCTCATGAAATCGCTTCCGCTTGCCTACAACCGCGATATGCAGGAAGATAAACACCTGCTGTTCGATGCCGTGGACACGTTAAAAGCCTGCATCGATATCTATGCCAGACTGATTCCGAAGATCGGGGTGATGGAGGACCGGATGGCGGCTGCCGCTTGCCGCGGTTTTCTCAATGCCACCGATTTCGCCGATTACCTGGTCAACCAAGGCATGCCGTTCAGGCAGGCCCATGACTGTGTCGGGAAAGCGGTTGCAGCAGCGCTGAGCCAGGGCAAGGAACTCCATGAACTGAGTTTTGAAGCGTTAAGCGCGTTTTCTTCCCTGGTCAGGGAGGATATTTTTGAGGCCCTTTCGACCCAACAGATCATCGATCGGAGAATATCATTCGGTGGCACGGCCACCCCACGGGTAAAAGCGGCCGTTCAAAAAGCAAAGAAAGAGATCGCCGGAAAAAAGTGATTCCCGAATGAATTCTTCCGGCATTTGGGTCGGTTGTTGTTCGAACGGTATTGATCTAAACCGTTCCGGCAGAGAGAATGGAAGTGATTTCGGTTGAAGTTGGATGTACCGGATCCTCCATTGGACAATAATCGTTGATTCTAAATTAGGATATGTGAAACATGAAACATAGAAAAGAAAAGTATGTCATCGGCACCGGTTTGCTTTTCCTGTTGTTTGCGATCGTACCTATCCTGACAGGATGTGGAAAAAAGGGACCTCCTGTCGCACCCCGGCAGGCACCGCTTCCGGTTATCTCCGACCTCACTGCAGCCGTTGAAAACGATGCGGTCAGGCTCTGGTGGACCCTGCCGAAAAGCAGTGGACAGGCCGCCGCTGTTGCAGCGGGATTTTTTGTCAGCCGCTCAAAAACAGCCCTGTCTGTTGCAGACTGTGAGGACTGCCCCTTGATGTTCGAACGGATTGCAGACATCCCCCTCCGTGGCGAATTAGCCGGAGAGAAGAAATGGGAGTATCAGGAGTCCGTGGAAAAGGGATACCGCTATATCTACCAGGTAACGGTTTACAATCGTGATGGAGATGAGGGGCCGAACTCCAATCCGGCCGAGTTTATCTACTGACAACGGGCTGCAGCCGTCAAGGCCCCAATCAGAAGATTCTATTCATTTGGAAAAACATTTTCCTTTGAGCCGGCTCAGATATAGACGTCCCTGCTGAAGCAAATTGATACAAAATTAGAAGCACGAAATATGAAATACGAAACAAACTCTAACACGCGGCGCACACGCCGCGCAAGCGCTGGCGCTGCGGGAGCGCCTGCGCTGCGCGTGACCAAAACTCTAATGTTCCAAACAAATTTACCGTTATGCATTGAAACCCATCTTGATTGTTTAGAGCATTTGAGCATTCGAATTTAGGATTTGTTTCGAATTTCGGTTTTAATCCGTTCAACGGTAAGACATCCCCTTTAAGGGGTAACCCAAAGCCTGGTCCTCTATGACGGGATTCTATACTTAGTTTGAGGAAATATGCATCATTTTAAATACCGCGACAACGAGATGTTTTGTGAGGAGGTTCCGGTTTCCGCCATTGCCGAAAAAGTCGGAACGCCGTTTTATCTCTACAGCCATGCCACATTGAAGCGCCATTTTCTGATTTTCGATGAGGCCTTTCATGGATTGAACCGGATCGTATGTTACTCCGCAAAGGCCAACAGCAATATCTCCATTTTAAAGCTGTTCGCCGATCTGGGGGGAGGGCTGGATATCGTTTCGGGGGGTGAATTGTACCGGGGGTTGAAAGCCGGGATCGCCCCTGAAAAGATCGTATACTCGGGGGTCGGAAAGCGTGTGGATGAGATCGATTTTGCCCTCAACACCGGTATCCTCATGTTCAATGTGGAATCCATAGAGGAGCTGGCAAGGATCGATGAGCGGGCGGGGTTGTTGAACCGAAAAGCGCCGGTGGCCATCCGTGTCAACCCGGATGTGGACCCGAAGACCCATCCCTATATTTCAACTGGGATGAAGACGAATAAATTCGGAATCGACACCAAAACCGCTATTGAAGCCTACCAGGCGGCCAGCCGGCTGGCCAATATCGATATTATCGGTGTCGATTGTCATATCGGGTCCCAGATTACAGAGGTGGGACCGTTTGAAGATGCTTTGGCCAATCTAAAGCGACTCATCGGGCACCTTCGGGAGATGGGCATCAGCATCCGGTACCTGGACATGGGCGGTGGATTGGGAATCACCTATGACGATGAATCGCCGCCGCAACCCGGAGAATATGCCCGGGCCATCGTGGACGCATTGAAGGGAGAATCGGTCCATCTGATTTTAGAGCCAGGCCGCGTGGTCGTGGGAAATGCGGGGGCCCTGGTGACACGCGTCCTCTACCGGAAAGAGGGACCGGAGAAGACCTTCCTGATTACCGATGCGGGGATGAACGATCTCATGCGGCCCATGTTGTACCAGGCATATCATGCCATCCAGCCGGTGGACCGGAAAAACGCTAACGTTATCGTTGCCGATGTGGTGGGCCCCATTTGTGAAAGCAGTGACTTTTTGGCAAAAGACCGGGAGGTCCCCGATGCCAGAAGCGGTGATCTTTTGGCCGTGATGAGTGCCGGTGCCTACGGGTATACCATGTCATCCAACTATTGTAGCCGCCTGAAGGTACCGGAGGTGATGGCAAGCGGGGATCAATTCCGGATCATCAAAGCGCGCCAGTCCTACGAAGATCTGGTGGCAGGAGAAACCGTAACTTCCTTTTGAACGGATGGAACCGATGTCTTTGAAAGCGATACCGTTTTACAAGATGAGCGGGAGCGGGAATGACTTTATCATTATCGACAATCGAAAGGACCGTTTGGCGAACCAGGACCTTCCCGATTTTATCGCGAGGGTGTGCCGCAGGGCCATGTCCGTGGGTGCGGATGGACTGATTCTCGTGGAGAATTCCGACACCGCTGATTTCCGCTGGCGGTTTTTCAATTCCGACGGCAGCGTTGCGGAAATGTGCGGAAACGGTGCAAGATGCGTTGCCCGATTTGCCTATTTGACCCATATCGCCGGATCCCGGATGCGGTTTGAAACAGATGCAGGCCCGATTTCTGCAACGATTGAGGGCCTCCGGGTCAGTCTGAAAATGACCGATC